>CAZXSA010000120.1:0-15162 GCA_964642815.1 uncultured Planctomycetales bacterium | reverse complement strand
CCGCGGAAATCCGCCAATATCAGAACGAAATCGAGGCGCTGCGCCTCCAGATTCAAAACCAGATCGATACCCAGTCGGCCCTGCTGGTTTCCTACCATGAATCGATGACGGCGGTCATGGAAAACATCGCCACCACCCAAACGGTCCTGACGGAACGACGAACGGACTATCTGGACCAGGGACCACGGGCTATATCCATCGACAACCTTATCAATGCGATCGGCCGGGCGACTACGGCCGATTGTCAGTTGCTTTCCCTGGTCTTTTCCATCGGTCAATCCGACGTCACCCTGATGACCGCCACCGGCTATGTTTACAAGCTGGTCGGCCTGGAAATCCGAAACGATAGCAACGGCCGGGCCGAGCTTCTGAGCAACGGTCCTCATTCGAGCCAAAGACGCTCATCGAGCCCATGATGTCGCCCGGCACATGGCCGCCGATAAAACCTAACCCAAAGGCGACGCTCATCGGTCGGGGTATTGAGCATACACGCAGGTTCAGGTATATTGACACTATTGGGGATGTAATGATTCCGACCACACGGAATCCCCACTCGACGCGGAAACTCCATCATGATCACGTTTTCCCAAAGGAATACCCGGTCTCGCCCACTTGGCTTCACGTTGCTGGAGATGCTCGTGGTCATGGGGATCATCGCGGTTCTGATCGGGTTATTGGTGCCGGCGGTTCTTGATGCCCGGCAAGCCGCTAGAATGCTTAAGTGTGCCATGAATTTGCGAAGCGTTGGCCAGGGAATGTCAATCTACACCAACGTTAATAAGGGCATGTTTCCACCTACGTACCTCTTTAAGGGCGCTTCGGCGGATGACGGGTTCATCCACTGGTCAAGTTACATCTATGGAAAAGCGGGCGTCCCGCCGGAAGCCTTTCAATGTCCCGCTTTCGAGCGCGGCGGGCTTCCACCGTTTCATACGACACCGGACAACCTTGAGCCGGGACTGGAAGCGACGGATGTCGTGGATGTTCAGGTTCCACGTTGCGCATACACGGTGAACGAGGCCTTGTGCCCTCGTCCATTTTTCATACGAGGCAGTGTCTGTGACGGCCGGAAACTTCTCCGCTACTACCGGTACGTGAACCAAGCAGAGGTACGCCAGCCCAGTCGAACCATTATGGCAACGGAGTGGAACACCGACTGGCGAGCGCTCGCCGGAACCCATTCCGACGGCGTAAGTACGGTCTGCAAGAGCCATCGTCCGATTCACGGCTTTGCCCCGATGAGCGGGGGAAGCGCTTTCGATCCGTTCGATGTGGCCTTTACCGGCCCATCGCTGATCGGCCTGCCCGCCCTGCGACGCTTGCGGGCGTCCGACCTGTCGCCCGATCCCGAGCCCTCATGCCTTATGCGGCCTCGGTTGGATTGGGTCGGCCGCAACCACGGTCCGCGAAGCGGAACGCCCAACCGGCGCAAAAGCAATTTTCTATATATGGACAGCCACGTGGAAAGCAAATCGATCTACCAAACGCTGGACGCCTTCGAGTGGGGACAAAAATTCTATAGCCTGGTTCCGGGGGACGATATTGTTCGGTAATGATGCCAATAGCAGACCAACGGGGCAAAACTCTCTGGGCCCGAATTCTACAATCCAACTTAAAGGAGGATGGAAATGACAGGAAACCGAGGGAAAAAAAACGCCTTCAACGCGACGGCCGGACGATGGTGTCGGGTAACGGTATGGGCTTCGGCCTTAGCCATCGTTTCAACGGCTTGGGCTGGAGAAACAACCATCCCCGCGGCGAACACCGCGGCGTTACGCGGCGTCGGTAACCCCGTGCCCACGATCTCGCTCGGCGGTGCATCGGGTATTCGGACGTTCATGAGGGCAACCGGTAGTTCGCTCTTGAATCCCATTCCCGGCAACTCCATTACGCTCGGTCCGGCGGGTTCGGAAATCACCTACACGATTCCAGCCGATGCCACGATCTACACGGGGGCCAGTTTGCAGTTTGCACCCAATACCTTCAGCACCCCGGATGTAACGACCGGATACCTGCAAAGCCATTCGGCCCTGCGCCTGGAATTCCATGAACAGGGTTCCCTGGGTGGACTGTTGGCCCTGGCCGACAGCCAGATCGATGACAGCCTGATGGACAATACTTTGTACAACGCGTCGGCCGCCAATTCGACCTACGTCAATCACAACGTTTTCGGCGGTCAGCATGTACTGGGTTTCCCGCCGGCCGATCAGTGGGGAACGCCTGTCCCGGGAACGGCCAACGGCTTTTATCTGGGGATCAACACATCCGATACGGAATGGAATCCTGATGCCCAGGATCCGATCCAGGTCGCGATCACCGAAGGCGCTCTGGTCCAGGCTTTCGCCAGAGGCAATCCGGCGCAGGCCGCCTGGGACCTCAAGCCGAACGAATCGGGATACGGGCAAGGCAACCCCGCCCTGCCCCTTAACCCACCCGGCGTACCGAACGCCCGCCAGCAACTTCACGACGAGTCAATCCTCAACATGAGCACGGATAAAATCGACCCGGACACCGGAGAGAACTACGCTTCCGGGCCTTGGAATACGGGGGGGGCGGGCAACCTCAACTCCACCATGTTTGCCGCCAGCGCCCTCACTTTCGCGGCCAATCCGGGGACTGGCCTGACCCGGTTGAACCGCGCCGATGCCCAGTGGCTCCAGGCCACCGGCCGGCTGGCTAACGGAGCCGACTTCAATGTCGCCACCCAGGATGTCAGTTCCGGTGTTCGCAACGCGGCCGCCCTGATGACCGGGCTTGATCCCTCCTTCGCCGTGGGGGAAAACGACGACGGCAACGGATATGCTCCCGATGGTGGCACGACGCAATCCATCGTCGGACCGGCCATGAGGTTTTCCAACCATACCAGCGAGGGAAGCCAGCAGAAACTGGTCATTGCCCGCTCGCGCATGGGCGTGGGCGCCTTGGACCTGACCGATTGCGCCAACAACGCGCGGGTCAACATCCCGCCCCCCAATGGCGGGCGCCAACCCATTCGCATTCTCGACTATCGGGATGATGCCGACGATCTTCAAAACGGCTCCAATGCGCCCGACCATAAAAACTGGGACGAGAACGGCTACACGGAGGGCGATCTGCCGGACGGGGCATTCATCCGGGTCACGGCCACCAACATTACCAATGGCAGTTATCCGCTCTACACGCAATACAGCTTCGTGAGCCTCAAGCGGCCCAACGCATCCGAATACGGCCTAGCGCTCATCAAGGGCGACAATAGCGGCAACGATGCCAAGGACTTCTGCGACAACGTCGTGGCCTCGGCAAACGATTACGGAACCGACGGGCGGGTCAGCGAGGCCAGCCCCGCCAAGTCCTTGCTGGATAACGCCTACATCCTGCCCCAGTTGATGAAGGTCACCAAGAGCGTGGACGGAATCAATACGTCGCAAGTTAATCCGTCGCTCAACGGCGCCGTGCGCGATGCATTCCTCGCTTCCTCCTATGCCGACTACTTCTGTCCCGCCGATCCCGGCACCCTGACCACCGGCATCCAGCCCCAGACCATCTATGGGCTGGGCATAGGCAGCGTGAACCTCGACATTAACGGCCAGCCGCTGAGCTACAACGCGCCCGTCGGGGGAGACATTCGCATCCTGACGTACAACTGGTTTTTTGGCGATTTCAAACGCAACAACGCCGAAAGCCTCCTGGTTCGCGACCTGAACGACCTGTTCTCCGCCCAACGGGCACAGAACCTGCTTCAGCGCAGCGGCTTGACGCTCGATTGGAACGAGCAGTCGGGTTCCAACAACAAAACCCTGGACCAGGGCGATCCTTCCCTGGCCTCGGATCCGGATTTCCTGGCGATGCAGGCCGACCTGGCCTTCAACCCGACCAAGGGCGACCTGATCGTGCTCGGCGACTTCAATACGGACGGCCGATTCGACGGCAAGGATCTATGGCAAATGGCGCACGGTTCCGCCCTGGCGGACAACGCCTCCTCAACGACCCTCTCCGGCGGCGGGAACGCTTTCCCGGACAAGGTACGGTCGCTCGATGTCGTGTTGCGCAAGAACTTCGCCCTGGACTGGCTGCAGAATAACGGCACCGATGCGCAGAAAACCGAGGCTCAGGTGACGTTCGCGACGGCTCCGGTACTTACCCCCGAGCAGATCGCCGGCGGACTGAGTGTCGGCGGGACGGAAGGCGCCTACAGCCTCAGTCATACCGGCAGTGTCAACGGAATCCCCAACGACGCCATGCACAACGCATTCAATAAGCTGGATGTGAACCGCGACGGTGTCGTGACCCGCCTGGACGTCACGGCGGTCCAGGCTGCGCTTAGCAAGAATTATACCAACCTTACCGACGCCCTGAGTGTATCCATCATGGATGAGACCGGCTCGATCAAGCTGTTGGACCTGGTCAACGCCAAGCTCATCGATCCCGCTACTCCCACCGACACCGTTATTACCTGGGACGACTTCCTCGCGATAAGCAATGCCGTGATCGCGGCCGGCGGATTGCTGCCCTTCGGCGATTTCAACTTCGACGGCGATGTGGATGCGGATGACTTGGTGGAATTTCAAAATTGCGCTACGGCGCCTGGGATCGCGCAGACTTCCGAACATTGTCTCAGGGTTGATTTTGATGGCGACAACGATATCGACCAGGACGATTTCAGCGCGTTCCAACGATGCTACAGTGGTGACGGGATTATCGTGGCCTCCAACTGCGCGAACTGAGGCGGAACCGACATCCGCGGCCTTATACCTGTGACACCGGTAGCGTGGACAAGTGGTCCGGCGAAACCGCCCTCGACAACGCGGTCTTGTTTGGTTGAAAACCGGCGGGGTTGGCCTTAAACTTCGCGGCATCTTTTGTCCGTCGGCCGACGTGGCCGAACCGATCCGTGCTTCATCGTGAAACAGGTAGAGCCATGAACGATACGAATCAAATCGAGTTGATGCCGCCATCCGCCGGTCTGGACATGTCCCTGCGCGTCCGGCTGTCGCTGATGATGTTTCTGCAATACGCCGTGTGGGGCATCTGGGCCCCGATCCTCGGGCTGCACCTGGGGACTCTGAAAGAGTTTCAGACGGCAGACGGATTGGCGGATTTAGGGCGCATCGGTCTGATCTACATGACCATGCCGATCGCCTCGATCATCGCCCCGTTCATCGGCGGACAAATCGCGGACCGCTACTTCTCGGCTCAGCGGTTTCTGGCGTTCAGTCAGTTGCTGGGCGGCGTGGTGCTCCTGTTCGTGGCCAAGCTCGACAGTTTTAACGGCGTGTTCATCGGTATGTTGATATATAATCTTCTCTACGCCCCTACCATTGCCCTGTCCAACTCCATCACCTTTCAGCATTGGCCTAACCAGCAATTCAGCAAGATACGGGTGTTCGGTTCGATCGGCTGGATCGTTATCGGCTGGTTTTTCACTCTTTGGATGACCCAGATAGGTCAGATTTTCCGAATACCGGCGATGGGCGACTGCCTCTACCTGGCCGCCGTCCTGTCGATCGTATACGCGGTTTATGCTTTATTCCTACCCCGCACTCCTCCATCCAAGCAGGCCGGTAATCCACTGGCGTTTCTCGATGCCGTCAAGATGTTGCGGAATCCGGCGTTCGCGGTCATGGCGGTGGTCTCGTTCTTTGTGGCCATCGAACTGCAGCTCTACTTCGTCTGGACCCAGAACTTTCTACAAGGGGGAATTGGGATCAAGGAAGGCTATGTAAGCACGGTGCTGAGTGCCGGGCAGGTGTGCGAGATGGTAATGATGGTTCTGCTGCCGCTGGCCCTGCTCAAGTTCGGGTTCCGGGCGACCATGCTTCTGGGGATCGCGGCGTGGGGCCTGCGCGACTTGATTTTCGCCATAGGCCAGCCGACCTGGCTGGTGGTGAGCGCGGTCGCCCTGCACGGCGTGGGCTTCGCATTTTTCTTCACCGCGATCTTCATGTTCGCCGACAAGATCGCCCCCAAGGACATCAAGTCCAGCGCTCAGGGCTTCCTGGCGTCGGTGACCATCGGCTGCGGCATGCTGGTGGGATCGCTGCTGACCGGGCGGTTGACCCGTATGTTTGACGGCGACTGGAGCCGGGTCTATCTCGTGCCAACGGCCCTTCTGGCCCTATGCTGCGTGGTCTTCCTGATCGGTTTCCGGCCGAGCAAGACCGAGGAAGAAACCGCCTCCGCATAAAGAATTGACGGATGATAGGGGCGTTCTTCAGTCGAACGCCCCCCTTGCTTTTTACATCTGCCTACCGTGTTCCTTTGATAACGACGTTATCGATGCGGCCGCTATCGGCGAAGGTATTGAACTGCCAGGTGAGCCGCACGGTGAACTCGGGGTTGTTCGCGACCTTTTCCACGGCCGACAAATCCACGACCTTGCGGGTCCACTGATCGGGCAATTCATCGGGCTTGAAGATGCGCGCCGTTGTCCACGGACCTTTCGGGCCGGTGGTACTGTAGGATACGATGAGCTCATCGTCGGTCGAACCGTCGATACCGCCCTCCAGTCCTTCGCTGCCGCCGCAGGGGGACGAGGCCAGATCGCCAATCACGTCGAATTCGACACGTATATCCTTGAATCCCTGGGTGGAAATCGTGCGGGTCAGGTGCGTGCCCTCCCGGCTGCAACGGTTATCGTTGGTATTCCCGTGGCCCACGGAGAAAAGCGTTCCGCCGGGATGGCCTCCGAGCCTTTCCCAGGATACGCTGGCCGGCCCGTATCGGGCCTTCATCCAGGTCTCGAGGGTCCAGCCTTCCGGGCCGGTGTTAAACGGGAACATGGTCACGGTGTCGGCGGGCAACGGCTCAACTTGGACGGGCCATTCTCTTATGGCCTCGCCCCTTGGGTTGGTCGCGCGGATAACGATGGGATGACTCTTACCGGCTTCGTCAGCTTTCGGTATCCAGCCCCGAAGGAATCCGCATTGATCGACGGTCAGACCGGCGGGCCCCTTGACGACCGACCACTCCGTTCGCGGATCGCGGTGAATCAATTGGAGTTGATAGGTGTATTCAACCCCCACGTACGCTGTTGCTTCGTCCGTGGGCTCTTCGGTAACCGGCGAGCCGGCAGGCCGGGCAACCGTCCAGGTATCCGTTTTCTGGAAGACGCCTTCTCGCGGCCGGTGCGAATCGAAGGTAACACCGTTGGGGCCGATCTTGACGCGAAGGTATTGATCGAATTTATCGAGACCGCGGGATTCCGAAACGGTGACCTGCCAGACACCCTCATGGAGATAGCGCGAGTAGCGATGAATATGCCCGTTGAACACGGCCGTGACGCCATACTGTTTAAGCAGGGCCCAGAACGCATCGCGCTGCACGGGGTACTCGTTGAGGCTATCGTTTCCGTGCCGGACCATGTTCGGCTCATCATCCTCACCGAGCCCGTAATCGGCGTCGGGCCGCGGGAAGGCCGGTTCATGAGCAATAACGAAGATGTAGGGTTTCTTGGTGGACGCCAGGTCATCGGCGAGCCAGTAATAAAGCTGGGGGATCATCTTGCCGGCCGTACCCGGTCGGCGCGTGCCGTTATCCGTCTCGCCGTCGAAATAGAGATTCAGCATGACAAAATGGGCGTCGCCGTAATCCCATGAATAGGTTGTTGTTTCGCAGTTGAACGGGCCGGGATTGACGATATAGGGCAGGTCGCGAAAACGGTTGCGGATGAAGCGCATGCCCTTCTCGGGCTCTTTCTGATCGTTGTTGCCGATACCCGGGTACCAGGGGAAATTTTCTCCGAAGGCCTTTCTGAACTCAAAATCCTCCGCCTCGATCCCGGGGATATGATCGCCGCAATTAATAATAAAGGCGCCGGGGCCTCCGGTGCGGTTGACATCGTCCAGCAGTTTCCGAAAATCTTCATTGCCCCCCACGGCCGCCCCCTCGATGTCGTTGATGACCGTAAAACTGAAATGCGCTGGGGTCGGGGCTGCGCTGGGCTTGGTCGCCGCGCACCCGCCGCAAAGAATCGCCATAACCACTATTGTCGTATGCTTCGTTGTCATTGGGTTAAGCTCCCTATGGTAAAATTACTCAAACCATTCGCAGGCCGTCGAAACAACGCGCGACGGTAACAGGCCGGTATACGAAGAAAGGTCAGATTAAACGATCCAGGTAATCATTGCACGTCTCTGGACGGATGACCAGTATGTATTTTCTAGGTTTGAAGAAATCGAATGTCGGCCGGCGTGGCCGGATATGGCAATCAGGCTGATCTTAATATGCGGCGACTTTATTTATCTGCCCCGCATGTTCGGCCGAAAGGGCTTGGGTGTTCAAACCAGCCCCGGTTGACCGCGCAGTTCCTCCATCATGGCCACCAGGTTTTGCGGCGGAACGTCGGGCGGCACGCTGTGCGAGGGGGCGAAAATGTACCCGCCTGCTCGTCCGACCTCGATCAGCCGTCGGGTCTGGCGTCGGACTTCGTCGACCTTGGCGAAAGGAAGGATTTTCTGCACGCTCATGCCGCCGTGGAAAGCCAGGCGGCCGTGATATTGTTGTTTCAGGGCGAAGACATCCATGACTTCCGGCTGGAAGGGATTGAAGAGGTTGAGGCCGATCTCGACCAGGTCATCGAAAAGTTCGGCCACCTTGCCGCACGAATGCAGGCTGACGTACTTGCCGGCACCGCGCACCGGAGCGAACATTTTCGCCAGCCGTGGTTTGATAAAACGTCGCCAATGGGCGATCCCCATGATCAGGCCGCGTTGCGAGCCGTAGTCGTCACCGAAATGAACGGCATCCACGCCAAGTTCGAGGGCTCGGTAGATCTGGACGAGATCGTGATCCACGATGGCATCGAGCAGGCCGTCCACGAACGCCGGCCGCTCGATCATGTCCGTAAGCAGCTCGATCATGCCCCGCAGGGACCAGGCCCGCTCGTAGAGGGAAAAGCCAAGCAGATATCGGGAAAAAAGATCGGGTTGGGCGGCTCGGCGATCGGCGATATCCTGATACCATGTCGGATCAGCAGGGTCCGGCCATTCGTAGTTGTCCAGGTCGCGGGGAGCATGGATCGGCCAGGAGACCGGTGTACCGATATCCTTGTCCACCGTGCGGTCCCAGACCACGCCGTAGATATCGCGAAAATGGTTTTCGTCCACCGGCTCGAAGCGACCTATGGCCTCGCCGAGGTTAAGGAAATGCGACCCGATGAAGTCGCTCAAATTGTCGCGGCCGAGGTGATCCATGAGTCGGCGGGCGCAGGGTTGGGTCATGTCCCACGCCCAGGGAACATAAGGTGGAGGCTGAAATTGCAGGGCGGCCAGCACCACGTCGCGTTTGGTCATGATCCACGATCTCCATGAAACAATCGCGCCATTCTTCTGTCGATGAACCGTGCAATATAACCTATCTCCGATAGGCGGGCACGACCTCGCCGAGGTCGGATGGTAAACAGTTGCACTTTTCCTCGGATGCATCCCTCGACCGCCCGGCCCATCGAAGGGCCGTTCGCCATCCGTCGTCTCTTGGGGTATAGTCTGGCCGCGGAAAGTGTGTTTGGCGGACCTAACAGAGGAGGTCAGGATCATGAGACGATCAGAACTGTGGCAATCGGGATTGGCCGGGATGTTGCTTTTGTGCGGCGCGGCCGTCGGGCAGGAAAAGCCGTTGCCAAAGGCGGATCAAACCGGCATGCGGACGCCCCTCACGTCTCCGTCTTGGCAAGAAAAAATTCGGCTCTCCAAGGAAGTCTATATCGACAAATGCAAGGGGGCCTGGGCCGGCCAGATGATCGGAGTGGTCTTCGGGGCACCCTATGAGTTTCGGGCCGTAGGAAATACCATCGAGGAACCCCTCCACGATTGGAAGCCTGAAATGGTGGAAGGGACGATCGGGCAGGACGACCTCTATGTGGAAATGAACTTTCTGATGGCCCTGGAAAAACACGGACTGGATATCACTTTTGAGCAGGCGGGCCGGGAATTCGCGGATACCAAATTCGATCTCGCCCATGCCAACCATCACGGCCGGGAAAATTGCCGGCAAGGCATCATGCCCCCGTGGTCCGGCCATCCGATGTACAACCGGCACGCCGACGATATCGATTTCCAGATCGAGGCGGATATGTTCGGGATCATCTGCCCAGGTCTGCCGCGCGAGTCGAACCGACTCGGCTGGGTTTTCGGCCACATCATGAATTACGGCGACGGGGTGTATGGCGGGTTGTTCGTGGCCGGCATGTATGCGGCCGCCTATTTCGAGAATAGCAATATTGAAAAAGTGGTCCAGGCCGGGCTGGCGTGCATCCCGCCGGAATCGCGATATGCCCGATGCATCGAGGACGTGCTTCGCGGGTACCGGCGGAATCCGAAGGATTGGCGGGCTACCTGGCGGCTGATCGAGGAACGCTGGAACGACGATCAGGATTGCGAACAGGGTTCGGCTCTGAGTATCGACGCCCATATCAACGGGGCATATATCGCCATCGGGCTGCTCTATGGCGAAGGCGACTTTTTCAAAACGATTGAAATCTCCACCCGCTGCGGCCAGGATGCGGATTGCAACCCCTCCTCGGCGGCCGGCATCCTCGGTTGCATGATCGGCTACAACGCTATCGGCGAGAAATACACCGGCGGGATCGCCAAGATCGCCGACACCCCCTTCGCCCATGCCGATTACTCATTTAACACCCTGATCCCGGCCTGTCAGCAGATGACGGAGCGTATCATCCTCCGGGCCGGTGGATGTATCACGAACGACGCCTATTGGATTCCTCAACAGCTACCGCTGGCGGCCAGGCTCGAACAGTGGACGAACCAGCAGGTTGAATTGCAAAACGGGATTCAGCCTCACCATGTTCAATGGTGGAACCCCGCCTGGCACGTCATTCGTTGCGGGCACTCCATGTGCCCCGGCTATTACCCCAAGTACCACGGGCGCGAAAGGGTGATCTCCCTGCATTCGGTGAGCCTCGCCGAACCGGTGGTCCTGGTCTCGACCCAACACGTGCCGGACAAGCCGGCCGCCGAGCTTTCGATCGACGTATCCTCCAGCAAGGGCGGAGCCAACCGCATGAAAGTCTTTGCCGATAACAAGCTGCTTAAGGAGGTAGACGTCGAAACCGACGGGAAATTCGTCACCGAAACCGTCGACCTGAGCGCGTATGCCGGCCGTACAATCGAGGTCCGCATCGAGGCGGTGGCCAAGCATCGGTTGGGCGAATACATCGTCTTCGATAAAATCGCGATTAAGTAGATGGCTGTCAGCGATCAGCCGTCAGTAATCAGTGATGAGCCATCGGTCGACGGTCGTTGGAAGTGTTTCCATGTATTGGCGCATTCGCTCTTTTCAGGAACTCGAGCATCTTTCCGAATCAGATCGGGATCGGCTATTGCGCGATGTCGTAGGCTGGCGATTCACGTTGCGGCTCTTGCTCCAATCGCTGGTGGAAGGGTTGATTACTGGAATCCTGTTGGGAACAGCCCTTTTCTCCTGCTTGCGTTCTGTCTTGTCCCCCTTTGCTCGACTTTTGCTGCCCTTGCTTATGCTACCTGTCTGCATTGTGGTCATATATCAATGGCATCTGATCCGAATCCGTGGACAACTCCGCATCTATCTTGAGCAGGCTGCGCAAACGCAACCGTTGCCCCTGTGTTTGAATTGTGGCTACAACCTTCGCGGGCTTCCGGGGCCGCGTTGCCCCGAATGCGGGGCCCGGATCGACCCCCAGCGCAAGGTGTAACGGCTTGGAAGGCACGATAACCGATATTCCAATACTCCTGCGGGATTGAATGGTACGCCGGGACTCCCCCTCTCGCCCCGAATGGCGCGTTTCGCGCAAATGGATTTCTCCGAGGACAAAAAAACCTGGGTGGCCCGTCCGCGTCGAACAAGCCACCCAGGTCGTACATCAAACCATCAAACCCTCGGATTACTCCTCACCTTCGCTAAGCCCGATATTGTCCAGAAAACCCATATCGAAACCTGGCTCGTAACCGCCAAACGTTTCATAGGTATTAAACTGGGTTTGGAACTTCAACGCGAAGTCAGGATTGTTATCCGCCTCGGCAGGCAGTTTAACCTGTCGGGTATACCATACGGCCTGGTCCAAGTTGTCGGCATACACCTGCTCGAGCAGGGTCCAGTTAGCGCCGCCGTCCGTGCTGCAATAGACGGCCACCTTATCCCTACCGTTACCCTCCAATACGGGGCAAGCACCCGATTCCGACGGATAATTGCTCCATTCCAGCCGGCAAGTGAAAAACACATCGTAGCGCAGGTAGAGATTATTCCTCCCCGTGGTGTCGATGGCCTTCTGGATGATACCGCCTTCGCGCGTGCATTTGTCACCGCTGAACGAGGTGCCCGCGCCTCTCGACATCACGCTACCTGACGGATGACCAAGGGAGGACCATACGCATTCGCCGGCGCCATAGGTACCGGCCACCCAGGTACTGGCGGTCCAGCCTTCGAGGTCGGCATCGAAAGTACTAACCGTGTAAGGAGTAAAGGGAACCGGGGGCTCGGGTGGAGCCGGCCGTTCATAGGTCGTAATTTTCACGAGATCAACCTTGTCCAGGTCCAACTGGGCATAAGCCGCGGCGGGCGGATCCTCCGGGTTCTCCGGGGGCATCTCGCCATAATAAACCCGGAATTCGTGTCGGTGATCGTGAGCCGGATCGTGATCCTGAACCGTTTGAGTGAAGGACATATTGAACCGTTGCCATTCATTGGCCGCCGTGAAATCAGACCGGTACACGATCCTCCCGGCCAGTTGCGTGGCACTGTCCGCGTCAAAAACGTCGATTACGCCAATCACATCGTCCGGGGAGCCCTCGGTGATCGAGTCGACTCGCAGATAGAACCGAGCGACATATTCGCCGGCCTGCAAACGCACGTATGGTCCATAGCTCATGAAGCCGGTGCCCTGGTCCGTGGTGCATCGCCAATCGCTGGTTTCCGGAATCCGCGACCCAATGAGATGCCCAAGGGGCGGAGCGGCGCCAAAGGCCTCCCAGCTCGCCATGGCCAAGCCCGCGCAATCGGGCGCGGTGGACGTATTCACCGGAATGCCCGGACCGGTCGCGCAAGCGGTGAACGCCGCGAAATCGTCGGCGTTAACCTTGCCATCCTCGACGTAATCAAAGTTCGCGCAGGCCGCCGGTTCGGTCGGATAGTTGACGTCGCCGCTATAGCAGGCCTGGAACTGAGCAAAATCGTCCTGATCCACGTCTCCGTCGTCATCCGGATCCGCCCAAGACCAAAGCGGTTCCGGCGGGAGGATGGGGTTAAGCTTGATCGTGGTATAGCCGGAGCGGGTTACGTTGTAATCCACTTGCCATTCGCCCGCATCGCCGGCCTTGACGAACCGTTTGTAATACTGGGAACGGTCGCCTTGAAGCTGGACCGTGGAACCGGCATACTGCACGATCTTTCCCCATTTCGGCCAGCCCATGCCTCGGGTACTGCTCGGATAGGGAGGACTGCTGAAATTTTCTGACGAGAACAGGCCGCCGTCGTACACATTCAACTGGTAACCCGAGTCATTCGCTATCCGGGTAACCTGGTAGGTCCGAAATGTACCGTATACGTCCATGATCGAGCCGTTGTCGTGTCGCAGGAAACCGGCTCCAGCGATCGCGTCGGCCTCGATCTCCAAACGAGCGGCACCGCCCGATCCCAGGTTGATCTGTTGATCGGCCGCATCGTATGTCGTCGAGCCCATGACCAGACTTGCATTCGACTCGACAGTGACTTTATTCCCACTACCAATCACCAACTCTCCGGTCATATTCAAGGTGACGCCGTCGACCACGGTTACACTACAGCTATAGCCGGACTGAGCGGTGAGGATTCCCGACCCTGTAGTGAAGTCCCGATCAACAATAGTGTTCCAATCGGCAAGTGGATATCCCGCTTTGTTGATGTTCCAACTGTCATTGTCCGGTGGAATGTTTTCCGGATCTTCCCAGTTGTTGCCATCGCTCCAGTTGATCCCGTCACCGCCCCCGTCCCAGTCAATACTCGCATAGGCCATACCGGTCATACCCAGGATGGCGACCAAACAAAGCAGTTTCCTCAACATCTTTTTTCCTCCTTCAATAAGAAAACGATTTCCGACAATTGCATTCGTCCGAACGGATATGTCACATGTTTCCATGCTGAAAGGGCGGGATACGAACATTGAATGTTGGGAAAAGGACCGACGACCGACAGCCCGTGCATAAAGCTCGTGGGGGGCGGATCGACACTCGATGAAAATATGCATGGTTGCCTTGCGGCCATGGCCTTTACCCTCTCCCGAATACTCATGAGCTGCCAAGAAAAAAATGAATATATTTCCCTGATCGAGGGATCAAGAGCAAAACGCAGTATATCACGAAAGCGAAGAAACGTCAAGGATAATTTGATATCAATGAGGCATTTTACGGTGTCGCGCTCGCCGTATTTAGCGGCTTGAACTCAAGACAGTATCTTGAAAATCTTGTTAATGAATTTGTATATTCATGCCAACTCGCTTTTTGTTTTGCTGCCCATTCAATCGCCAAGGTGCTGGATTGTTGCCTTGGGCAGGACAATCTTCGTTTCTAAAAAAAACCTGGGTGGCTTATCTGTTAGGACAAGCCACCCAGGTCGTAGGGTAAACCTTCGGATTTCTGGATTACCGTCGCGATATCGCGGCCGGTCAGGGCGCCGGCGGCGTCCCTTCGCTAAGCCCGATATTGTCCACGTAACCCACGTCCTCGCTGTTATTGAACTGCGTCTTGAACCGCAACATCACGTTCGCGTTGTTGTCCAATTCGGCGGGCAGCTTGACCTGCCGCGAATGCCACAAGGCCAGGTCCACGTCCTTGGCGTACACCTGTTCGATCAAGGTCCAAGTGGCGCCGGCATCCGTGCTGTATTGGATGGCCAGCTTATCCTCGCAGTCGCCGGCCAGCCAGTTGTCCGAGCAACCCGTGCAATCACCACTCCATTCGACCCGGCAAGCGAAATACAGATCGAAATGCAGCCACAGATTGCTCTTGCCGGTGGTGTCGATGGTCTTCTCGATGATGCCGCCCTCGCGGGTACAACCTTGATTACCGTGCGTATCTCCGGCACCGGTCGACGTGACACTGCCGCCCGGATGGCCGGCGGCGACCCATAGGCAGGTACCTGGCCCATAGGTACCGGCCACCCATGTACTGGCGGTCCAGCCGTCCAGATCGGTGGCGAAGGCGCTGACCGTGTACGGAG
>CAZXSA010000119.1:0-15261 GCA_964642815.1 uncultured Planctomycetales bacterium | reverse complement strand
CACCTTGGCGGCCTCGATCATCCGCCGCATGAACTCGACCCGCTGCTCGGCCTCGCTGATCGACGGCAACAGCCGATCCTGCACGTCGATGACCAGCAATACCGCCGTTTCCGGCCGCAACATGGGGATAGCATTCGCCATTCGTCAACTCCTGCTCAACTCGCCGCCAATGTAGAGTTTGCGGTTGCCGGCGTCAACCGAATACCGGAATCGTCGTAAAGAATTAACTATTGACAACCGCCGATCCGGCCGATATAGTTTGGATTATGGTATCTGTACGGATTTATGCCGAAACCCCGCGAAACCGCCTGCCCGAGGGGCTGCTGCTTAGCCTCGGCTTGCGCGGTGGTCGCGCGGGGATTTCGGACGGGTGATCCGACATTAAAACCCGTTTCGATGTTCCAGGCCCCGCGCGGAAAAGCGTGGGGCCTTTTTTTATTGGGCGAGCCGGGACCGGAGACCGACTGGCGGGCGGACCGTCGGTCGGCTAACGTGTCAGAAGGCGAATTGTCTGGAGGAATCGAGCCATGATGAACACGGTGGAAAACTCAGGGGTACGGGACGAGATCGGCATGATCCGGATCTTTGACACGACCCTGCGGGACGGCGAGCAGTCGCCCGGAGCATCGTTGAACACATCCGAGAAACTGGAGATCGCCCGTCAGCTCGAGTTGCTCAACGTGGATATCATCGAGGCGGGTTTCCCAATCAGTTCGCCGGACGATTTCGACGCGGTGCGGGCGATCAGCGACGTGATCAACCATTGTTCGGTCGCGGCCCTGGCCCGCTGCACGGAAAAGGACATCGAACGGGCGGCGGCGGCGGTCAAGGACGCGGCCCATCCGCGCATTCACGTCTTTTGCGCAACCTCGGCCATCCATCGGCAGTACAAGCTCAAGCGGGCCGAGGAGGAAATCATCAAGCTGAGCGTGGAAGGCGTACAGCAGGCCAAAGGTCACGTACAGGACGTGGAGTTTTCGCCGGAGGACGCCTCGCGCACCGAACTGCCCTTTTTGACTCAGGTGGTCGAGGCGGTGATCGACGCGGGAGCGACCACGGTGAATATCCCGGACACGGTCGGTTATTCGACGCCGGGGCATTTCACGCGGATCATCGAGCATCTGTTCGCGACGGTGAAAAACATCGACCAGGCGGTGATCAGCGTGCATTGTCATAACGATCTGGGGCTGGCCGTGGCCAACTCGCTGGCGGCCGTACAGGCCGGCGCCCGGCAGGTGGAATGCACGATCAACGGCCTGGGCGAGCGAGCGGGCAACGCGAGCCTTGAAGAGGTGGTGATGGCCCTGCATACGCGGCATGACGTGTACAAGTGCCGCACGCGGATCAATACGCGGCGAATCTATCCGGTCTCGCGTCTGGTCAGCACGCTGACCGGCATCCACGTGCAGCGAAACAAGGCCATCGTGGGCGAGAACGCATTCGCCCATGAAGCGGGCATCCATCAGCACGGCGTGCTGGCCCACCGGGAAACCTACGAGATCATGAATCCGGAGGATGTGGGCATCACCGCGTCCAAGCTGGTGCTGGGCAAGCATAGCGGCCGCCACGCCCTGCGCGAACGGCTGGAAAAACTGGGTTATGAAGTGGATGACGCCCTGCTCGATCATGTGTTCGAGCAGTTCAAGCAACTGGCCGACCGAAAGAAGGAGATTTTCGACGAGGATCTGGAAGCCCTGGTCGGCAACGCCCTGGAAGGCAAGGCCGACCAGCGCACATGGGAGCTGGTCAGCCTGCAAACCATCGGCGGCACGGGCGTCGTTCCGACGGCCACGGTTTGTCTGCGGAACTTGCATGACCAGTCGACGGTTACGGGCGCGGCCACCGGCGATGGGCCGATCGACGCCGCTTTTTCCTGCATCATGCAACTGACGAATATGGAGGTCGAGTTGAAGGAGTACGATCTTCGGGCGGTGACCGGTGGGCGGGACGCACAAGGCGAAGTGCATCTCGAACTGGAGGCCGGTGGGCAGGCGTATCGCGGCCGCGGCCGTTCCACGGACATCATCGAGGCCAGCGCCCTGGCGTACGTGACCGCGATCAACCGGGCCATCGTCGGAATGCAAAACAGCGCCCGCAAGGAGAAAACGGATTCGCCGTGAAAGCGATCTCGCCACGGAGACACGAAGACACGGAGAAGATTAAAATAAGATCTGCAGCGAATCAGATCGCAAGTGGTAGTCGGATCATACGGCATACACGTCCTGCTTGTGATCATGGTTCGCATGGATTGTTTATCGATTGTTGCGGTGAAAATAGTGGCGGAGACGATATTGGACATCCTGCGAATGGTGGAAGGGCTCTGGAAAGGGGGATCGTCCGGGCCTGTTCCGCAATTAACGACGGCGGAGAACGCCGTCGTAGCCTGCATATTGGGCAGGATACTCGGCTTGGATATCCACCTCACCTCCGATGGAACAGACCTACCAGCCCGCAGCGCGAGCAAGGGTCCACCAGCCCGCAGCGCGAGCAAGGGAATACCAGCCCGAAGCGCTAGCGAGGGTTCCTCCTCTCGAACCCCGACAAGCCAGAATAGCGAGGAACCCCGGGAAACGTGCAAGCCCGAACCGCATGGGAGCAATGTCCCCGATCCGTCCGCCAAGCAAGGGCAAGAAATCCCTGGCTTGCGCGTCGGGCTGGCAGGCCCTTGCTCGCGCTTCGGGCTGGTAAATCCTAGCTTGCGCTTCGGGCTGGTATTCCCTTGCTCGCGCTTCGGGCTGGTAAGTGAGGAATTACTAATCGCTCAATATCGATGGAATGCGCTTGGGGCGGATACGCGGGTATACGGCGTGATCGGCTGTCCGGTGGCCCATTCGATGAGCCCGGCGATTCATAACGCGGCTTTCACGGAAACGCATTACAACGGCGTGTATCTGCCGCTGCGGGTCGAGCCGGATTACGCCTCGTTCAAGGCTTTCGTGGATTTCTGTATCGCCCGGACGTGGATGAACCTGCGCGGGTGCAGCGTGACCATCCCGCACAAGGAAAATCTGCTCCGTTACGTGCGGGAACGCGGCGGATTCATCGAGCCACTGGCCCGCCGGATCGGAGTGGCCAACACGTTGTGCATCGAGCCGGGACGCAAGTCCGACGGCTCCGATGCCCGGCTCAGTGCGTACAATACCGATTATCGCGGCGCGCTGGACGCCCTTTGCACAGGCATGAATATCCAGCCGGCGGAGTTGAAAAACCTGTCCGTTGCCGTCCTTGGCGCGGGCGGGGTCAGCCGGGCAATCGTGGCCGGCCTGCGTGACGGCGGCGCCAAGGTTACCATCTACAACCGGACGCAGGAGAAGGCCGACTCCCTGGCGGCCGAGTTCGGAGCAACCTCCCTGCCGAACGATCAACGGGCGAAGAACACGGCCGACGCGATCATCAATTGCACGAGCATCGGCATGTGGCCGGAGGTGGACGCTACGCCTCTGCCAAAAGAGGGTTTGGCCCATCGACCAGCGGTGTTCGATACCGTATACAATCCCGTGGAAACCCGCCTGTTGCGCGAGGCCCGGGCGGCCGGCTGCCGGACGATCGACGGCGTGGCCATGTTCGTCAACCAGGCGGTCGGTCAGTTCGAGCGTTGGACAGAGCAAAAGGCACCCGTCCAGATCATGCGCCATATCGTTCTGGAACAGTTGTCGAAACCCCGCTAATGGTTATCATAGGCGTCCTGTTTTTTTGAAATGAGTTTGGGAGTCTACAGAGGAATCGCATAATGGCGACAAATGTGAAAAAAGTGGTATTGGCCTACTCCGGCGGACTGGACACCAGTGTCATTCTGCCGTGGATCCGGGAAACTTACGATTGCGAAGTCATCGCCTACGCGGCCGAGCTCGGCCAGGGCGACGAATTGAAGGCGATTCGCAGGAAAGCCCTGAATAGCGGGGCCAGCGAATGCGTGGTCCGCGACCTGCGGAGCGAATTCGTGGAGGATTTCCTGTGGCCGATGGTTCGCAGCGCGGCGATTTACGAGCGGAAATACATGTTGGGTACGTCGATCGCCCGGCCGTTGATCGCCAAGGAACAGGTGCGGGTCGCCCACGAGTTCGGGGCGGACGCGGTGGCTCACGGAGCGACCGGCAAGGGCAACGACCAGGTGCGTTTCGAACTGACTTACATGGCCCTCGACCCGACGTTGAAAATCATCGCGCCCTGGAAAGACCCGCGTTTCGAATTGCGCAGCCGGGAGGCGGCGATCGATTACGCCGTCGCCCGCGGCATCCCTATCGAGCAGTCGAGGAAGAGCATTTACTCGCGGGACCGCAACCTCTGGCATATCTCGCACGAAGGAGCGGAACTGGAAAGCACCTGGAACGAACCGCAAGACCGCATGTTGGTCCTTAGCGTACCGATCGAGAAAGCCCCAAACCGGCCGGCGTATGTGGAAGTCGATTTCGAGGCGGGAATACCGGTAGGAATTAACGGCAAGAAGATGGACGGCGTAAAGCTGATCCAGACACTCAACGCCCTGGGTGGTAAACACGGGATCGGCCAGGTGGATCTGGTGGAAAACCGGCTGGTCGGCATGAAGTCACGCGGCGTGTACGAGACGCCGGGCGGCACGATCATTTACGAAGGGCATCGGGCGCTGGAAACAGTGTGCCTGGACCGGGAAACGCTGCACTACAAACAGCAAATCACCCTGCGTTATGCCGAGTTGGTCTATTACGGCCAGTGGTACACGCCGCTGCGCGAGGCTTTGGACGCCTTCTTCGCCCGCTTGGCCAAGCCGATGACCGGTACGGCCAGGATCAAGCTGTACAAGGGCAACTGCCGGGCGGTCGGGGTCAAGAGCAAATTCTCGATGTATATGCCCGACTTGGCCAGCTTCACGATGGGCGCGGAATACGATTCCACCGACGCGATCGGATTCATCCGCTTGCTCGGCCTGCCCATGAAGGTCAACGGCATCGTGCAGCGGAAAACCGCCCCGCGAAAATCCGCGAAAGGCAAACGCCGCGGAAGAGCATGACCTAATTAAAAGCCTAATGACCGGGGCCGGGACGTAAGCATCCCGGCCCCGTTTTTTTTATTCTGATGCCATTCAGTTTTTCGGCCCGAAGGCCACCTCCGCGAAGCGATCCGGCTGATGAAAATCTCCGTAGGTCGGCGAAAAAACATGTCGCTCGGTACCCTTCCAACCCTTGCGTCGTTCCTCCTCGGATTCCGGAGCGGGGAAGGCCCGCACGTTCCGATACAGATTGATACCCCAGGTCTGTCCGGGCCGAGCCGTGGCCTGTAAAGAGGTAAAAGGTATTCTGGCCTCGGCGGACCAGAAATCCTTATCCAGATGCACCGCCGATTCCCACGGCTCGTTGAAAATACTGAAATTGAAATACTGCCCCTCGGCCTGAACATTGAGCGTATTGAAGGCGAATTGCAGATACGTTTGTTTATCCAGGTTGGTATCGACAAAAATTTCCGCGCACTCGTCGTTGAACATGTGGCCGTCATGCACGGTGGTCAGCGATTCGATCAGATTCATGTACGGTTCAGGGCACTCAAAGGCCACGTAAAGAGCGTCGTCGCCATAGGCTATCCGCACGAAAGTCTGTTTATCGTTAGGCTTGCCCTCAAGATCGCCCAGCGGGCCGCGTCGTTCGGCTTTTTGCCAGGCCGACTCGTTCACTTTTCCGTCGATGACGATCCCCTTGACATAGGGCGCGGTATACTGGGCCACCGGTCCCATTTTCTGGCGTTCATACCAGGCCGGCACATAGAGTTTCCGCTTGATGCGCGGCCCCTCGGGCATATCCGCCAGCATGATTTCAGCGACATTGTTACCCTCGTAAAGCTCCTCGATGACGTTCATCTTGTCCGCGATAACGCGAACGCCCTTGGCCTCCGCGCTGATCGACCAGGGAATCTCGACCATCACGCTGCTGGGCGTCATATTCCGCGGACGAGCCAGCACCTCGATCGTTTCCGCGCCGATAAACGTGCCGGCCGGCAATTCCTCCGCCCAGACCGTCACCTGTCGGGCGTCTTCCGTGCCGATGTTATGCACGCGTACGCGCAAGGTCGCCTTGGTTCCCGCGGCCGGGGCCGCCGGCACGGCAAAAAGATCATGCTCGCAAATCGCCACATCCCCCCGCGAACGCCAAGCGGGGCCTTTCGTCATCTGTTGAAATTCCACTAGGTACTCATGGCCTCGTTCCAGATCGAAGCCCACCTTTGTACCCCGCTCGATCACGATATTCTCCTCGCGTATCGGAGTGTCGGTTTGATCGTCGCCGTTACTGTCAATGCCCAGCGTCATCCGATACATGCCCGGCTCCAACTCGAACAATTGCACGCCGAACGCGCGCTTTTCCTTGCCCACGTTGCAGCAAAGCGCTTTGAAATGCTTTTGAGAATGCTCCAGCAAGACTACGCCCAATTCGCAATGACCCTTGAGCCATCGGCAGGCCGGTCGCGGCCAGTCCACCTCATTGTCCCCGCCATGATAGAGGACGGGGTACTCTCCTTCGTGAACTCTGGCCCGGTAAAATTCGAGACTGCCTTTGACATTAATGGTCTTGGCGGTTTCCTTCGCTCTTGCGGCCTCCGCCAATCCCCATTGGCCCGTCTTCAAGGCCATTTGACGGTTCGGCCTCGCCGGAGATAGGCCGTACCAGGAATCGAAAGAGTGGTCGCCCGTAAAGCCCCAATAAATCGGCAAAAACTTGCCGCCGATGCGCGCTTTATAGTCAGCCCACACATAAGGCATTTCCTCCGGTTTTTTACCATCACGCGGGGGCACGCGTTCCGTGGACCATTCGGGCCACATCTGAATATGGTCGGGGAGGTTGTCCGGCCGGGCCGTAGCGTAGAATTTCAGCGTTTCCCGAAGCGGCATCAGAAAGTCCGGGTTTCCGGTAAGCTGATAATCCATCATCAAGAATTGCATGAGCCGGCTCATCCAGGTAGGGTTTTTATGCATGGAGGATCCGGAAGCGGCCGAGTCATACCAGGTTTTAGTGAAGCCGCCGGCCTCGTCCGTCTCGAACACCACCTCGCTGGGCAGCAGGCCGTAGGGTTTGCCGCCCTTCGTCTCCCGGGCATGATCCACCCAGGCCTGGCCCCACTCGATGCAGTAACGAGCCAAGTCCGGATCGCGGTTGTACCAAAGCAGATGCAGCGCGGGTAAAACCGTGCGGGCATTGATGGTGGCATCGGCGCCGAAGTAGGAATATTCGCGCATTTCCTTTGAGCCCAGCCAATGGCTGCGGAAATGCCGATGTCCGGCGCGGTTGATCGTGGTCCAGCGCGGCAGGTTTTGCGTGGTGACCATCCAGCGCTCGATGAGAATCGGATGGCCGTAATCGGCGATAGCCAGGATCGGCTGCGTGTAAGAGATCACCTGGCCGGCATGCATCGCATCCGCCGGCGCGGCCGGAAAACCATCTTGGACCCGGTCGTCGTACCAGACGCAGTCCGCCGCCTTATGCAGGGCCTCGCGTATGCGCTGATCGTCGGCCGCATACAGAAAAATCGCCCAGTTCTTATAGAAATCGCAGTCACGGTCCATCCCGCCGAAGCCGAAACTGCCGTTGGCGTCCTGCCGGTCGACCCAGTAATGTACTGCCTCGCACAGGGCCTGCAGGCCGCGACATTCCATCACCGCCCATTCCGGCGGCTCGGCGGCGTACGTAACGATGGGCACGATAAGCAAACTCAGTAGCCCGATTCTCCGCATGATATGCACCACGGTTCTCCTTATGCTCGTGAGAGATTATTTCAACAAAGCCCTGCAAAGCAACAATGCGCGACATCGGACAAAGGATCTATCAAAGCCCGCTCGCTCCGCAGGCTGATATCATGGGCGAACCGACCGGCCGCCGTCAACTTTAGCGATCAAGTAAAACCTGCTGGCATGGCCAATCAGAACCTGGAGCGGAAGCGACAGGCCGATGTAGTACGACGCATCGAGAATCGGAAAATCATCCTCCTTCGGCCACGCGCCTCCCCGCCACGGCCCGCCCAAGCCCGGCTCCGCGGGGCTCCGCCGTGGCGAGCGAGGTAAACTGCTTGGGGTTCGGATCGCATGGTCGCCAAACACAGACTTTGGCGCATGGAGTAATAGGTACCAGCCTTTCGCGATCGATCATCGCTCCCCCACGTCTGAAGTAATGGGCCACCCTGGGCAGCGCTCACCCACTCACGGTTTCGGGCCGAAAGTCACCTCGGCGAAGCGGCTGGGTTCATGGTAATCGTGGGTCGGCGAAAACAGGTGTTGCTCGCCGGTCTTCCAGCCTTTTTGCCGGTCTTCCTCGGTTTTTGGCACGGGGAAGGTTTTCACGTTTCGATAGATATTCATCCCCCAGGTCTGCCCAGGACGGGCGATGGCACCGAGCGTCGTGTAGGGAATACGCGCTTCGGCGGACCAGAAATCCTTACCCTTATGCACCACGGATTCCCAAGGTTCGTTAAAAATGCTGAAGTTGTAGTATTGGCCCTCGGCCTGCATCATGCCGACCGTGAAGGCAAACTGCAGATACGTGGTCCGATCCAGATTGGTGTCGATGAAGATTTCCACGCCGTCATCGCCGAACACTTCGTAAGCATCGCGACGAGTGGCGTTTTCATGCAACAAATCCATATCCGGCTCGGGACATTCGACGGCGATATAAATGGCCTCATCACCATAGGCAATCCGTAGGATGGTTTCCTTCTCCGTCTTGCGGCCATCCATGTCGATCCGTGCGCTGTGCTTCTCCACCTTGCCCCATTCCGCATCATCCAACTTGCCGTCGATTTTGATGTTTTTCACGTAGGGCGCGGTGTAGGTCGTCACCGGTCCCAGCTTTTGCATCTCGTACCAGGAGGGGATGAAGATTTTCCTCTTTCGCGGCGGGCCGTCAGGCATCTCCGCCAGGCGGATTTCCGCGGTGTTGTTTCCTTCGTATATCTCCTCGACGAAATGGCCTTGATCCACCACCACGCGCACGCCTTCGGCGTCGGCCCCGACGGTCCAGGGCATTTCGACCATCACCCAACTGGGTACGAGTTTGGCCGGGGCGGCTAGCAGGTCGATGGTTTGCTCGCCGATCAACTTGCCGGAAGGAATCTCCACGGCCCGGACCCCCACGTTCCGCGCATCTTGCGTGCCGATGTTATGCACCCGCGTTTTCAGGACGGCGGCGGTACCGGGGGTCGGGGCGGCCGGCACGGCGTAAAGGTCGCGATCGCAGATAGCCACATCGGCCCGGTCGGACCATGCGATACCGGCCGCTATCTGCTCCAGTTCGATGATATATTCGTGCCCGCGCTCGAGATCGAGCGGCAGGATCGTGCCCTGTTCGACCTTGATCGTCTGCTCGCGAACGATCTTATCCGGCCGGTTGTTGGCGGAAGTGTCGATGCCGAGGGTCATGCGATACGTACCTGGTTTAAGCTCGAAGAGCTGAACGCCGAATTCGCGTTTGCTCGCTCCGACGTTGCAACAGAGGGCCTTGAATTGTGTCGCGGAATGCTCAAGCAAAACGACGGCCAGCTCGTAATTCCCCTTGAGCCAGCGGCAGGCGGGCCGGGGCAGGTCGACCCAGTTATTCCCGCCATGATAAAGGGCGGGGAAACCGCCCACGCTGATGTTGGCCCGGTAGTTGTCGACGGAGTTGTGAATGTTGATCGTCTTGGCCGCTTCGAGAGCCGCCTTGGCCCCGTCGATGGCGGATTGCCCGGCCCCGCGGGCCGAAGCTCGCGCGGCCTGGGGCGTAATGGTTGATGACGAAATCCCCCAGAGCGAATCGAATTGGGTATCGCCCGTCGCGTAAAGGTAAAACGCAGGGAAATAGCTGCCGATACGTCCCTTGTAGTCCTGCCAGATCAGGGGCATTTGCTCGGGCGTGCGGCCATAGGTCGGCGGTGAAACCCGATCGGTGTACCATTCGGGCCACATGACGCCGGTCGGCGTATTCTCCGGGGTGGCCTGGGCGAAGAATTTGAGCGTTTCCTGCATGGGGATGAGGAAATCGGTGTCGCCGGTGATCATGTAGTCGACCAGTAGCATCTGATGCAGGCGGTTCATGTACCAGGGTGATTTGTAAATGTCATAACCCGAGGAGGCCGAACTCCACCATTGCCGGGTGAACCCACCGGCCTCGTCGGTATCGAATACGACCTCGGCGGGCAACAGGCCGTAAGGCTTGTTCCACTTGCTTTCCTTCGCGTGATCGACCCAAGCCCGGCCCCATTCGGTACATATCCTCGCTAAATAGGGATCGCGATTGTAAAGCAGCAGATGCATCATGGGGATCGTCGCCCGGGCGACAATGGTGGCGTCGGCTCCGAAATAGGAATAATCGCGCATGCCCTGCGAACCGAGCCAATGGCCGCGGAAGTGGCGATGACCGGCCTTGTTGATTGCCGTCCAACGCTCCATGTTTTTACTGGTTTCCATCATCCTTTCGATCAGGACGGGATTACCATAATCGGCATGGGAAAGCAGCGGTTGCGTATACGAAGTTACCTCGGAGCTATGTTCGGCGTCGCCGACTTGGGCCTGATATCCGTCCTGCACCTCGTCGTTGTACCACACCCAGTCGAGATTCTTACGCAGGGCTTCAAGCACGCGCTGATCGTCGGCCACATAAACCAGGATGGGCCAGCCGGTATAGAACTCGCAATCGTCGTCCAGCCCGAACCCGAAACTGCCATCCGGCGCTTGTCGATCGATCCAGTAATAAACCACCTCGGATAAAGCCTTGAGACCTTTGCATTCGACCACCGCCCATTCCGGAGGTTCAACCGCAACCGCAACGGCCTCGTAATGCACAGCGACAATGAGCATTAGCACAATCTTTATTAGACGATGCATAACCATCCTCTCGCAAATAGAAACACCTGGCCATCGTTTTTTCAAGGGTTACACCGCCACCCCGTGGTCCAACGGTGGGGCTATCGAACGGTTGGTATTATACAGATCAATGCGCGGCGGCGAAACAGGCATGACCAAGGAATCTCCTTGGTTTTTCCGCGGATCATACCCGCGACCAGGCGAAAAAAGACGAATGACCATTACAACGGCAATTTGCGCCAGCTCGCGGGAGTGTATGGTTCGATTAATACTCCAAGTATGGCTTCTTACACCAAGGGCATTGGGTGGGCATACCATACGCCTCGGCTTGAGGATCTTTCAAGGGGACGGGTTTCTTGCAAGAAGAGCATGACCCGCTGATAAGATACAATGTTTTCTTTCCGCACTTTGGACAAGCCCGGGGCCATGATTCCTTACCAGGCGAATCCCCGACCGATACTTCATCGGTGCTGCCACAATCGATACAGACCGCCGCCCTTTGCACCTGCGGCTCACTGTCTGGCGCGGTTTTGCAGCGAACGATAAGGGCCACGACAAGAATCCCCGCACCGATGAGGATCCATTTCCACGGCACCTTGCTTTCAGAAAAATCCACGGCAAGTTCTCCAAGGCGAAGCTGTACTTTCAAGCCTTTCTCATCGCGATATCCATTAGGGGGAGGACTGGTTCCATGTCTTATTAATATTGTGCCGCTTGATAAACTCCACGTGCCCATCGCCGAAAAGAATGTTCATCCCCTCGATGCCATGATTGTCCCACGACTCCGGCCAGTTGTTCGTGGCACTATTGTTGGATCCGATCACGTTGCCGCCCCCGTCGGAATCGTGCATCAAGATGGATCTGGCCGGATGCGGGATCCTGGTACTCGGCCTTTTAACAAACCAATCGTTGACATCCCAGGCACCGAGGAAATTGCCACCGGTTGTCGTGCCATGAAACCAGTCAACCCGCGTCTTCTCCCCATTCTTCCCAGCCCAGTTGCCGTATTCGTAGCTGAAACCGAACCCCTTCTCGGGTACGCGCTGGGCGGCATAGGCAAAATCGTTTCGGATCGTGTCAACGCCGTCGACCATCGTGTGAATTTCGTAGTAAAAGCCGCCTGGATACTTGCTTTGATCGCTATCCAGCTTGACAACTCTCGCCGGGGTACGAATGCGCCAACTGGTGGAGGGGCAGTTAAAAACCTTGGTGTCTCTGGCAAACTTACTGAACCAGAGGATAAAGAGATTATCGTCGTTAGCGGCTTCCGCGCCCGCGAGGGATCCGGGGGTATATGCCGCCGCAAAAGCGGAGCCGACATAAGGCGTGGGGGGATACCAATCCTTATAAGTCTGGGCATACATGGTCAGAGATAAACCGAGATCGTGCAGGTTAGCGCGACAGGCCGTATTCCGGGCGCTTTCCCGAGCGCGTTGCAGCGAGGGCAAGAGAATGGAGATCAGCAGGGCGATGATGGCGACCACCACCAGCACCTCGATCAGAGTGAAGCCCCGAGTGTTTCTTCCACGATTCGTGATGCTTGTCCGTTTCATTTCAATTGTCCTCTTTATTGAACCCCACCAACGGCCGGAACAATCCCTATTTTGAAAAACAAATTTATCGCTTCGCCACCTCCGCGTCCGGTCTAAAGAACGAAACGCACGGTGGTTTTCCGCAACCCCTACCCCTTTCCCATAAATAATATCGGCGTTCATGTATCCTTGTCAACTATATAGGTATAAATCCGTTGATATATATTTATTACTTAATTAATAATAACATTTATTTTCCATCTTTGCCTAAACTCGGCCTACCTGGCTCCATGCAAAAAGGTCGCGCAGGCCTGTTCACGGGTGTACAAGTCATTGTGAATAAAGGTTTTAATAACCCGAGGCGTTCATGGTCATGAACCTATCCCGCAAGAGACCGGCCTCAAGAGATGCCAACCATCCGATTTGCCGACGAAATATCGTCGGCATCTGCTTTTACCCTAATTTCACCAATATGCCCCCCCCGGAGTAAAAACAGGGGTTACATACCGCCGCCACCCTGTCGTATCGAGCATTTCAGGATCGTGGGGCAATCCTAAGTTCAAGCTCGGCGTCTTCCAGCGACGGCGCGGCCGGCGACACAAGAATTCGCCCCGCTTCAAGGCGGCAGGGGAGTTCGCGCCAATCGACGACGCCACGTATTCGATATAAAACTTTCGATACCCCTCCGAACCGAGGTCGGGGCAGGCTGACCGTAACGCTCTGATCGAGATGCAAAGCATAGGTATCCGGACCGGTGACCCGCAATTGCGTGGCAAATGGAAAAGTCACCCGATCGCCCAATCCATAATCATAAACGTGGAACTTGCCGTTGGCGCCGAAGACTTCCTCCAGTCTCCCGGCGGAGGCCCGCTCGGCATCTTGCGCGGCTATTACCAAAGGTCCAAAGAGCTTGCTGGTCCAGTCGATCGTTTTAATGTGATCGAGAAGGAACTCGTGAGTTTGTCTCGCATCGGTCAACCGGGCATGGTGAGCGTAGCGCGAATAAAAATGCCAACCTATGATCGGTAACGAAGAATCCGTATGAATTTTGCTGTCCTCGAAGCCAGTGACATGTCCTTCCAAAAGCAGCGAGGGCCAGTTCAAGGTCAACTCGCACCGCTGTTCATCCAGTTTGCGACAATCGGTTACGCGGTATGCGCTGCGTCGTATATCATCACCGATAAAAATGTACTGGTTCAGCCAGGCCCGGGGCAGGGTTGGAACCGGGCTGATGATGATTTTTCGGGCCGGACGGTCCAGGCCGACGATCGTGCCGAAGTAAGCGGGGGCGGCCGCCTGGATACCGATCCCGTCTTTCAGCAATTGCGTCCCGCGAACCAGGGCAACCGAGGAGAACCGGCCTCGGTCCTCACGAAATATCCCATACTGTCCGCTGAAGACGATACCTCCATCAACCGTTCTTTCTTTTGCCGGCACCGACGGATCGGAGGGATCACCCAGAGCTTCGTCACTGAGAATCCAATCCGTGCGGTTCTCCGTCTCGACCTTGCAGGCCACGAAATCCTGTTCCGGGGCGTCGGCCAGACATTGCACGGACGTGATCGGCGAGCGTCCCTGATAGGTATGGACCACGCTGACATACTGCCTGGCCAGCGGTTCGGGGCCCTTGGCATGTTGGAGCAGGAACTGCAAGGAATAGGGGGCGGCGTCCCTCGGGGCCATGGGGTGATGGCCGGTCGCGGTGATGATTTCCACCTCACGCGGAGCCAAAATGTTCAACCGCAAATGGAGATCATCGGTATCCTTCAGGGCGTAGTCCGCCTGCCACGGGCCGTTCGGCCGGGCCCGCTCGACATCATACAGATGCGCCAGCGTTCCAATGGAGCGGTACGGTCCGGGCGGGTTGGTTCCCGGCGGATCGGTCGGACGAGGCAGTTCCTCGATGGAACCATAGGGTACATCCGCTCCGGCGGCCGTCCCGCCTTCCTGCTTCACGAATTCGCCCGCACCGGTGATGGTTAATTTCGACGGGTTGGCGTGGAAGCTCCAATACTGCTCCTCGCCACCCCTGAGCCGGAAGATGTCCACGAAATAAAAATCCCTCGGGCCGAGATCGACCAACGATAGAGTACGGCGGACGAGCATATCCGGGTAACGCTTATAATAACCATCCGGCGGTTCCGGCGGGGTGTAGGCGTCGCCGTCGGCGGCGAACATGTTCACCCCGTCCAACTGGGCAAAGGCGATGGCCGACCCTTTGTACAACAGGTGGTAATAATCCTTGATGATCCGGGCGTTGAAGGTGGTCGCCCAGTTGCCTTCCCAGAGATCGCGCTTGGCTCCGCCCGGATAGCCCAGGTGGCGAATATGGCTCAGGCGATTGGCGAAAAGGCCCACGCTCATCGACTCGTCGCGGCGATGGTCAGGTACGTCGCCGTAGAACATCCAGACGGCCCGCGGTTCCCATTCCCTGGCAAGATCGGCCATCGACGGCGGTGGAGTTTCGCCGCGTAACAGGGCCAGCCGATAGCCGTCGAATAAAGCGCTTTCCCGCTGGAACTCCGGGCCGCTCTTGGCAATGGCCTGCTCGATCTCCTCCCGCGTAATGCCGCTGTCCGGCCCGGGCTCGTACCCTTTGCCCTGCCAGAGTACTTGGGCAAACTTGGGATCCTTGAACGTTCTCCAGGCATATTCGTAGGTTTCCCGAGCATCATGCATATTAGGGTAGTAAACCGGTCCGGAGATTCTGTTGTCCGGTATCCCGCCGGTGTCTCCGACCCAGGGATACAGGCCATCAACGCTCATGATGTCCACGGGGATGTCGAAGACGGATTTGTATTTCGGATTATCCGCCAGCGGTGGGAAAGCTTCCTTGGTATAGATTTCCGGCCGCAAGGCCCGCAGGCGATCCATCATTTCCTCGATCGGCCAGAGCTTGGCCACATGGATGCCGTTATACCCGCCGGTGGATTCGGT
>CAZXSA010000118.1:0-15323 GCA_964642815.1 uncultured Planctomycetales bacterium | reverse complement strand
ACGACGGTGGACGATCCACCGCCCTGGCCCGGATGGACCCCGAGGGGCAAAAGCTCATCGCCCTCCGCGAGGCCGAGACCGGCTTGTGGGGCATCAAGCCGCGCAATAAGGAACAATACTTCGCCATCGACGCCATGCTTGACGAGCGAATCAGCCTCGTCACCCTTCGCGGCAAGGCCGGCACCGGAAAAACCCTTCTGGCGATCGCCGCGGCCATTCACATGGTCCTGCGCCAAAAACATTATCGCGGCGTGCTCATCGCCCGGCCGGTGTTTCCGCTCGGTCGTGACCTTGGATACCTGCCCGGCGACGTCGGTCAGAAGCTCGACCCTTGGATGAAACCCGTCGTCGATACTCTCGAATTCCTTCTCGATTCCGGTGGATCGATCCGCGGCCTCACCGACGGCAATGAACTGCTGAACAGTAACCTCATCGAGGTCCAACCGCTGACCTACATCCGCGGCCGTAATATCGCCAACCGCTTCGTGGTCATCGATGAAACCCAGAACCTCACCCCTCTGGAGGTGAAAACGGTCATCACCCGTATCGGGCAGGGGGCGAAAATTATCCTCACCGGAGACCCCTACCAGATCGACAACCCCTACCTCGACGGTAGCAGCAACGGCTTTACTTATTTAATCAACCGCTTCCGCTCTCAGGCCATCGCCGCCCATGTTGAGCTGCGGAAGGGTGAACGCAGCCCTCTGGCCGAGTTGTCCGCCAATTTGCTATGACAGGGGCGGTCGAGGGTGGACAATATTCCCCGTTTACTATACCTTTGCTGGCCGTTGTTGATGAACTCGCTGATTTGTGGACTCCCTAATAACAGAGGTATGTTTCATGAACGGCCATGCCAAGATCAAGCCTACTGTTCTGGTTACTTTGGGTATTCTATTGTCGTTTACAATGGGGGCCGGTGAAAAGACCGGATCCGAAAACATGAAAACCGATGCATCCGCCCAGAAACCGGGCACCATGCCCGATCTGTCCTTCCTCGACAACTGTGCCTTTATCTCCGTCGATATCCAGCCGCTGCAGCGCAACTATATGACCCAGGAGTCCATGCCTGAATCCTGGCGACAGGCCGGCTGGAAGGCGCAGGATTTCAACGAGGCTACCGATTACAAGTTTGACGTGGCCTTCCCCAATGCCCGCAAGGTCGCGGACGCCTGCCGCTCGATCGGCCTGCCCATGATTTTCGTCCATTGGGGCCACCAATTCGTCGACGGCATGGACCTGGCCCCGGACATCCGTAAATTTAATATCGACGTGCATGGTCCCGATTATCGCCGATGGCCTAACCGTATCGGCGATCCCAGCGCTCGCCCCGCCGAGTTCCTGGCCGTGCGTGAAGGCGAATATGTCATCGCCAAAACCGACCATGATGCCTTTACCTCCTCGAATATCAACAACGTGCTCCAGAACCTCGGCGTTAAAAACGTTGTCCTGATCGGCGGACATACGGACGCCTGCCTGGGTAAGACCAGCATTTCCGCGAAAAAATTCGGCTACCAGACACTATGCGTCGAGGACGCCACCTTCGCCGGCATGATGTCGCTCTGGCGCAAGGGTTTGTCGGAAAGCCAGTACGATTACATCATTAACACCAAGCAGTTCGCCGATATGATTGAGGCCTACGCGAAAAAGCACCCGGAGAAAAAGCCCCCAAGTACGACAATGATTCCACCCGATCCTCCGCTCGCCCCGGCCGTCTATGGCGAACAGGCCCTTAACCTTTCTCGACCGGGCGCTGTCGAATTCTGGGCTCAGTCGCCCACGCACCACGGCTACCCCTGGAACATTATTCGCATGTGGTTCCCCGAGGCCGGCCACATCAATGGCCCCGACGGCAAGGAAATCTGGCATATCCACGCGTCGCGCGACCCGGCGACATGGGAATACGTTGAGGGCGGTTTGCGGGCTGAGTGCGACATCCCTGGTGGCGGTAAATTCATCCGCATGGTCGAAAGACAGGGGGCCACACTCAACCTGACCATGACTTTCCAGAACGACAGCAAGACCAACTGGTCCCACGCCGAGGGCGGTAGTTGCCTGCAATTATCCGCCGCTTACGACTACGAGGATAACACCGGCGAACGTACCTACTGGGTCATCGACGGCAAACTGACCCCTACTTTCCACAACGCCATAACCGACCCGGGCATGAGGGGACATTGTGGAGTTGGTGAGGCCATCCCCATGAAAGACGGTTCAAAAAAGACCGTCAATGAAGGGGCCTCTTTCATCGTCTCCAAGGATGGCAAATATGTACTTGGATACTCCTGGCAGCCGGCCCTTGGTATGTTTTATAACCGCGCCGGTATCGTAGCCTGTGCGCATGTCCAGCCCCAAGCGTTGTCCGTCCCCGCTGGCGAATCTCGAAGCGTCAAAGGAATCGTTTTCATCCACGAGGGCTCGCTGGAAGATGCCTACAAGAAGTTCCTGGGTTGGAAAAAGCAGGTCGGCCAGTAGCCCATGCCGGACCTCGGAAAATAAACTTTGTAAAAATCGGCCCTGGACGTGGACGGGGGCCACCGACTTGGGCCAATGCCACATAGTTCTTTCATTTACAAGTACTTGTGGCAAATATTGCTGTTATATTATCTTCCGGCAAACACCCCATTCGAGTGTCTTTTTTTTGCGAGACCATGCAACCCATCCGGATTTATTGCATATAAAAGACGACGGGGAAGGTATGCCCCGGACTATTATTATTTATAGTTTATTTTTATCGCCTTGTTTTCAAGAGAGACGGGGACGTAAGCCGTGAGTGTTGGTGAAATCCTTCTTGAGCGCGGCAAATTGACCGCGGACAAACTCCAGGCTGCCTTGGCCGCCCGGAAAAGTCCCTATGATCGCCTCGACCGCATCCTCGTGCAGATGGGCTTCGTCAATGAACGCGACGTACTCGAAGTGCTTGGCGAGCAGATGCAGATCGACGTCGTGGACCTGGCCGAGATCGATATCGACGTACAAATCCTCAAGAAAATGCCGCAACGGCTGGTTCACAAGCGCGGCTTGATCCCCATCGAAATGCGGGGGGATACCCTGCGGGTGGCCACCGCCGACCCCTACGACATCACCGCCTTCGACGAGCTACGCATGCTCTTCGGCCATAAGGTCAAGATCGAGCCGGTCCTGGCCGCCGAATCCGAGATTCAGCGGCTTATCCGCCAGCATTTCGGCGTCGGCGGTTCGACCATCGACGAGATGATCGAGGAACAGGCCGAGGATGAGGATATCGAACTGCTCACCGACTCGGTGGACGAGAACGGCGACCTGGTCGAGATGGCCCAGGAAGCCACGGTGGTCAAGCTGGTCAACGAAATTCTTTCGGAGGCCATCCGCGACAAGGCCAGCGATATCCACATCGAGCCATACGAGGACGACCTGAAAATACGTTATCGCATCGACGGCGTGCTCCAGAAAACCCAATTACCGCCGCAAATCCGGCGTTTTCAGGCGGCCATCATCAGCCGTATCAAGATCATGTGCAATCTCAACATCGCCGAGAAACGCCTGCCGCAGGACGGCGGATTCAAGGCCCGGATTCACGGCCGCGAGATCGACTTTCGTGTTTCGGTCATCCCAACCGGTTACGGCGAGGCGGTGGTATTGCGTATTTTGGATAAGCAGTCGATCAACATTTCTCTGCAACAGTTGGGCATGGACAACGAGGTGCTGACGAATTTCAATGCCCTGATTAATCAGCCGCACGGCATCATTCTGGTCACCGGCCCGACCGGCAGCGGAAAAACGACCACTCTGTACGCCGCGCTGCACGCCATTGTTTCCGACGAGATCAAGATTTTGACCGTGGAAGACCCGATCGAGTATTACCTCGACGGCATCAACCAGGTGCAGACCAACGAGAAAATCGGCCTCAATTTCGCCCGGGCATTGCGTTCCTTCCTGCGTCATGACCCGGATGTCATCCTCGTCGGTGAAATTCGCGACCGGGAGACGGCCGAGGTGGCGATCAACGCCTCACTGACCGGCCACTTGGTTTTCAGCACCCTGCACACCAACGACGCGGCCACCGCCAATACCCGGATGCTCGACATGGGTATCGAACCATTCTTGATTTCCAGTTCCGTCGAAGGCATCCTGGCCCAGCGTCTGGTCCGATTGATCTGCCCGCACTGCAAGGAGGCTTATGATCCGGACCGGGCCCAGCTTCCACCCGATTTCGTGCTCGAGCCGGGCCATAAACTCTATCGCGGCCGAGGCTGCCGCGAGTGCCGAAACATCGGTTATAAAGGTCGGCTCGGCATCTTTGAGTTGATCATGATGAACGACGAGATTCGCGAACTGGTCGTGCAGCGGGCCTCCGGCGGTCGAATCCAGGACGCGGCCATCAAGAGCGGCCTTCGCCTGCTCCGTGAGGATGGCTGGCTGAAAATCAAGGCCGGCCTGACCACTCCCGAGGAAGTCCTGCGCGTCACTAAAGCGTGAAACAGCGATCAGCAAGCAGCTATCAGTAATCAGCCATCAGTTATCAGTAGTCAGCAATCAGCTTTTTTCCGCAATAAGATGCTCGCCGAGGCAGGTGGTATTTTACTGACGGCTGAAAACTGATCGCTGACAGCTATAAGCTATTTCGCCTTGCCCTGCTTCGCCACGGCTTCCATGGCGGCCTTGACCGCTTCCGGATCGCCGAGGTATTCGCTCTTGATGGGCTTCAAGTCTTTGTCCAACTCATAGACCAGAGGCATGCCCGTGGGGATGTTCAGGCCGACGATTTTTTCGTCGCTGATGTTGTCCAGATATTTCACCAAAGCCCGCAGGCTGTTGCCGTGGGCGGCGATGATGACGCGCTTGCCGCTCTTGATCGTCGGGGCGATCGTCTCATGCCAGAAGGGCAGGAACCGCTCGACCGTGTCCTTTAGGCATTCGGTCAGGGGCAGCTCTTTTTGTGTCAGGTCGGCATAGCGTCGATCCTTGCCCGGATAGCGCTCGTCATTCTTCTCCAGGGCCGGCGGCGGCGTATCGTAGCTACGCCGCCAGACGAGCACCTGCTGCTCGCCGTACTTGGCGGCCGTCTCCGCCTTGTTCAACCCCTGCAAGGCCCCGTAATGCCGCTCGTTCAGCCGCCAGTTGCGGATAACCGGGATCCACATCAGGTCCATCTCGTCGAGCGTGATCCAGAGGGTGCGAATCGCCCGCTTGAGCACCGAGGTGTAGGCCAGATCGAAGGTATAACCCTGCTCGCGCAGCACCTTGCCGGCGCTATGGGCCTCCTCGATTCCCTTGGCGGACAGATCCACGTCGGTCCAGCCGGTGAAACGGTTTTCCTTGTTCCAGGTACTTTCGCCGTGACGTAACAAAACTACTTTGTACATGTTGACCTCCAGTTGACCAATCCGCGTTGTTCAGCGGCGCCGCACGGGACACCGATTCCGGCACACCCGCCGGCAACCAAACGCGGTGTTTATAACCGATTCCCGGGCGGATTTGAAGGGGGCCATTCGCTTTTCCGAGGGACAGGGTGGCTATTTTCTTTTATGTCCATTTAATCTGTGGTATGCTATTTACGGCAGCGCAGGAGTCGGGCGGCTACGGCGACCGCGGCCGGCTCCTGGGACGATAGATCCGGCATGTTCGGCCCGAAAGCCTAATGTTCGCTTCACGGTCTGGCCCATGAAGCAAGGCATAATATAAGAATAATCGGATAATGGAGATTGTGTTTTTATCCTGAGTAATACGTGAAGGCCCCATGGAAAGGATCCACAGAAGTAAAATATCAATAAGGCCCTTTTTTCCACGCCAGGACGAGGATCACCCGGCGGTCGAGAGGGCAGAGGACCGGCAAATAGGGCATCCTGTGGGTGCAAGGGCTTGCAGAAAGCCGAGGTTAATGCTGCAGCAAGTCCTGAAAACTAGGTGCGTCCCCGTTTCGCACCCCCAATGTCTTTTGCCCGCATAATGCCGACTCGTTCATCCTCCTTTCCGCCGGACCCGATGGACAATTCGGCACGGCCGACGATATCGGCAACTTTCCAATCAGCAAAGAATGAGGTCGGATTTGAAGGCCACGTAAGGGCATCGGAATAATTGGTATGTTCTGATGGATAGTATAGCAGCAATGACTCGAAAACACGCAATTCTCTTTCCCCTCACGTTGCTCGTCATCGCGGTTTCCTATGCCCCGTCACTGTCCGCACCCTTTGTCGCTGATGATTACACGATTTATTCGTCTGCATTCCTTTCCAAACCCCTGAGATACTTCCATCAGGATTTATGGGGGCAGGTCGGTATGAAGGAGACCTATCTGAGGCCCTTGGTGGTATTGACCTTTGCCGGTGATAATTTGCTGCGTGGTCAAGGAACCTTCGTTCCTCATATGACGAATCTCCTGTTGCATCTGACGGTGACGGGGCTTGTCGGATTGATGGTTTTATTACCCAGCGCAGGACAAGAAAAAGGCCGACGAATGCTGGGCGCTGTGGCGGGTATGCTTTTCTTCGGGCTACATCCCCTGGCAGTGGAAGCGGTTGCATGGGTATCCGGCCGTTGGGAAATTGTAGCCGCGTTATTCGGAATGTTCGGACTCTGCACGTGGATTCAACTCGACAGGGTGAGCCTGACGGCAGCGACCGGCTGGCGCTATGTTGGCCTGCTGTGTTTTACCGCAGCTTTGCTTTCCAAGGAAACCGCGGTTGTTTTTGTGGCCGCCGCCTTTCTATGGAAACTCGGACGGTTGCTAAGAAAACGAAGCGCACGCCAGACTCGGCTTGATTGGATCTCTACGGTGTCGCTGATTGTCCTGTCTCTCGTCTATCTGGTCTACCGGCAAGTGGTCCTGGGGCATATCGGTCTCGGCAATCCGCCCGTTGTTTTCAGTTGGCGGCTCCTACTGGTCAGGATACTGGTGTTGGCTTGGCCGTTTTCGGGAACGGGCGGAGTGCCGTTTCTAACTCTATATATCCTGATTATTCTTGCCACGGGCGGATTGCTCATCTGGGCCATCCTCTGCCAGAAGGGCGGGGAGAGAGTGACAGGATTTCCATGGGCACTGCCGTTGACGGTTCTTGTGCTCAACCTGATCATGCTCTCCATGGAGTGGGAGAACGTGAGGAGCGCATTCCGTGCGGAGGTGATGAGCGGTATGGATTCACGATTCTCCTATCCCGGGGTGCTCGCGTTGGCGGTCCTGATCGGATGGGTCATCACCCGGCTTGATGCGCTGCCGCGAAGGTGGACGGCCGCAGCTCTTACTTTCACGATCGTATCCGCCTTTGTTTGGCCCCAACAATACAGAATCTTCTGCTGGAAAGTCGTCGGGCAGCGAGTGGACTCCTTCCTTTCACGAACTGTGGCATTGGTCCCCAACCCTGAAAAGGACAGCGTGCTCATTTTCAAGGGGTTACCTTTGAGGGTGAAGACGATGGGACATGTGTATTTCTTCGGAATTGGCCTGCAAGAAGCGGTTACTCTTCGCTATCACCGAAGCGACCTGATTGTAAACCGGTTTCCAACGCGAGAAATAATTGAACAACCACCTGACAACGTGTATATCTTTTTTTACGACTTTGGCAAAGACGCATTGAGTCTCACTCACAAGCCCGAAGCGAGTGCGAAACGGGGACGCAGTTAGTTATTCTTATGATCTACGGCCGACCTGCCTATTTGCCTGTCGCCGTATCCCCCGCCGGGGTACCCAATGGGAGGTCGATCATGCAGATCATCCAAGCGTCGTCCGGGGTGTCGATCCGCTCGGGAGCAATGTCCAGAGTTTGCGGCCGGCCTTCCGGCGGCAGAGCAAAACGGTTGTCCAGTATCTCGCCGGACGCATCCGTGACCAGCCACTGAATGGGATGCAAGTGCGAAACGGGGACGCGGTTAGTTATTCTTATGATCTATGGCCGACCTGCCTATTTGCCTGTTGACCTATCACCCGCCCGGCCACTCAGTGGAAGGTCGATCATGCCGATCATCCAGGCGTCGTCCGGGGTGTCGATCCGCTCGGGAGCAATGTCCAGAGTTTGCGGCCGCCCTTCCGGCGGCAGAGCAAAACGGTTGTCCAGGATCTCGCCGGCCGAATCGGTAACCAACCATTGAATGGGATGCACGAAAACGATGGGAACATGATTTTCCCGCGAGCGGGCGCAAAGGATGGGATCGTTGGATTTCGGGCCCCAGGTACCGCCGGAAACACAGATGATCAGATCCGCTCCGTTATCCGCGATATTTTTCACCAGGTGAGGCCAGCGGCGGTCGGCGCAGATCATCAGGCCGATCCGGCCAAAGCGCGTATCGAAAGAAGGGAACTCGCTGCCCGGCGTATTGCGTACGGCCTCATGCATGAGAAACTGCTTGCGGTATTTGCCCACCAGCCGGCCGTCGGGACCGATCAGGACGGCGGTGTTGTACATGGTCGTGCCCTCACGCTCCAGCAGGCCGGCCACCAGATAAATATCGAGCCGGTCAGCCAGGTTCTGAAGGCGGGCGAAGTAGTCGCCGCCGGGAATCGGCTCGCCCAGTTGACGGTATTCCTCCAGAGGCATCTGCTTGTCGCGAATGGCGTAGCCGTCGAGAAAGCTTTCGGTGGTGACCACGATCTCGGCCCCCTCGGCGGCGGCCTGACGGATCAACGGCTCGACACGGTCGTAATTACGCCGCTTATCCTTGATGACCCACTTGCGGACGATCCCGGCAATGCGGACTTTTTCCGGTTTACCTGCGGTCGCGCGGGACGTGGATGCAGCCAGCCGACTTGGGCCGGTCGAGGCGCACCCCCACCCCAATGGCGGTACTCCGATCATCAGGATTATGGACACCAGCCTGGATATTCGCCTTCTCATCAAATGAACCACCTTCGCGCGAAAATGATGTACAACAGGATCATCGTAAAGAACAGGACTGCGGCCCAGATTCTATAATTGCCGATACCGCGCCAGGCCGGCCCGCGCAGCGCATCCAAGGGATTGCGCCAGACCAGGGCGTCGATTTCAGCCGAGGGCGGAGCGGGCTTGAACAATGAAACGATCACCAGCACTCCAGAACAGATAACGAAAAGATAGAAAGCACCCATCATGAAGGAAATCTTCCAGTCGATCATTTCCTTCATCCAGGGCTTGTCCTTGTTCCAGTCGATAAAAAAGATGACCGCACCGAGAAACGAGCCGACCAGCAGAGTCGTCAGGGCGGCGGTCGAAGAGGCCCGACGCCACAGGACTCCCCATAGAAAAACAACCGTGATCGGCGGAGCTATGTAGCAGATCAGGGTGTTCGATCCTTTATAGATGTTCTCGTAGTGCGCGATATAGGGCGACCAGATAATGGCCGTAATCATGGCCACGAACGTGGCGATTCGCCCGATGGTTACCAACCGATGATCCGGGGTGTCGGGGCGCCAGCGTTTGTAGATGTCATAGCTGAACAGCGTCGCGATGGAATTGAGGGCCCCGGATACGGTACTCATCAAGGCGGCCAGCAAGGCGGCGGCCAAGAGACCGCGAAGACCGGAAGGCAGCAATTGCGTGATCAGTTCCGCGTAACTGTCCTCGGAACGGACCCTGATCATCTTTTTATCGACGAGATCCTTGACGGCTTGCTTGACCCGGTCGGGGTCCAGATCGGTTTTTTGGGCAACGCTTTCGATCTTCGAGCCAACCTTGGTCATTTGAAAATCGCGCGAAATAACCTCGTAAACGGCCCGGGCGTCCATCTCAAGGACGGGGCTTGTATCGGTCTTTAACGGGACGGGCTGAACGGCCAGAGGTTTCATATCCCCGCGATTGATGAGGCCGAGGCATAACGTGCCGGGCAGAATGAAAATGAAAACAGGCAGAATCTTGATGAAGCCGGCGAATAAGGGGCCCAGCCGGGCGTGGTTTTCATCCTTGGCCCCCAGGACGCGCTGCACGATGGTTTGATCGGCGCACCAGTACCACAAACCGATGACCGGGTAGCCGAGCAGGACGGAATACCAGGGCAGATCAGGCATTTCCGCCTTGGTGCGGAACATGCTTAGCTGAATGGACTCAACGTTGTTGGACAGCCCCTCCCACCCACCGATTTTCCAGTATCCGACCGCGGTAATGCAGATCGCCCCGGCCAGCAGGATAAGCGTCTGGATGGATTCGGTGACCACGACGGCCATCAGGCCGCCGATGACGGTGTACAGGCCGGTGAGACAAGCGACCACGATGATGCTGTACATGATGGGCACGCCGAACATGCCCTCGAGCACGACCGCCCCGGTATAAAGGGAAAACCCGATATGGATCAGAATGGCCGACAGGATGGACAACAACGCCAGCCAGTCGCGACAGGGCCGACTGTAGCGTTTTTCGAGGAAATCCGGCAGGGTCGCCACCTTGGAACGAATGTAGAAAGGCGCGAAAAACAGCGATAAGGCGATGAGCGTAAAGGGGGCCATCCATTCAAAGTTGCCGTAGGCCAGGCCGTCGGTATATCCCGCCTGGGCCTGGCTGACCAGGTGAATGGTGGAGATATTGGTGGAGAACAGGGCAAGACCGATGATCGGCCAGATCAGCGTCCCGCCGGCGAGGAAATAGTTTTTTCCCTCGGCGCCGCGACGCTGGCGGAAGCCGGCCCAGCAACCCAGGCCGACAATACCGACCAGGTAGCACACAATGACGGCCATATCGATACGCCCGATGTTCACTTGCATGGCGCCGATCATGGGAGACCTCGCTGCCGATTGGCGAACTTATTCCGTATGAAAGACCTCTACCATCCTGTGCCACCATTCGCCCTCGGAGCGGGTCGGGATCGGCGCTTGCATCGGCTCGCACAACTCCCACCATTTCTGGGTGGTCGGATCGGCCTTCATCATCTCCATGTCCTTGTCGTAATTGTCACCGGTGTATTCAAAATACGAGAACAGATAGTATTGCTCCGGAGCGACCTCGGCCAGATAGATAGAGTAATTCCGGATGTTGCATTTCTTGATCATCGCCAGAACGCCGGGCCAGGTTTCGGCGTGAATCTTCTTGTATTCCTCGATCCGGTCCTCTTTCACGCCGATCACGCAGCCGTAACGCTCGACTTTTGATTCCTTTTGGGCGCAACCACTCAGGCCATAGATCAGGATCGTGATCACGGTCGCAAACCACAGCGCTATACGTTTCATGAAAAGTCTCCTATCGATATGCACCCATCCCGGCGTACCGGGACTGTCAAACCTAACGACGCAACATTACGTCGGCGCTTTCCGCCGGAAATAGTCCAAAGCGACGGCCATGACGATAATGACGCCGATCACGATCTCCTGCACATAGTTGGCGTACCCGGCCAAAATGCAACCGTTGACCAAAAAAGTCAACATGAATGCGCCGATCAGAGTACCGAGCACGCTGCCCTGGCCGCCCATCAGGGAGCCGCCGCCGATGACAACGGCCGCGATGACCTGCAATTCCATACCCATCGCGGCGGTCGGATCGCCCTCGGTGGTATTGGCAAAGAGAAAAACGCCGGACAAACCGGTGAGTAAGCCGCCGATGACGTAAATCCAGCATTTCTGGAGATTGACGCGGATGCCGCTGTACCGGGTGGCGGTTTCGTTCGAGCCAAGAGCGTAAGTCCGCCGACCGAAGGCCGTCAGGTTGAGCATGATCGAGGCAACAACGGAGACGGCGAGCATGACCCAGACGGAGGAGGCAAACCAAGCGCGCGAATCGGCCGAGGGAATCGCCCGGACGAATGCGGCCAGGGACTCCGGCCGTTCCGGTAAACGGACCACGCTGTTATCCGCAAACTTTCGGGCCAGGCCGCGGGCAATGCTGAACATGCCCAAGGTCGCCACAAAGGGAATGATCCGCATACCGGTAATCATCAGCGCGTTTGCCAATCCGCATAAGGCCCCGGTCAAGAGACAGGCGGCCACGGCCAGAAAGGTCGAACCGGTTTCCCGCAGAACCACCGCAAGGACCACGCTGGCCAACGCCATGACCGACCCGACGCTCAGATCGATGCCGCCGCCGATCATGATGAAGGTCATGCCGATCGCGCAGATCCCCACCAAAACGGTTTGTTGGGCGACAATCTGAATATTGCGGGCGGTCAGAAAAACATCCGGCCGGGCGACATGAAAGAAGACCAACACAACGGCCAGGCCGGCGAAGGGGGCCAGCCATTTCCACATCCATCGGCCAAGGGATGTCCCCTGGAGATTACGGCGAAGATCGGCATCGGCGGGTAAATCATTCATATCACGGATTATTCTGTTGGCTCGAGCGTTTGTAGAGGAATTCCCGCTGGATTTCCGGTTCGTTCATGTTGTCGGGCGTAATCAGCACCACGCCGGTATCCACATACTCCTGAACCGGTTTACCGGCGAAGTGATCGACCATGGCCTTGACGCTCTGATAACCCATCTGGAAGGGATTCTGGACGACGAGACCTTGCAATTTGCCCTCCTTCATGGCGGCGATCAGCAACTCCCGGAAATCGAAGCCGACGAATTTGATCTTACCGGCCAGTTGACGATCCTCAAGAGCGAGTAACATACCGGCCGTGCTCGATTCGTTTGGGCAGAAAATACCGTCAAACTTACCTTCATAGGCGGTCAGCATATTTTCCGCGGCCTGTTTGGCGGAGTTGACATCGGCCCCGGCATAGCGGGGTGGGTCGATAAGCTGGATATCGGGGGCGGTTTCCTTAAGGGCGTTGATGAAACCCTGTTCGCGCTCGCGGGTGGCGGCCGAGCTTTCGGCGTAACGCAGGAGCATGACCGTGCCCTTCTTATTCATGATTTCCGCGAGGTATCGACCGGCCAGTTCACCGCCCTTCTCGTTGGGTGTGCTGACGTAACTGATAAAATCCTTGCCAAGCCGAGCATTGAGAGATGAGTCGATGATAATAACCGGGATGCCCGCGCCGGCCGCCATTTGCACGGGCGAGACCAAGGCCGTATCGCTCAATGGCGCCAAAACGATCCCGTCGATACCACTACTGACGAAACTTTGGACCAGTTCGATCTGTTGCCGGGTATCATCCTCCTTGGGCGGGCCCTTCCAGACGATTTCCACGTCACCGGCCTCGGCGGCGGCCTTACGGGCGCCGGCCTCGACGGATTTCCAGTGATCGTGGGTCAGGCCCTTGGGAATGACGGCGATCTTTTTCTTGCCCGATGGGGCAGACCTGTCCCCCTTGCTGTCGCAGCCTGTCAGGAGCCCGAGCAGCATGGTGGTCAAGACCATCAAACTCAACAAATGTCTCATTCATCACCTCGCTCATGAGCATCGTGGTCCGCGATGGACCCGTTGCCGTCACGTTTACTGCTTCGCTTGCTTCCCCAGGTTCCGCTCCAGCCGTTCCTGGGCATCGCCGCTCCAATAGCCGCAGTCGAGTTCCACGAACACGGACGTGTAGGGCATAGTCATGTCCGTTTTCAGGATCAGGATGTTAAATAACCTTGACGCCTGGTCCAACCGGCGAATGATCTCTTCGTGGGACAATGAATGAGTGGTCTGCCCCGCCAGGATGGGCGCCAGCCGTCGGCGATAATTCTCGATTCCTGGAGCGTCAGTCTCGGCGACGACGGGGAGTTCGGAATCCGTATAGACGACCGGGCGAACGTGCGGAGCTCGTTCTACCGCAGCCAGGACTTCCTGGACAACCTCAATGTGGTCCGCCCCGGTAACGATGGTTTTAATGCCGGGGCTGCTCTGGCAGGGGTAGGCGGAATCGGCGATGACGATCCAGTTGCGATGGCCCATGACCTCCAGTTCGCGGTTCAACTCGCCCCGCCAAGTCGAGCAACCCCAGAGACTCATTGACATAAGCATGGCGATGCCAAAACATACGACAGATTTTCGGGTAAGCATGACGAATCACCTTATGAAACCTTGCATCAACGGGGCCTATGTTAACCGCTTATGAGATACAAACCAAGATGACGTGTCCAATCTGACAGGCTTGATTTTTTCCCTCGCTAGCCCGCCACGGCCCGCCACGGCGAGGCAAGCTTGGTAAACTGCTTCGGGCTGGTATTCAAGATCGATCATCCACCGCATTTTTTCTATCACACGCCCTCCGTGAATCACGAGCCCAGTTCACGGCCACGGCGAAAGGCGGCTTGGACGGCCTCCCGGATGGCCGCGGGAACACCCGATTTCTCCATGTGCTCCAAGGCGGCCTGGGTAGTGCCCCCCTTGCTGGTCACTTTCCGGCGGAGATCGGCCGGTTGCTCGCCGGTTTCCAACATCATCCGGGCAGCACCGAGACAGGTGTGGGTGGCGAGCTTGAGGGCATCCGCTTCGGTTAACCCACAAGATACCCCGCCGGCCACGATGGCCTCGACAAAATAATAAAAATACGCCGGGCCGGAGCCGGAAACGGCGGTAACGGCGTCCATCAGGTTTTCGTCGCGAAGGACCACGGCCGCCCCACCGGCCTCGAAGATTCGCCGCACGTTGTCCAGGTCTTCTGGGGTGGCGTACGCACCGGCACAAATACCGGCCATACCGGCTCCAAGCTGGATCGGCGTGTTGGGCATGATCCGGACCACGCGCGCCTTTATCGCGGGAAAGGCGGCGGCGATACGCCGGGTGGACATACCGGCCAGAATACTGAACAGCAGGTGGTCATTTGTAATCAAATTACGAAAGCCGGCGGCCACCTCGTCAAACTGCTGGGGCTTGACGGCCAACATGACCCGTCGGCACTCGGTAACCAAGCGGCGGTTGTCATCGACGGCAACGACGCCGAGTTGCTCGCTGAACAGTTGCCGCCGCTCGGGCTGTGGGTCGGCGACCATGACCGCCGAGGCCGGAAAGAGGCTTTTTCCAATCGCCGCGGAGACAATCCCCCAAGCCATGTTCCCGGCCCCGATGACACCCAGCTCAAAGTTGGTTGACATAACGGATCCTCATTGCGCCGTACAACGAAGGAATCGACGTGATTCCGCTTTCGCCCCAGCCGAATTATACTAGCCCGAAAACAATATACCAAAAAGCACGGCCCAGTTCGGCCGGTAAAAGAAAACAGCAAATACAGGATTAATCGAACGTATGGCAAGAATGGCGCCTCTATCGCGAAGAGAATTGATCCGCCACCTCAAAGCCCTGGGTTTTACGGGACCGCAACACGGCGGCAAACACGATTATTTCGATAGTGACATGCCGTTCGGGAATGGGTAAAATGCCGCCCATTGTCTTGAAAGTCAGGATTCAGATCAGAAAGGAACGAATATCATGATTAAGATTCTGGTAGCGGATCCCTTGGCCGATGAGGGCATGAAGCGTATTCAGGCGACCGCGGGGGTTCAGGCGGACGTCAAGACCGGTCTGGCCGAGGATGAATTAGCCAAGATCGTCGGCGACTACGACGGAATGATTATACGGTCAGGAGTG
>CAZXSA010000117.1:0-15352 GCA_964642815.1 uncultured Planctomycetales bacterium | reverse complement strand
CCGAGCGAGGAGGAAATCAAATCGTTTCTGGATGCGCGGTAGCGTAGAACAACGGAAGGCATTGGGATGGTATGTTTATGATTCCCTGTTTTGCGATCTCCGGACCATCCAAATCGTTCCGCTGATGAAATAAACCAACGTCGGCCAGATGAGAACGCTCTTGAATAAGGCGCAGTTATTTTGGTATTGATCGGGCGGGCTGTGAAAAACCCAAATTGAAAGAGCCAGGCAGGCCAGCAGCGAAATCACCGCGACCGGCCGGGCGATCCAGAGCACAATATCCACACCGGCAGGCGAGCTTCCCTGCCAGCCCGAAGCGCCAGCAAGGGACGAAGGCGAGTCAACTCCACCATCGTTATATGCTATTTTCGAGGCTGGATGCGTGTTTCCTAAGGGCGAAGTTGGTTCCTCGCTAGCGCTTCGGGCTGGTTGTCCCTCGCTCGCGCTTCGGACTGGCGTTCCCTTGCTTGCGCTTCGGGCTGGTAGGGCATCATCTGGTTCCGTCATGGCCGCGCCTGCCATTCGGGCAAAAACAATATACAACACCATCGTCAGCAACCAGATGGGCACGAACAGATAGAAAAGATGCAGCGTCCCGGTGCGCTCGAGCACGACGGACACGGCGATGGCGATGGCCCAACTGAGCATGGCCGGCCAACTGGACAAACGATTCTGACGACTGACCCAATACCGCGTCAGGCCGATTTTCGGGAATACCCAGTGCTCGGTGAACACAATCGCCCCGACGGGCATCAGCAACAACCCGTAATACCCGATGAAAGCAAGCAGCTTGGTGAACGCAAAAGGGAAACAGGCGATGATCGTGGTCACCGCGCCCGCGACCAGCGTTACCAACCAGCGCGGCCAGTTGGGCGTCACCGCCTGGAAAGCCAGCCCCGCCCGGTACAACGTCGGATTGGCCGTCGTCCATCCGGCGATCACCACCGCGATGATCCCGCAGACGCCGAGCACCTGATGGGCCACGCCTCCCGAATCCATATCACTCAGGTTTTTGCCAACTACGATCGCGGCCGCCGCCCCCATTACCCCCGCGCAAATCCAGGCGAGATAGTGCCCGAGAAACATGCCGAGAGCGGAGTACAGGCCGTAACTCGCCCGTTTGGCATAGCGGAACAACGCCATATCCGACAGCCCCGCATGGGTCGCGAGGTTGCAGATCCAGGCGAAGGCCGCCACCTGCCAGAAACCCATCGGTGCCTGCTCTCGACCCGGCGGTACGGTCCCCGTCCAGATCATCTGATTGGCCATCGTCCAAAAATCACTAAAGCTGGTAATCCGGCCCATACCGGACGCCATGGCTAGACCGGGCAACGCGGCCAAGGCCCCGACAAAAAACATCAACAGTAGCCAGGGCGAGCAGACCGTGGCGAACTGGGCCAGTTTTGTAAATCCCCAAATCGCCAGAGTGACCACGACCGTACCGACCAGCAAGACCACCGCGATAAAACGCAAATCCTCGGGATACCAGTTGACCTGCGCGGGAATATCAAATGGGATGCGTACCGCCGAGGCGGAGATGGTAATCATGCAGCCCGCCAGGATGCAGAAGAGAACCGCGTTAAGCAGGTTATAAAGGGTGGTGGTTAGCGGCCCGGCGATGCGGCGGAGATACCAGTAGAGCGTCAGCCGGGTCTGTACCGCGATGGGTGTGCAGATAAGCGTCCAGGTCAGGACGGCCAGCAGGTTGCCGATCAGCAGCCCGACAAAAATGTCGTAGGCCCGTACACCCCAGTTGACAAAGGTGACTCCGATGACGAACTCGGTGGCGGCCACGTGCTCGCCGGCGAACAGCCCGGCGAAATACCGCCCCGGCTGGAGCTTGTCCGCCGATACCGGTTCCCGCTCGAATTCATACAACTTGTCCAGGCCGGTCAAGGCCCGTTCCGTCCGCGTGGTGCTCATGGATAGGCTCGCAATAAAACCGTGATGGTCAACGAATCGGCCGTTAGGCGACGACGCTTTCGCTGTCCCTTTGCGAATGGCAGGCAGAGCTTGGAGTACAAATGTTCTGCCGATCAGTCACCTTACGCGGTCTTGAGGTATCCACTATACCCGGCAAGGATGGCCGAAACGATCAACAGCAACAGACCGGCCGCCAGGCGCGTCCGCGTGCGTTTGCTGGTCCCCTTCCATTCGCCAAGGAGAATGCCCAGCAATGAGCTGAACATAATCATGGTGGCCATCAGCACCGCCCAACCTATGTATGCCGTTTCACCCATGGCAGGCTCGGCGGCCTTGAGGCAGATCATCTGAGAACACCAGATCGCCCCGGCCAACCCGGCAAAGAACAGATTACCTAACAAGGGTGTATCCTTTTTGCGGTAATCACCCAGGGTCTTGTTTTTTACGTTCAGATAAAGGCAATAGAAGAAGTTGATTATGAAGCCGCCTAGCAGCACGACAACCAGGATAGGCACGCCTCGCCAGATTTGCGCGGTCATGGCTTCATTATCAGGAGCGCCAGGAACCACCCATACTTTGGAATCCTTGTCGTAAAATGTGCCGGTGATATCGGCATATTCCGCCGGAGGCTGAGCGGAGCCGTCCGATTTGACGATCCGCGTTTCCGAACCAAACTGAGCCTTATACTGGGTGATCGGCGCTCCCTGCAGACCGAAGTTCATTCCCGAGCTCATCACGCCGGAAAAGATGGCGATGATCATACCCTTTTTGAAATTGTATTCCGCGACAGCCTTCTTTTTCTGTTCTTCCGGAAGTTCGTTTTCCTTCGACATGCCGGCCATGCCGACCAGGACAATACCGACCAGTGAAACCAGAACCCCGATGAACGAAGTGATTCCGGCCCCGGGCTCAAAAAGTTGAGCAAACTCCCTGTTGATTAGTTTCGGGATCAACGTGCCGGTCGCGGCACATATTCCACAACCGAGGGCCAGGCCAAGGCCCACGCCCAAGTAACGGATCATCAGCCCCCAGGTCAGACCGCCGACGCCCCACATCGCCCCGCAGGCGCAGCAGTAGACCAAGGTCTTGGTCGGCGATTCCCGGAGCACGGCCAGCGCGTTGGGCGAGGTGCAGTACGCCAGCACCCACGGCACCACGATCAGGCCGACGATGGCGTAAATCATCCAGTAACTTTCCCACGCCCAGTCCTTGACCTTCTTGAAAGGCAGGTAAAAAACCGCTCCAGCCAGTCCGCCGAGGGCAAAAATCATCACGCCTAACGCGGGGTTGGGTTCCATGTTGTTCTCCTTGCGGAAAGTGATTGAAAGTGGCAACACCACGGCCGTCTGAGTGGCCGGGTGGACCTATGGGCCAAAAGTGTATAGCGGATCGCCGATGGATTCCAGATGCCGGTTGTGGATTTTCATTAGGGGGAGTCGATCAGGGCCGCGGCCATCGGCGTAACTCGAAGACGGCCCCGCAGCCGGGATGCTCGCACTTGACCGTCACCGGGCCATCCTGCCCCGGCGGTGCCGCCTGGAGACCGATCACGGCTTTCAAAACCGCCGGGCAGGCCCCCATGCAGAAACCGGCCGGCGTCATCTCGCTGAAGGAGAACTCAAGACCGCGTCTCATTGCGGCGGGACAAACGCCCTCGCCCGGATCGCGGATTACTCTCGCCTGCACCGTGGACGGCCGATCGGGGGCAACCTGCGCGGCCGGACTATTCGTGGCTTTCTCTGGAGGGGCTTGCTTCGGTGCTTTCATCAGGCCGAGTACATCGCTTTGGACAACGTCCGACATCCTATCCATCGCCCGGTTAGCCAAAGCATCGGCCATCGTATTTTGCTCGCGATAGACATGCCCGATCCGCCATTCGGCGAACCGCTCCAGCCCCGCATGGGCCTGCGCGAATAACGGCTTCAGGCCGGGAGCCTTGACCCGGTATTCACCCTGAATCTGCCGAACCAGTAGCTCGCTGTCGCTGAAAATACGCACTTGGCTTGCCCCGGCGGCTTCGAGCAGTCGCAGACTGTTTAACAGGCCCTGATACTCCGCCTCGTTATTGGTCATGCGCCCCAGGTAAAACCCGACCGCCAGCACCGCGCGGTTCTGTTCGTCGACCAGATAAACCCCCGCGCCGGCCGTCCCGGGATTACCCCGCGATCCGCCATCGATATAGGCTGTCCAAGTCATAAGCTGAATTGATCCGTTAGCCGGCCGAAACGCCGACGGGGGCATCAAGATAGAGAATCCGCAGACAGTTGGGACACTGCTGCACGTCGTCGCGGCTCTGAAGGGCATTGATTGTCTCGAGAGGAACGGACATGTTGCATCCGCCGCAGGTAAATTCCGCCCGCTTGGGATGGGCCCGATGGATGATGGCCATCGCCTCGCCGTCATGTCGTTCGCACGAACGCTCGAACATCTTCAGGATCGTGGGGGGGATTTCGTCGGCCGCGTCCTGACGCTGCTGCTCCAATTCGCTGAGCTGGTCGGCGAACCGGGCTCGCATCGTCTCGGCGGCCTGGGCCAACTCCCGGCCGTGGCCTTGCTCTTTTTCCAATAAGACCCGCAACTCCTCCTGGTTCTTACGCAGCTCGTCAACCTTGCCGAGGGCGGTTAGAACGGCGTCCTCCGATTTGAGGCTGTCGGCCTTGTTGGTGTTCAACTCGGTCAACGCGGCGGCGTATTCCTTGTTGGTCTTGGCCCGATTCAAGGCCTCGCGCAACTTGTTGATATGTTCCTCGTGCGTTTTGCGGTCGAGTTCCAGTCGATCGGCGTGGCTCTGCGATTCGCGGATATGTTTGGCCAGGTCGGCGATTTTCTGTTCGTGGGCGGCAATGCGCTTCTGGTGGGCTTTGCTGATACGTTCCTTGGAGTTCAACTGCTCGCGTATCGAGCGGATTTGCGTTTCTATAATCTGCAGTTTATGCAGGGCGTCAAGAATGGATCCCATGCGTCTCATCCCATCTGCCGGCGGTGCCGACGGTATGTGATTGTCAATGGATACGCGGCGGAAGACCCGTCAATCCCCGGCTCGACCGCCGATTCGCACAAAACGACGAACCACGGGTGAACTATTATCGTCATTTCGCCGCCATGATGCAAGGCCGGTTCCGCGGTCGGCGCAGAAAAAGCCCGCGAGCGTATCCTCGCGGGCTGGTGATGGTTTAAGCTACGATCTCGCTGATGGTCACTTGCAGATGCTTCTGGCGGTGGCCCTGCTTCCGGCGGTAGTTTTTGCGCCGCTGGAACTTTATGTTGACCAGTTTAGGCCCCTTGACCTGGCCTTGAAGCTGGCCGATAACCTTGGCCCCTTCGACAAAGGGCTGGCCGATGCGGGCATTCTCGCCTTCGCCCACGGTCAAAACCTGGTCGAATTCAAGGGTCTCCTGCCCGTCGGGCAACTCCCGAAGATCCACGTAAACCTTGTCCCCGCAGGCCACCTTGTATTGCCGTCCACCGTCTTCAAAAATCGCGTACACTTGCGCACTCCCGTCAAGCAGATTTCATAAGCCAAATCAGAGCCCCGTAGTATCCCATCCAGCGAGTCCAAAGTCAAATCCCGATTTCCCCACCGTCGAGCCGGGGGCATCCGATTTGTAGGGGCAAGGTGGCTTGCCCGTGCTTTCATGGCCGCGGAGTACAGCACATCCCCCATAGGCCCGCCCCCCGTGCCCCCCTTCTTCTCGGGCCGGCCGGGTAAGCGGGCGGGGATTCAGGTTCGCCGTACCGCCCCCGGTGAAGCCGGCATCGAGGATAACCTTTTTTGTCTCAAAGAATTAGCAATTTTCGTATGCGTTACCCAATCCATTGGAGCGGCATACCGGACCGTTGGGCAGGCCATGTTGACATACCCCGCTTCGGCGGCAACAATGCAGCTTGGAATCCAGCCCACTGGAGGGTCGGCGGTCGGCGAGTTGAGGGTCGCCGTAACAGCGCCGGATACGCCAGTGTACTTACCTGAAGACGAAATAAGCGTGTGGAGTATTCAGAATGGCCGTCGCCCGACCGCAGCAAAAAGCACCGGAATCGACCGGACTCAAAGCCGCTTTGATTGTGTTTGTGATTCTGACCCTGGCCTCGGTGGGATTCACCATTTACCTGTATACCCAGCAGGAAGAACTGAAGGACTCGACCAAGCGCGCCGAGGAGACGGCCCAGCGGGCCAACCAGCAGCAGCGGGAAACGGAACGCCAAATGGCCGACATGGCCACGAAGATCATCGGGGCCGGTGGGAACCAAAACCTGGACGCGAATCGATTGGATCAGGAGATCCAAAAAACCACAACCCCCATATTCGCGGATCCCGCCGTTCAAGCCGCCGGAATCACGCCGGAAAAAACCTCGGGGATCATGCCGATACTGCAAAGCCTTTATCAGCTTTTCACCGCCCAGAGCGACGAACTGACCGATCTGAAAGCGAAGCACCAGACGCAAAGCGACGAGATGAAGTCCTTGAACGAATCGGCCGCCCGGAAGCAGCAGGAATTCGACGAGCATATCGAGCAGCTCACCAAACAGTACGAGGAAATGAAAGCCGAGAGCGAGACCAACCGGGAAGCCTGGCGGACGGAAACCGATAAATTAAAAGGGCAACTCACGGCGGCCACGGCAAGGATCAACCGACTTACCGCGGAGAAACAAAAAGCCGTCGATGAGGCTCAGGCCCGACTGGAGCAGGCAAGCACGGATATCCGAACACTGCGCGAAAGAATTTCCAGCATGGAGCCTTCCGCCGACGAATTCGCCGCCCTGCGGGTGGCCGACGGAACCGTGGTGCAGGCCCCGGCCGGCGAGGATTTTGTTTATATCAGCCTGGGGCGAAAAGACAGCCTGAAACCGGGGCTAACCTTTGAGGTCTATTCCCATTTCGAGCCGATACCGGCCGACGGTCGGGGCAAGGCCTCCCTGAAAGTCAGCCATGTTTTCGAGAATACCGCCGAGGCGAAAATCGTCCGACGCAAGCCCGGCGATCCGATCCTGCGCGGCGACTTGGTCGCCAATCCGGTCTTTGATCGCAACCGGCGGTACAATTTCGTGGTGGCCGGCGATTTTGACCTGAGTTTCGACGGTAAAATCGATGATCCCGACGGCCGAAGGGTCCAAAGACTTATTCTCGAAGCGGGTGGCAATATCGTCGATCAAGTCAGCCCGTCCACCGATTTCGTGGTTCTGGGTCAGGAACCCCCGGCTCCGGAGGAAATCATCCCGGGAGCCGACGAGGAAGCCGCCGCCGAACGTAACCGGCAGCGAGAGGCGGCCCGCAAAGTCTACGAGGCTGTTCTCAATGAGGCTAAAATTACCTCGGTTCCCATCCTGACCCGAACGCAGTTTCTTTCCTTCTTGGGACTCGATGTACCTAAAAATATATCACCTGATAAAAAGCCATGACCTGTATTCAATGATTGTTGAAGCGTATTGCAATCCAATGTTTCCTATGGCTTGGAATGGCGTTTGATTGAATGTGTCAGGCGAGAATATCGATCTGGTTTGATCTATCCGCAGAAATCTGCTCAACCGATTCCGCAAAACCCTCGACAGCCGATTCAAGAAGAGCTACGACAGCTTGACCTTGCTCGCGGCCGACCTGCATGGATTTGGCGGCGACGGCCATCTGAATTTTCAGCATGTTCTCCGCGCTTTTCAGACCCGTTATTCCTTGGATCATGTCCATAAAATGACCATCGGCGGATTTTAGCTTCGTATTGAGGTATAGATTAATAATAGATATATCAATATATATTGAAACATTGAATAGAAATGGGTTATGGCACGATTATTTCCGGCTCGCTACTTGCTCGCCGGCTTGGAAGGGTTTTTGTCCGGGTCTTTGATGGGAACCACCAAGTGGCCTTACGGGCGTCTCGACCCAGGCCATTACTGGCTCGGTCCAGGCCGTTTTGATCCTTTTCCTCGCGTTGCCCTTCCACGTGGCCATCGAACGCCAGGATGTTGATCGAACCCTGGTGGCGCCAGATTTCCTCGCGTAGAAAATCCCCTCGATACGTCACCGGGCCGGGTTCCGACTCATCGCAACGCCAAGCCCCTTGGGACGCAAAGCCCCAGTTCGCGTTGGAAATTTCACCCTTGGTTTTCGAAACGACATGGGCGTCGGCCAGCCAGGCCTTGGCGGCCGGCTTTTGCAGGCGATCGTAACGCGGCAGGTAATAATCAGGGATACAGTCATCGGACCACCACAAGGTCCCCGCGACCGAGCCAGTACGGTTGCCTGTGCTGACGTAGAGGAAAAAACGCGAGGTGGCATAGCTGGGCGCCAACACGCTTTCTGGAATCAGATACTTCATGGGGGCGACATTGACCGGCCCGGAGAGTCGGCGATTGCTCGGACATTGCATGGCCTTCTCCACGGCCGCGCGATAACGAGCTTTCGTATCAGCGGGCGGCTTGATCCCTATTTTCGATAACAACGGCGAGGCCCAATCAAACACATGCAATGCCGGATAATGATCGGATTTGGCGCTGTCGGTGTAATCTCCGGCCGCGAACCCCGGCCGGGCGCCGTTGCCGCTGGTATTAGGCGACCCGACAAGCCATCCGCGAGATTCCTCCGTGTAGCATAAAGCCGCGATTCCGATCTGTCGCAGGTTCGCGGAGCAGACCACCGCGCGGGATCGATCACGCGCGGCCTTCAGACTGGATAGCAGCAAGGCCAGTAATAACATAATGATCGACAATACCACCAGTAATTCAATGAGGCTGAACCCGTCGGCGCGCAGTCGATCACAACACCGAATAACGCGTGTTGCCCGATTCATATTCCTGCCCTGTAAGATGCTTCGCCCCTTGCCCGATGGTCCCGCTCGAACAGGACCGAATTGTGGCGTAAGTTAATAGATTGTCATGCGCATGTCAAAAATAGGTAGAACCTCGACCCCGTTTGCTCGCCACCTATTCATGACATTGCCCGCCAAAGGCGAGATCGGGGTGGCCAGCCTGAATTTTATCGGACGTTGAAGCAAATTTTTTCCATCGGAGAAAGGTTCGGTCGCCTGCGCGCCAATTTCCTCCATCAGTAATCCGGAAGTGGAAACCGGGTACTGAAAAAGGCATTTAGAAAAAGGAGATATACAATGTTTCGGAATCATGAAATCAAAAGTGGCGCGACCAAGACGATCCTGGTGGCCCTTACGTTGACGGTGGCTCTGGCGAGCACGGGTTGTGATTATGGGCTAAGCGCCCTGAACGCCCTTGGTGCCCTGCAAGGCTTGGGCGATTACACCGATTGGGTTGACTATGGCTTCCCCGACAGCAGCCTGTACGATCCGACGAACGACATCCAGAGCGTTATCGGCTATCAGCAGGAGGTTATGGACTGGAGCGCGAACGCCTGGGACGAGTACATCCTTCAGTAAGCTCGGCGAAAACCGAATAAGATAACGCGGGATTTGACGAAAACGGACGGGACCGGTCAATGATGGCCGGTCCCGTCCGGTTATTTGGCAAAACCGATTTTCGCGATCACCGGACGATGGTCCGAGCCTTGACCCATGCCAGTGGTGCAATGTTTACAGGTCAATGTTTCACTGAGGTAGACATGGTCCAACCTCAACCCCGGCAACCAACGGAAAATCGAATGGACCGGCCAGGTCGCGCCCCGGCCCCAACCCCCGAGTTCATGGGCGGAAGTAAATCCTCTTTGCCCCAAAGCATACCCATAAGCACTGTGCTGAGTAGCATTCAAATCGCCCACCAGCACCGCCGGCAAAGTCTCACGGTCAAGGATATCGAGCAGGTCGGCGAACTGCCTGCGCGCGGACATGATATACTCCAGCGAGCGGGGAGGAAGCAGATGGATATTGTAAAACGCCGTCTCCCGACCGGCGACCGGAATGACTGCTCGTATTTGCGGCTCCAGGCCGCCATCCAGCGGCAACTCCATATCGACCTGGCCGACAAAGGGCCTGCGGGAATAGACGGCCGCCCCGAAGGAATCATCCCGACAGACATATCGAACATGCGGATAGTCCTCGCCAACCGCCCCAATCAATGCCTGGTGCCACGGTTCGGTATATTCCTGAAAAAGAATCACATCCGGCCCGGCCTGCCGAATCTCGGCGATGATCGGTGTCGTATTCGTGTTGATCGCCAGTAGATTGACACTCATGACCGTAACCGTTTCCCCGATCACCTCTCGATCCGCTCTGGGCCGAAACTCCCAGATAGCCGGACCGAGGGCGAACAGGGCCGGCAACACCGCGGCGGCCAACAATCGCCGGTAGCGTGTACAAGCACAGACAATCACGATAAGCAACAGAAGCAGGCCAAGGTGGAACGTGAACGTGCGGACCATGAAGGCCACCGTGGCCCCCAACACGAAGGCCACGGCGTTTTGGCGAAAATCCTCCGGCCATAGCCATGCGAACAACAGAAGAATCCAGCAGGTTACGACAACGATCCACGCCTCCATGCGCAGCAAACGCTTGCGTTGCGACCAGGACGGGAAAAGCCATCTCCCGAGCCACGAAACGGATGGCGTGGAGGATGGGGGCGTTGGCGGTGACATCACGATTGGCAGCCTTCTAGCGAATGAAGATTTCCGCCGGCAGGACGGCCAGGACCGACTCGCGATTCAACAATTCAATACGCAACAAGCAGCGGCGGATGGCCTGGGCCCGCTGCGGATCAACTTGTTTCAGCATGGACAGGATGGTCTGTCCGGCCGGAGTGAACCACCCGGCGAACGGCGAGCGAAAGGAAAGATCGCCCCCCAGGTTATCGCGGTCCGTTTCCTTGCGTTCGTCGGTCATGCCCTCGAAAAGCATATCGAAGAAGTTTTTCGGTTCGGGCAGGGCACGTATATCGTACTTGCTGATATTGGCCTCGGCCGCGGCGTATTCGATCGCCTCGCGCAGCCCGCCGAGCTTGTCCACCAGCCCGTTGGCCGCCGCCTGTCGGCCGGTATAAACGCGCCCGCCGGCCAGTTGGTCCAACTCTTTGCTCAGCCGATCTCCCCGGCCCTGTTGGATACGATCCTTGAAATCGCCGTACGTTTCCTCCATGTGCCGCTTGATCGTGATCCGCTGCTCGTCGGAGAAAGGCCGATTCGAGGTGTACAGGTCCGCGTTCTTGCCGTAATTGGTCTCATGGAATGAAACGCCCGCCCAGTCCCACAACCCCTTGGTGATCAGTTTGCCGCCGACCACCCCGATCGAGCCGGTCAGCGTGCCCGGCTCGGCGAAAATGCTCACTCCGGCCGCTGAAACATAGTAACCCCCGCTGGCGGCCATGTTCCCCATGGAGACGACCAGCGGCTTGGCCTCGCCCAGCTCGCTGGTCGCGTGCCAGATGATATCGCTTGCGGTCGCCGATCCGCCGGGAGAGTTGACCCGCAGGACGACCGCCTTGATGCTCTCGTCGTCGCGGGCCTTGGCCAGTACCCGTCTCAGGGTCGTGCTGCCCACCGAGTTGCCCTCGCCGAAAAGGCTTTGCTCCGTCTTGCCGGTCATGATGACGCCCTCGATGTAAACGACGGCAATACAGTCCGAGAGCTTGGGCTTGCTCTTGCTCACCATCTTGCCGATCGAGGAAAAGAACGAAAACGGATTGGAAAAATCAATATCCGGCCCCTTGTCGCGCCCGTAGTTGTGCACGAATTCGATTTCCGTGCCGTACCGCTCCTTGAGCGATTCGGTCAGGTCTTCGGCGTAAACCAGCTCGTCGATCAGACCGGCCTCGCGGGCCTCGCGGGCCGTAAACGGTCCATTATCGATCAGGCGCCGGACCTGGTCCGTGTGCAAATGCCGGCCCTCGGCAACGGCCTCGATCATCTGCTCATAAAGATCCTTGATCAGCCAATCCATCATTTCCTTCGACTGCTCGGAAGGCCCGGTGCGGGTAAACGGCTCGTCCGCCCCCTTGTAATCACCGACGCAGATCATGTCGGCGGCCACGCCCAGCTTGTCGAGAAGACCCTTGAAATACGTTTGCTCGGCGCTCAGGCCGATCAGTTGCACGTGACCGGCGGGGGTCAGCGCGACACGCGAGGCCGCCGTGGCCAGCATGTAGACGCTCGGGCCGGCCTCCTCCAAGTAACAGAAGACATCCTTACCCGCCGCCCGCAGGGCCTTGATGCCCTGCCGCATCTCCTGCATCTGGGCCCAGCCGAAACCCGGACTGTCAAAGGTCAAGACAACCGCCTTGAGCTTGTCGTCCTTGCCCGCCTTGTCGAATCGATCGAGCAAATCGTGCAGCGAGATCGGCCTTTCAAGGCTGAAACCAAATTCGACCTCCGCCGGGGCTTCCCGCATCGCGCCGGAGATATTGAAAACCGCGATCCGCGGCGTGCTGGCCTTCTGCGTGGTCGCCTCCGCCCCCCACGTCGGACCGGAGTATGCCGCCGTGAGGATGGATACCGCTAGAACCCCGAAGCATCGATGACTAAGCATGACTTCTCCTCGTATCCGCGTTCCGACCGACCAAGAGATTCCGCCTCTTATCGGCAGGTTGGATTTAATCGACTCCACGGTAGGATACTCGTTCAACCCTCATCCAAACACTGCTTTTACAATATCCTAGGAAAAAAAGCCAGATTATCGGCCTATCTTTGTGCATCGCGCATTCGTATGATACCGACCAGTCGGTCTTTTTTCTTAACCATGCCACTACAAACAAGAATTACAATCGCTAGAATCATTTGCCCCCATCCCCAGCGAATGCCTCCGGCATGTTGGGCATGGATATTCACCCCGGCTAACCGAATCGTCATCAATCCGCTACAGAGCAGATACAAGGCCAGCAAGGCCGGTCCCCAACGGAAATCCCGAGGCAGCAGCAGAACCCACAAGGTCAAGAGAATGATCAATTCCCGCCTCCAGGGAAAAACCGCGATCCCGTAAGCAATGACTCGCGTGTTGAAAAAATCCAGAATTTGAACGCGTAGACCCTCTTCATCCGCGATCATGCTGGCCTGGCCTATGGGGCTCATGGTTTCGCCGAATTCCGCGGCGACCCAGACATGGCCGTTGCCCGCCACCAGCCTGGCATCGATTCCCCGGGCCCGCAACAGAGCGGCCGCCAGCACCGCCCGGCCGTCACAGTCCTCTCGCGGGGAGTCGATCACCTCTCGAAGCGTCGGGATATAGTCGGCCACGCCCCACACCTCCCAATCCCATCCGTAGGGCACTCGCTCGTAGACAAACCGCTGGACCGCATCCAGCAAGGCCGCCCCCCCCTCGATACCCTCTTGCTCCACGAAAGCATTGAACTGCTGCTCCACCGGTTTCAAGGCCGGCTCTTGCGGATCAGGCAGGGCATCCATCATCCGGAGGTGGTCAATATGACGGATCAGCAGGGTCGGCCGGGGATATAAAACAAAAAGCACGACGAGGATCAGTATGCACCATTTGATCGGCCAGCGATAACGTCGTCGGGCCGCTTGAAGTTTATGCCAGAAGTGGATCATCGCTGCTTCCGCCGCGTAACACCATCCAGAACACCCATGAATGTATCACGTTTATCTTCCCGGCGAAAGGCATACCCCCAACGCTTTCGATCGTTTTTTATCCGTGGCTTTTCCCGACCGCGCCGTTATAATCGGGCGGCCCCGGAGTTGAAAACGAGAATCAAAACATGTCCGATCAACCGCGTGTACTGGTCTTGTATAACCCCGACAAGCCGGAAGCCCGGGCGGCGACGGCTTCGGTTATCGCATGTGTTGGCCGCGAAGCCGTGGTGGTGACCTCGGCGGCGGTCCCGGAACCGGAACATTGGCTGGGAAAAGAGCCTGATCGGATTATCGTGCTTGGCGGCGACGGGAGCATTCTGGCCGTCGCCCGCGAATTAAAGGAACGACAGGTACCCATTATCGGGGTCAACTTTGGCAAACTCGGTTTCTTGGCCGAGTTTGGTTTCGAGGATCTGCAACACAATCTTCGATCGGCCCTTGCCGACCCCGGCCTGGTCAGCCACCGGATGATGATGGCGGCCACGGTCATTCACGGCGAGCGAGGGCAGACGGAATCGCCGGCGGTCAACGACTGCGTGGTCCATGCCGGCCCGCCGTTCCGCATGATCGAGTTATCCATTTCGGTCAACGGCGAGCATCTGACCAACGTCAGCGGCGACGGCCTGGTGTTGGCTACACCGACGGGCTCGACCGCCCAGAACATGTCCGCGGGTGGACCGATCCTAGCTCCCGGCACGCGAGCGATTGTTCTGTCGCCGCTGTCGCCGCACTCGCTGACCCATCGGCCACTGGTGGTGGCGGCGGACGCGATCATCGAGGTAGTCGCCCGGCGGGTCAACACGGGAACCACCGCGGTAATCGACGGGCAGGTTTCCTTCCTGCTCGGAGTCGGCGACCGGTTGACGGTTCGTCAGGCGGCCTACGATTTCCAACTGGTGCGTAACCCCGGCCAGGCGCAATGGCACACCCTGACCCAGAAGCTCAAGTGGGGGCAATGAATCCAATCAATCGAACCAAGACAACAGCGCGGTGGGGTTATTCGATCTTCTGGCTCTTGAAGGTTGACGATTCGCCGGGTTCTTTCACGTGGGGATCGTCACCCTCGATACCCCGCTGCAAGTCCTTCCACTGCTTGCCAATGACCTGGCCGTCCTTGAAATAGATGAACGCGGTGATCGTGTGGTCCGAGTCCTGATAGACCCAGGTCTGATCGGTGGACTGGAACGGCTCGCCCAGGGTGGCCTTAACCACTTCCGGCGTGGTTCCGTCATGAATGGTTTGCCATCGTTCGTAGGTCAGCTTCTGGGCACAACCGCAAACAACCAGTATCAGGCCGACAACTAATCCCTTCGTGCAGTTCGCGGTTCTCATGGACGATCTCCTGTCCTTAGAATAACTGGCGAACCACCGGCGGCGAAGCGGAGGTTCACTCCATCGGTTTACCGGTCAACTCGGAGGCGTGGGGAGCCTGCATCAAGTATTCAGTCTGTATGGTTTCGTCCCACGGCGGGCGATACGTGGCGGTGAGCAGATACTTGCGGCCGGGCTTGACCTCGCCCGCACCGGCCGCCCAGACCAGTTGAAACTCGTACATCTGGGCCCGGGTCCAGTAGAGTTTCATGTCCTGCTTGGTGCCGATGGTCCGCTCCCAATAGGCCAACCGCTCGCCTTTGCGCATCGGGTCCGATTCGTTGTAGGTCCACAGCTCGAAGAAAAACACTCCCGCCGCCTTGACCGGATCGCCGAACCGATCGATGGGGCGGAGTACGAGCAAGACGCCGTCGGGCTGTTCGTCTTGATCGAAGCTCTTGAACTTGGTGAAAGGCTCGATTTTCAGGTCGCTCGGCAGCATAAGCGAGAGCATTTCGACCTTTTCCTGCTCGGTGGGCATGCCCGAAGGCCCGCCCGCTCGGCAGCCGAGCAACACCGCGCCCGCCGCCCCGATCAGGACCGTCCGCCAGATTAAGCTGTATCGCTTCATATAAGGGCAGATTGTAG
>CAZXSA010000116.1:0-15388 GCA_964642815.1 uncultured Planctomycetales bacterium | reverse complement strand
TCCGTTTCGTCGATCATCCAATTCTGCGGGTATTCCAGATCGAAGGATGCTCCTTTGAGTTTATTCGGGTAATCCAGAACCGGCGGGTTGCTCTCCGCCATCCCCACCGCCAGAGCGACAACGACGGCTATAATACCCAGTAAACAAAAGCCCCCGGGCAGAATCATAAACCAGAATCGCGCCGCCCAGCGCCGCACCTCGAAGGCCGTACGCACGCCGCGATAACTCACATATACTGACCAGAACAGGCAGATCACAACAACCAGCCCGCCGATATCCGACCCAGAACGCGCAGCCAGGGGCGTCGGATAATGACCGGTTTCCCAGAGCGCATAGATCAGCCCGGGAATAGCGTAGACTTGAGAAGCAAAAAGATAAACCCGTCGAGAAAGGCTCGTATCAGCGTCTTTCGCACCACAAAACGCCAGCCGTTTCTTGTACCACCATCCGCCGATCCAGAAATAGAAAAACGCGGATAAGACACCCAACGCTACGCAGAGAATCCAATAGCTTCGCCAATTCGAAATCAGGGGCAGAAATATATGTCCCTGCCCTTTTAACTCAGCCCGGAGGAGGCGCTCCTCCAATTCATCGATCGCACCACTGATCCCATAAATCAGAGCGGCCAGGGCGGTCAGCAAAGGCGAGGCTTCCAGAACAAAATGCGTAAAGAAGATTTTCGGTCGAAGAAAAAGCAGATAAGGCCACATGAAACCGGACGGGCGATAGGGTTCAATCACAGCTTCGTCTTCGGCATAGATCGCCTCTTCCTGAAAAGCGTCATATTCCATCTCATCGGATAGTTCTTGTTCTGCGGATCCCCAATCGTCGGTCATGAATGACTCTCCAACAGCCCCCGACACTCCTCCAACAACGCATCGAGCATTTCCGCTTCGTTTACCACACGTTTCTGCTCGCCGCGTACATAGATCATGCCCTTACCCCGGCCGGCGAAGATGGCCACATCCGCCCCCTCGCATTCGCCCGGTCCGTTCACCGCGCAACCCATGACCGCCACCTTGAGCGGCGCCTTGATCTCGGCCAGCCTGGCCCGCACCCGCCTGACCAGATCAACCAGATCCACCTCGATCCGTCCGCAGGTCGGGCAAGCGATCAGTTCCGGCTCGTTTCGCGGCCGAAGACCCAGGCTGCACAGTAATTCCTTGCCATCCAACACCTCCTCGACCGGGTCGGCCGCATAAGAGATGCGAATCGTGTCGCCGATCCCCTCGGCCAGCAGCGTACCCAGCGCAGCCACGGAGCGTATCCGTCCCGTCTCCGGCGGACCGGAATGAGTTACGCCCAGATGCAACGGGAAATCAAACCGCCTGCTGATCGCTCGATAAGCCTCGATCACCACCGCCGCGTCATGGCTCTTGGCCGCCAAGACCAGATCGTAAAAATCGTTCGCCTCAAAAAGTCGAATATACTCCTCCAGTTTTCGTACCATCAGCTCGATCAACGCCCCGCGCCGGTCGGCGGCCAGCATGCGCATTTCGTCGGCCCGGACCGCCGCCTCCCGCCGCTCGACCACGCTGCCCTCGTTGACCCCGATGCGAATGGGAATACCCGCATCCCGACAGGCGTGGATCACCCGCTCGATTTGCTCGCGGTCCTGGATATTACCGGGATTCAGGCGAATCTTATGCACGCCGGCGGCCACCGCCTCCAGCGCACGCTGATAATGAAAATGCACATCGGCGATGATCGGTACCGGGCTTTGCCGGATAATCTCGGGCAGCGCGGCGGTATCTTTCCGTTCGGGAACGGCCACCCTGACCAGCTCGCAACCCGCCTCCGCCAGTCGGCGAATCTGCCCCATCGTCGCCTCGATATCGTGAGTGGGCGTGCTGGTCATGGACTGAAGGCGTACCGGTCCGTTACCGCCGATCGTCACCCCCCCCACCGTTACCCGGCGCGTCATCCTGCGTTGAAAAGCCATTGACTCCATAAAAACTCTACTCGACATACCGGCCTTCGTGCTTAGTTCAACTCCCATTGTAAACGCCCGGGCGCTTGTATAAAAGCTGGCCTCTTGACCACGCCACCCTGCGCCATTAGCTTCACACTCCGTCTAGTCACGAAACGATGGAAAGGATTCATCATGCCTCGACGATTTTGCCTGCTCGGCCTGCTCCCCGCGATCCTGCTTTCCGGCTGCCAGCAGCGGAACAAGCCGGCCGGCCCCTCCGTGCAGACCGCCTGGGAAACTCCTGCCGCAACGAAACAATCGACCACCCCGCCGACAGCGGTCACTGCCGCGACGACTTCCCCGAGCACCCCGGCCACTCCAGTCAACGAACCGCCCGTCGATACGATCGTCGCCCAGGTCGCCGGCAAACCCATTTATCGCTCTCAGTTGACCGAACTATTAATTCACAGCCACGGCTTGCAGGTTTTGGAGCAATTGATCCTCCTGCAAATCGTCCGCCAACGAGCCGCCGACCTCGGTCTTGCGGTCACGCCGGCCGATATCGCCGCCGAACACGAAAATGCCCTCCAGCGCATCGCCACCCCCATCGTCCACCCCGACGCTCCTGCACTGGATCGCCCAACGGCCCAGCGTCAACTGGAACAGATACTCCAAGCCAAGAACGTCTCGCTCAAGGAATGGGAATTACGCATGGAAATGATGGCCTGCCTGCGAAAGATTGCCGTCGCGGAGACGGACAAGATGACGATAAACGAACCGATGCTCCGTGAACAATACGATCTCGATTATGCCGAACGGGTCCAAGTCCGTCATATTCAGTTGTCCAGCATCGAGACCGCGGGAAAAATCCGTACCCTGCTGATAGCCGGCAAGGATTTTGAATTGCTCGCCCGCCAATACAGCGAAAACCCACTCACCGCCGATCAGGGTGGATTGCTGCCACCTTTCACTAGGCTCGACCCGGCCGTCTCTCCCTTGATCCGCGAGGCGGCCTTCCAACTTCAGGTGGGTGAGATTTCCACGACGATACATGAAGTCGGTGTCTATCAGATTCTCAAACTCGAACGACGCTTCCCGGCCCGTCAGATCACTTTCGAGCAGGCCGACCAACAAGCTTTGCGCCAGCGTTTTCTCGACCGCCTCATCCGTCAGCGCCAAGACGAACTCCAACAGGAATTGTATAACACTGCTTCCATCAGGGTGCTCGACCCCGAGCTCAACCGTCAATATCAGCGCGAGCACGGCCGCTGAGCGGCAAACCCCCGCCGCTCGCCCCCCTCAAGCCATTTGGGAAAATGTTATCCTCTTACGGTAATTCAACTTACGCACGCATTTTCACCGATAAAAGATCTGTTGGCTCGATCATCATTCTGCTGTATAATGAGATAAGACCCTGCGGGGTCATGATGTGGCGCGCCTGTGTGCAATAAACGGAGGAAAGTGCATGCCTTGGGTCCAGCAGATACCGGCCGGCATCACCCAACCCGTCATACGGACCAAACTTGACGTGGCCGAGCAGGCCGCGGCCACCAAGTTGAGGCGCCGCCGGCGTTGGATGATCTTTTCACTGGCCCAGTTTCTCGTTCTGGGTCTGGCGGTCACCTTGCTACTGGCTTGGCAGCGCGATCAGCGGGCCCTGCATACGACACTGGACCGTTTGAATAAACCTCTGCTTGCCCTCCAGGAAAGCGTCGATCGCTGGCAAATGCTCCCCGCCGCCCTGCCCGTCGAGACGAAATATTTGGCTTATGCCAGCGACGCCGATCGTTACTACGCCATGAATGCCTCCGAACCGGCCATTATTGCCTTCACTCAACCCCTGGACATGGTTCTCAAGGCAGACGGTAGAGGCGTTCTGTTTTTCCATCGCGACGAACAGGGGCGAGGCCGAATCACCAGCGAATGGATGTCAACCGCCGAATTCTACGCGAGATGGACCAACCAAGAGCGAAAAATCCGCGAAGCAGAGCAAGAACGCCTGGCCAAACCCGTGCAGTTGCCGTAATAACCCGGTCTTCCCGCGAGTCATTTCCGCTCATATCCGGAAACAAGGATCGCCTTATCATGAGCCACACGCAAAACAAAGAGGCCGGCCATGCCCGGCAACGTTTCCTGGAATACGTTCGTGGCGGCGGCGACCAACCGTACGTTTCACTGCAGATCGGCGCCGGGGCCGGGTTCGATGCCCGTCTGGCCGGCAGGGAATGGAACAGTGAGGCCACCTTGGCGGACACCATCGCCGCTTACCAAGCCGTAGGTTGCGATGCGTTATTAAACCTATCTTTACCCGCTTTCGGTCAGGTTTTTTCGCCCCTCGCCTGGCAAAACGAAACCGAGGCCGCGGGTCATGATCGGATCACCCTGAGCCGCCTGGATACGCCCTTCGGCCCGTTACAATTCAAGATCCACGAAACGAAAAAGAACGGCGCGACACCGATGGCGTACCCGCTTGGGGCCGACGACTCGCTCGATCCGGTGCTTTGGTACGCCGATCGGCACGCGCAAGCCATCGAATACGTCCCCGACCTGCTCGGCCCCGTACTCGAGCAGGCCCAGCCACACGGAGCCGTCTCGATCCAGTGGAACCTGCAACCCTTCGAGTTGTTCGGCCTGGCCTCGGTGCCTGACCTCGTGCTCCAAGCCATGCTCAACCCGGATCGCTATCGACAGGTCTGCGATCGAATTCGTGAGGTGAATATTCTCCTGGCTCGCAAGGTCATCCAATGCGGAGCGGACTTCGTTTTCCTCGGCGGCCCCGGCGCGGAGATGCTGTCACCCCAACTGTACGAAGAGTACCTCGTCCCCGATTCGCAAGCTATCAGTCAGGCCGTCCATGAAGCCGGCGGGCTGATCTATTGCCATATCTGTTCACCGGTCGAGCCCTTTTTAACGAGGGGCTATTTCAACCAGATGGGCATTGACTTGTTCGAAACCCTGTCCGGCCCGCCGGTCGGCAATGTCGCCGACCTGGCCTCCGCCCGCCGCATGCTCGATCCGAAAATCTGCACCCGCGGCAACATCGGCCTCGACATGCTGCTAAACGGCTCGGTCGAACAGGTAATCGAGGCCACCCAGGCTGTCCTGCGAGCCACCACCGGCACCCGACATATCGTCGCCACCTCCGATTACCTCTTCCACGACATCCCCCTCGAAAACGCCCGCGCCGTCGTGGAAACGGTCAAAAAGAGTTGCTGAACACGGATTGTTTCGTCTTCTCTTGCCGCCCCCGTCTCTCCGTCTACCTGCCTTACCCTCATTCTCCATCCAGGTCAGTACTCAAAACGGGTTGCTTGCGGTTATTATTACATGTCCACGTACCGGCGAACCGCCGCCCAGAGCAGGCCGCAACCATCGCGGATCGGGTCAGCGGCGGGCAGACCGGTTTCGTCGGCCGCCACCTGGGTAGCCTGCCTCGCTTCGGCCGGCGACATGCCTACCGTATTCACCGCGACCGCCACCACCTTGCTCGGATACACCGGGGCCATCGCTTGCTCGTAGAGCGCAATCTGCCGCCCGATCGGCGTCACGATACAGCCGGGCAGCTCATTATGCAGATGCCGCCCCGGCCGATGCACGATCACCATCGCGTCCGGGCAACATCCGTGCATCAGCGAAAGGGTTACCCCCGAATAGCCCGGATGATCGATCGATCCTTGCCCCTCGACGAAACAGATTTGTCGATCCGCCACGTGCTCAAGCATCAACTCCACCGCGCCGGCCGTGAAATCCGACACCACATGATCGATCGCGATACCCCAACCCTCGATCATGATCCCGGTCTGTCCCGTCGCCACGAACGCGGCATCCAGGCCGGTCTCGGCCGCCGCCCGCCGAAGTTCCAGGGCGGTCAACATCTTGCCTACGTTCGTGCTGGTGCCGACGGTCAGAATCCGTTTGACGCTCATATCCCTGGCCTTGGCCGTCGCCACTCGTTCGATCGGGCCGGGAATCCGCAGGTCATGGATGTACGCTCCGCTTTGTCGAGCCAGATTCGCCAACTCCGCATCGTCGTTCAGCGATACATGTAAACCGCTCACGATGGAAAGCCCGTGGGTCAAACCATCCACCAGATGGCGGCGCATGGCTTCAGGCAAGGCCCCACCGACCGGAGCGACCCCGATCAGTATGGCATCCGGCCGATATGCCAGGGCATCGGCGACCTTTGCGAAAATCGGTACATCGGCCACCCCGTCGACCAATTCCTCGATCCGTCGGCCGGCATGGACCGCATCCAGTACACCCAGCACATTTCCTCGTCGATAACGTATCACCGACACACCCGTTTTGGAGGTGAATGTTCCCAGGCGACCTTCGGTGAGGATCAGCATCCGTCGATAAGGAAGATGATAAATCATGATTTGGTTTCGCTACTTCGATTCGTTCACGATCTCGCAATAATGCTTGAAAAAGGCCTGAGCGTCGACCTCGGCGGCGACCTGATGTTTCTTTCGGCCGGCTTTCGCGGAAAAAGAGGTCAAACCCTTCAAGGACTCACTCTGTAATTCCACATCCACGCGCCCCTCGACCCACCGCAGCAATTCCGGCCGAAACACGCACGCCGCCGCCAGTGGATCGTGAAATATCACCTCGTTTCGCCCGGCGAACCATGTCTCGGCCATGTCTCTCACGATCCGTAGCGGCCCTTCGCGAAAATGTTCGCGAAAACCATCCGCCAGGATGCGGCATTGCAAAGTCACGTCCAGCCCCACGCAACGGGTCTCGGCCGGACCTTTGGCGAAAACGATCGCCGTCGCGTGCGGATCGAGCCGTGCATTCCACTCCGTTAATCGATAATCCGGCTGCCGCCCCAGATAAAGACCCGCCATCATGACATGACGCTTGAGCAGACGCGGAATTTCTGGATCCATCACGTAGAGCAACCCGATATTGGTCAACGGTCCGATACTCAATAAGGTAATCTGCCCCGGGTGTTCGCGTATCGTGCGTCGCAGAAAATCGACCGCGGTATTCTCCGGAAAATCACTTTCATGCGGCCATTGCTCGAGCACCTTGGCCTGCGGCACTTTCGTTTGCTGCTGGTCGACCAGTAACGGATCGGCCGCCCCGCTATGCACCGGCACCTCCGGCCGACCGAAGGCGGTACAGACCGCGCTGACCAGCCGAGCCCTAACCACCGGCTCGCCCGTAACCGTGGTCACCCCCAGCAGTTCGCAACGCGGCTGCTTCAGCAAATATGCCAGCGCTACCGCGTCATCAATATCGCTGCCGATATCCGTATCCAGTAGAACAGGTACCTTCTCGTCGCTCAAGTTAATCTCCTGAACCGCAATCGCTCCATCTCTCTTTCCCCCCTTCTCTCCGTCTCACTTCCCCGCCCCTTGCCGCAAGGCCTCGATCACCTGCCGTTTGGTCACGATCTCGAGCATCACGATCGGCTCATCCGGACGACCGGCCGGAAACACCGCGCACAACGGCACGCTACCTCCCGGCGCCAGTTTGTTCACCAGACGGCCGATGGTCGCGTCCTGTCCCGTCCAGTCCGCCAGCATCGGCACGACATCATACTTCCGAATCGCCTCGGCCACCTCCGGCGTATGAAACACGAATTCCAGGTTATACTTGCAGTTCGGACACCAGTCCGCCGTAATATCCAGAAACACGGTACGCCCCTCGGCGGTCAACTCGGTCAGCTTCTCCATCGAAAACGGCACCCAAGCCAACTCGCTGCTCGACGATCGAAACATCTTGCCGTAGCTGTACCACCCGCCGCAACCCGCCACCGCCAAAGCGACGGCCAGAACGATCACCCGCCCGCCGGCCGATCGGTTGGCCGTCAGCCAACGACCGATGATCCAACACCCCAATGCCAGACCCATCAGTAATACCAACGACCAGATCACCCCCGCCCCACCCAGTTGCGCGCTCAGAATACTTAAAAGGTAGAGCACCGTACCCATCAGCAGAAAAGCCATCGCCTGCTTGAACGTCTCCAGCCAGGGGCCGGGCTTGGGCACAAAACGCAGCAAGGAAGGATTCGCGGTCAGCAGTATATATGGCAATGCCATCCCCAACCCGATTGTGTTGAATATGAGAAAAACCAATGTCGGAGGTTGAGTGGCCACCCAGACCAACACCGACCCCAAAAATGGCCCCAGGCAAGGCGTGCCCATCAAAGTGGCCAATGCTCCCTTGGCCACCGAGCCGACATAGCCTTCGCCCTCGGCTCGGCCGGCCAGATCGCCCACCACCCGCGGCACGCCTAGAGTGAATACCCCGTAAACGCTCAGGCTGAAAACGAAAATCACCGAGGCCATCACCAACGTAAACACCGGGCTTTGAAAATGCTGACCCCAGACCAGCCCCGCCGCCGTCGCCAGAACCGCCAGAACATTGAAAACCGCCAACATACCGAGCGAAAAAGCCAATCCAAGTTTGAATACTCTGGCCGGTGATTCGCTCGCCTGCTGCACAAAACTGAGCACTTTGATCGAAATAACCGGCAGGACACAGGGTGTGATATTCAGGATGACGCCCGCCAGAAACGCGAACAACAACCAGACCGCTAATGAATATTCCTTTTGCCGGGCGGTCGTCCGAAGCACCGTGTCCAGCGTAAAACCCTTGCCCGATGCACTCGCCGTGCTCGCTCCAGCGGATCGATTCTCGGCTGCTCGAAACAGATCTTCGTTGATCGGTTTCGCCTCCTCACCCGCGCCGGCCACCGGGATCGTCAGCGACCACTCCGCGGCCGTCGGTCGATAACAGGCGCCCGTCTGGTCGTGACAGGCCTGGTAAGTCACGACTCCGCCGATCCGCACTGGGCCGCCGGCCGGTAAAGCGTCCACCTCGACCGGCAACAGGACCACCGCCCGATCCTTATAAACCGATAAAGTCGTTCCATACGATTGCATCATCTGCCCCGGCGGAAAGCGGGGACGATCGAAGGTCAATCCATCCACGGCATCGTGAAATACATCCGTGGGGATCAAACGCGCATCCAGGGGTTGGTGCGAATTGATATGAAAGCCGTCGGCCACCTCCAGCACGACTGCCACCTCGATTTTCGATCCCGCCTTGATGCGGTCCACGTTGGCCATGACCTGGATTGGCTTGAGATACTCTGCCTTATCCATCGGCAGGGGTATTTGTTCGCGAGCGATCTTGAACAGATCCTCGTGTTGCGGTTTGGACTCTTCGGCATGGGCCACAACCGGCAAGGTCAGTTTCAAACGTTCCCTGCCCAGAACGCATGCTCCTTTACAGGCCAGCCAGCTCGCATCCACCTCGATATCCACGGTCCTGCCAACCTGAACATCCGCCGGCACCCGCAATTCCGCCAGAACCACCGGCCGACGCTCCAGTACAAACGTGTGCGCCCCCGACACATCGACATACCGCTTCGGCCAAGGGAACCGCTCCGGGCCGAGCACGAAACCTTCGGGCACATGCCAGGCAAACTTCGTCTCAATACCCCCTTCACCGCGATTCCGCCAGTAGATATGCCAGCCGTCAGGGATTTCAAACGCCACCCCCAACTCGACCATCCCGCCCGGTACGATGGCCGTACGGTCCGCCAATAACGATGCCTTGACCTGACCCGCCGCCAACTCCTGACCATGAATCGACGAAATCCCAACCAACAGCCCCAGGCACATCCACAAGCTTCGCCATCTATTCATTATCCACCTTCCCGATCAAACCTCGAAAAAGCCGGATCCGAAACCCGTGCTTACCCATTGTAGAGCAGCCCCCCGAAAAAACCGAAACGAAAACGGAATCCTCGATTCCGGATGATGAATGTCATTATCGGGGAAACAAGCTCGGATGTGAATGAGCCATTTCGAACGATGTGCCCGACGGGGGGCATGGACAGGCCCTTGTCACAACGCGGCGGGACAAGGGCTTGCCCGTGCTTTTAAGACCACGGAGTAAAGCACGAATATTCCCAAGTAAGTCGGAATTCCCCGTGCCACCTTTCTTCGGATGCACACCCCTTTGGAAAAGACGCGCATTCATCCACCGTTACTTGTCTCCCGTGTCTCCGTGGTGAATATTCCGCCCCAGCGCAGAACAAAGCCCGGGGACCAGCATCCCCGGGCTTCGTTTTTCCTTCATGAAAACGCCGGCTTTACGCCGCGGTCGCCGGACGGCGGGTCTTGTCCGCCAATATGCCGGCAACCTGTTTGATGATCGCAAAGGCGGCCGCCACCAGAATGATCCCGACCAGCACTTTCCGGAACGTCGGGAACTGGGCACTGATGGAATACACGATCCCCATGGCCGTCACCGCCCCGAGGAAAGTCGTCGTGATCCACATCGCCCGCGGGTGATGCAGCATCGGGGTGGCGATCGCGATCGTGCTGTACACGCCGCTGATACAACCCACGATCATCGCGAAGGCGAATCCATGCACCCCGTCGCCGCCGAAAATGTACATCAGCAGAACCACGATAAACGTGGTGAACGACGTAATGATGGTTCGCGACAGCGTTTGATTGATCGCCGTGTTGATCAGCGTCGGCGAGACCGTCGCCAGTCGCCCGCGCAGCTCGCGAATTCGGTCGAAAATCACGATCGTATCATTGATCGAGAAACCGACGATGGTCAGCAACGCCGCGATGATGGTCAGATCGATCTTGAAATCCTGCAACAACAACGCCTTGCCGATGGGCGTGTTATACAAATGGTGACTGAGCATCACGCAGGAGAGGGTAATGGCCACGTCGTGATACAAGGCGATGATCCCCGCCAGGCCGAATTGCAGTGAACCGAACCGCATCCACAGATAACCGGCGATGGCGATCAACGAAAGAATCAAGGCGATAACCGCCTTCTGGGTCGCCTCGGCGGCCACCTGCGGGGCGAACTGCGTCACCCGCTCCAGCGAGCGTGCGCTGGCCAGGGCGGCCTGGACCAGACGCAACTCTTGTTGGGCCATGTTCCGCCAGCCTTCGTTGTCCGAGTCATCCACATACGGCAACTGGTCATCCTTGACCAAAATGGCCGCCTTCTTATACAACTTCGCCCCCTCCGATGAGGAAGCATCCGAAACCTGATCCAGGCCCACGACCTTTGGCTGGCGCCAGGCCAAACCCTCGAAGTCCGGCTGCAAACGCATATCCCGCAACCGTTTTTCGATAGCCTCGATGCTCTGCGGCGGCTGCAGATCGTCGAACACCAGGGCCAAACCGCCCTTGAAATCGGTCACCGAATTATCGTAAGCGCCGCCGATGATCTCTTTCAGCGTGTCATTGTCCTGGCGGATCGGGAAAATCCCGTCCGGGGCCTTATCGGCATCCGTCACCAGGGTGGCCTCAACCGTGAGCACCACCTGCAAGATATCCGCCATACTCGCCAGCAAGGCCTCGGCCACGAGGTTCTTGTTCGGTTCGGAGCAAATGATCTCGAAAGAGGGCTGCCCGCCGGGCGTATCCGCCTCGATCATCTGCACGCGGGCCATGCGCATCCGTTCCGCCGCCGAGCGGGCCAGAGTCGCCGCCTCGGCAACCCGGGTTTTCACCGATTGGGCCGGCATGTTCTCGATCTGCTTGCCCAAATCCTTCAGGCGGGCGATCAGCTCCGAGGCTGGTAAATCCTCATCCTTGACCCAATCTTGAATCTGCTCGCCCTCCGGATAACGACCCAGCAATTCGTTCTGACTCTGCACTTCCCGACGAGCATCATCGCGCCGATCCGTGCTCGTCAATTCGACAAGACGCTCGACCAGATTCCGCAGGGCGTGGGGCGGATCCCTTTGCACGTCAAACTGAACGAGTACGCCGTTGGGCGTCTCGGTGATCCCGTCGCGGGCTATTCCGGTTTCCAGATTCTGTGTCAACAACAATCCCCGAATCTGGGATGTTTTCAAATCTCCGGGCAAGCTAATCTGATAACGTCCCTCGCCCAGCTCCTTAATGTCCGCCTTGTCCAGCAGATCGGCCGCATGACGCAGCCAGCCCACCGCCAACCGCGGATCGGTGGCCGCCGGGCTGGTACCGATATAGTCGTTCAACAGTTTCTCGTCCGCCCGCTCGCGGAACTGCTCCTGAATCTTGGGCGAGTCCTTGAGTTGGACCTGCACGCTGGTGCCCCCGATGAACTCGATATCCAGGTAATCCTTGGAATCCACCCGCGATTCCAGAACAATCCCGCCCACGATCAGCACCGCCGAGACGGTCCAGAACACCCGGTATTTTCCCATCCAGTTGACGTTCGTCTTGCTCAAAAGCTTCATCATGGGCATCCGGTTGTTCTTCTGGTGCCCCGTGCCGTAGTAGAACAACCTGAATAGCCACATGGACACCAGTAAAGCCACCGCCGTGCCGAACAGCCACAGCAGGAAATGGCCAAGCTGCCACAGGCTTGAATCCGCCCGCTCCGCCGGGGTATTGAGCACGGCGCCAATTCCCAGGAAGAACCCGCAAACCAGGCCCATCACTCCCGCCGTCAGCCAGGCCTTCCGCGTTTCCGACGATTTCAGCGTCGTCGGCACCATGACGTGGAAATACTGCCGGGTGACAAACAAGGCGGTAAACATACTGGTACACAAACCGATCCCCAGGGTCATTCCGAACCCCTTGATTTCCTCGCTTCCCAGCGAGGCCAGGATCACCGCGGTCATGATCGTGGTCACGTTCGAGTCCAGAATCGCGCTGAACGCCTTTTCGTAACCCAGCTTTACCGCCATGCGCACCGAGATGCCCCGCTCCATCTCCTCGCGAATACGCTCGTAGATCAGTACGTTCGCGTCCACCGCCATGCCCAGGGTCAGGATCAAGCCCGCGATACCAGGCAGGGTAAACGTCGCCTGCAAGAACGACATGATCCCCAGCGTAAGCACCAGGTTCATCAGCAAGGCGATGTCCGCGATCAGCCCGCAATAGGCATAGTACAAAATCATGAAGGCTACCGTGGCCACGAACGCGATCATCACCGCATTCGTGCCTTTTTCACGGTTGGTTTTACCCAACGAAGGCCCGATGTTCTTCTCTTGCAGCGGTACTTCCCGCAGGCGGGCCGGCAGGGCTCCTGCCTCCAAAGTGCTCACCAGATAATGAACGTAGTCCGGCGAGAAATTCCCGGTGATCTGCCCGCTGTCGTGAATCTGACTCTGGATGGTGGCCGCCGAAATCGCCTGATTGTCCAAGAATATGCACAAGGGGCGCTTGAGATTGTTTCCGGTCAGCAAGCCGAACTTGTTTCCGCCGCTGGGATCCAACGAGAAATAGATGGCCAGCCGCCCCATCTCGTCACGACCGGGACGGGCGCTTTTCAACGACCAGTTCCCATCGTTCGTCAATACCATATCGCGCGCTTGATTGGAAAACGCCAACACGTATTTTGCGCCCATATACTCCTGAATGACGTAACGCTCATACTTCCAGCTCTCTTCGTCCGGGTTGGCGGCCTTGAACCATTGGTAATTATCCCCGGTCTGTACCCGAGGACCGTACTTGGCCAACTGCTCGATGTAGCGATCCACCGGCTCGTTATACTGCTTATTGTAGGAATCCAGCATGTTCAGCGAGCCCTGATCGCGCACGGCCAGAATCCGGAATTCCAGCACGCCCGCCCCCCGGAGCATGCGCATCAGGTCCGACGGATCGTCCAGCATGCCCTTGTTCTTGGCGTAAGCGTCATACGCCGCCGCCAGGCCTTCAATCCGCGAGGTCAGGTCGGGGTGCTGTTCGTAAAGTTTCGCCAGCCCCTCCCTACGCAGGGTGGATTTCGGGTCCAGGGCCAGCAAGTCCTCCAGTCGATCCATGGCCACGTTGGTCTGTGCGATCTGGTCGATCAACTGCCGGCGATCTTCCAGCAGACGATCGAGGGCCTTATATTCCTCCGCCGTCGCGGTGGCCGGCTGGCTCTCCGCCTGCGTTGTCGAGGCCGGCGCGGACGGGGCGGCTTGCTCGACCTTTCCACGCATCTGTTCGTACTGTTTCTGGTTTTCGACCAGCCGGTCAAACAGATCCTTGCGCTTGGTCACCTCGCCCACCAAGCCGGTAAAAGCCTCCGCCTGCTGCTCGATGGGCAGATTCATCACCGCCTGAACCTGCATCACCGTAATGTTGTTCGCCGCCAGTTGCGTCCGGGCTCTCTCGAAAGCATCGCGCGGTCCCTGCACGTCGCCCGTCGGTCGGGGCATCTGGATTTCCAGACGGTTCTGCCCGATCGGCCGCCAGACAAGATTTCGGTTACCCTGCGGGTCCACCCGCTGCTTGAGAACGGTCATCACCCGTTCGGCCAGCTTGTCTTTTTGGTTGGCATCCATGTCGCTGTCGTCGATTTCGAACAACAGGCTGTAGCCGCCCACCAAGTCGATCCCGCCCCTGAGCTTTTGATCGAAAGGATGAATCTGCCACGCGCACATGCCCACCAGTACGAAAATCAAAAGGACTTTCCACCAAAGGTTCTTCTCGCCCATGATCGTTCCTCGCTCGTGAAGAAAAAGAGAATTTCAAACTCGTTCGTATTGACCACGAATCGCCGGAATCGGCGATCTCTTGCCATGTATCGGGAGACAAATCATAACCAATGTCGCGAAAGGTCTTTTCAGACGGGATGGATAATTCCTGCCCGGGCCCTTTCGCTCGGCGAATACCGAATGATCCGCCGAACTTTCAAGCCCATGACGGAGGGGCGTGGGGATAACGATTGGCCAGCCAGTAACGAGTGACTTGTCCATTCGAGGGATGATAGGCCGGGAATAATGTTCGCTCCAGGTCGGATGGTACAGGCCCGTGATCCGTTCGCTCCCCGACGACGGCGGGCGTCAACACCATGCCTGAGCCGGTCGATGCGATCCGAGCCGCCGGACCATCCCATACGTCGATCCGAGGGCCAAACGACCATTCGGAAGTTTTATCCTTGTCATCCTCATCCGAATCCGTCGGCTTCTGCTCCGCGGGAGCCGTCCCCATCGGCAATGATTTTTCCTGGCCGAGATCCTTGGACGCATCAGCCTGCGCGATGCGGCCGCTCGTCGGCAAGGCCGACGTTGCTAAAAGCAGCCACATGAGCGCCCAGATCCTTACCCAGGACATGTCCAATAGCTCCCAATCAACCAAGTTTCCAATCCTCAGATCATAACAAATCCTGATCCAACCACAAATATCGTAATTCGGCCGGTCTACTCCAATTCAAAATCAAGCCAGCTTACAGGAGTTTTCTTAAGAATGGCTGCCAATGCAATTATTATACTTTCAGATTATCTGACGTTTGTCCGTCGTTTTGAAAATTATTATAACTTCAATACTGTTTTATCTATATTGCCTATATTCTCTATCTTAAATATGAGATATGCCTTTTTTCGCATATTTTTAACATCCCAGGCATATCGGACGTGCATAATGTGGCGTTAAGGGCTAGAAAATACTTACATTCTTCTAAGAATAATAATTGAAAATGGCGACGGAAGAGGTTAAACTTCGGGTGGTGTTAATGATTTGTTTCACTCGTCAATGAGACATTTTGTTTTTCGGATTAAGCAACGGT
>CAZXSA010000115.1:0-15446 GCA_964642815.1 uncultured Planctomycetales bacterium | reverse complement strand
ATCCGTTAAGCCCGGGCAACATCACATCGAGCACAACCATCGCGTATTCGCCGGATAACGCGTGTTCGACGCCCTGTTCTCCGTCGTACACGGCCACAACCTCGAAGCCTTCGGGCTTGAGATACTCCCTGACCAGTTCGCATAGTTCGCTATCGTCATCGACAACCAGCAGGCGATTGGTGAAATTGTTCGTTTTCCGGTCGGACATGCCTCGGATTCTCCCAGAGTCTATCGATCGATTATACCGCCGCGGTTTACGCCCCGCGACAGGGTTCAGGTAAAGATTTGTCAGTCTGATATTTACTCTTCTTTTCGTTTCGCCGACCCTCCCCTGACATGGTGAGGCGTATAAAAACTTAACGTAACGTTGACCGAAGGGACACGATACAAATGGCATAGGCGAGGGGTGCGTCACCCACCCGCATATCCGTAAGCACGGGAGCTGCAAGCGAAAAGGATGGAAAGCGATGAAGCGGAATAAAATGACCCCGGTGTTAAGAAGTATCGTTTTGTTGTTGGCGGTGACCGGCACGGTGTTACCATCATGCGGCTGCACCGCCGAGGAAGTACTCGCCCTCGTCCTGGACAGCGTGGCGCAAGTTCTATCCGCGGATACCACAAGTACCAGCTCATGATCCACGGCGAGACCAGGGATAGCGCATCCTTGGCCGGGTAACGCAAGGACAACGCGAGACCGGTCATGCGGAACCATTAGAGACAAAACAGCGTCGTCCATGATTCGGCTTGCACCAGACAATAATCCGGCAAAAGCAAGAGCCGGAAGAGGGACGATCGGAAGAATACTTTGCCGATCGTTTACAAAACTTTACCCAGCGATGACGTATTCTTTACGTATCTTAACGTTTAAGTCAAACATGGTGAAAAATAAAACCTGCCCGATACGGAGACTTCATCCCATGAAAAAACGACCATTGCATACCTTGTATGGGTCCATCGCGCTCGCGAGTCTGATAGTTGCGATGCAAACTTCCTGTGACTTTTCGGAAACGAGCGATCAAACCGCCACGGTTCCCCTCGGGGTGGATGGCCGTCCTGTCGGCTGGTCGGAGGAGACGCACGGCAATGATGCCGTGGCGGACTATGCCAAGGTGTTCGCCCAGAACGAGGTCAAACGCCTTGACATCACCATTACACCGAGCGATTGGCAGGCCATGCTGGACGATATGTCTACCTTGTATGGGGAGTTCGGACAGGGCGGCATGGGCGGTATGGGCGGGGGCAACGGGAATGGAGCCCCCGTCCAGCCGGCCGAGATGACTGACGCCTGCGCGGACCTCGAGGAAGGGGATACCTGCTCCATCACCTTTAATGGCATGACCATCGAGGGCACCTGTACGGCGAATGTGGACGGGCAATTGATTTGTCATCCACAAATGAATCCGGGCGGCATGGGTAATATGGACATGGCGGATAATGTCGAATTTCCGGATAACATGGAACAACCGGTTGATGCCGGTTTGCCGGGTGACGACGGCGGCTTCGGCGACGGCGGTGGGATGTTTGGTCAAGGAGATACCAATCCCATCTATGTGCCCTGCACGCTGACTTTCGAGGGCAAGACCTGGTGGTACGTCGGGATCCGTTATAAAGGGCTTTCCTCGCTATCGTCAGGTTGGCGAGGTGGAAACCACAAGCTCCCCTTCCGGCTGGATTTCGACGAGTATGAGACGGATCATCCCGAAATTGACAACCAGCGTTTCTTTGGCTTCCAAAAGCTTTCGCTGGCCAATAACTGGTCCGACTCGTCCTATCTTCGCGAAAAGGTGACGCATGACATTTTCCGCGAGGCGGGCGTACCGGCGCCGCGTACGGCTTTTTACCGGCTTTACATCGATTTCGGCGAAGGGGCCACGTACTTTGGTCTGTACACCATGACGGAGATTCCCGATCAGCCAATGTTCGAAACCCAAATGGGCGGGGACGGCGGGAACCTGTACAAACCGACCTCCAATTGGGTTTCGTTCAATGAGGACGATTTCGAGAAACAATCCAACGAAGATGAGGCCGACTGGAGCGATGTGCAAGCGGCGATAACGGCCTTACATGCCGATCGGACGGACGCGGCCGCCTGGCGGGCGGGGCTGGAGGCGGTCTTCAATGTGGATGGGTTCCTCCGCTGGCTGGCCGTCAACACGGTCATCGTCAATTGGGACACCTACGGACGAATGGCCCACAACTACTATCTCTACGGCGATCCCGGTGACGGAGGCCGCCTGCAATGGATTCCCTGGGACAACAACATGGCCTTCATGACCGGGATGGGCGGGATGGGCGGCATAGGAGCGGACGGCGGACAAGCCGGGCTCTCTCTGAGTCTTGACGAGATCGGAGAGAACTGGCCGCTTATTCGTTACTTGTTGGACGATACCGTTTATCGAGCCGCTTATGACGACCATGTCCGGGCGTTTGTCGAGAACGTCTTTGACGTGGCCGCCCTGCAGGCACGGTTTCAGGCGGAGCACGATCTGATCGCCCCTTACGTCACCGGGGCCGAGGGAGAACAAGCCGGGTATACGACCTTAAACGATCCCCAGGAATTCGTAACCGGATTGGACAGCCTCTTTCAGTTTATTGCCGATCGTTACGACACGGTAATCGAGTACTTGAGTACGGCCCAATGATGAAGTCACGGTACGAAATGAAATACCTCGTCACGGAGGCCCAGGCGCTAATGATGGCCGAGTATATTCGGCCGTACATGCGTCCGGATCGTCATTCGTCCCAAGGGCAGTACGCGTTGGCCAGCCTTTATCTGGACTCGCGGGATCTCCGCCTTTGCCGGGAATCGCTGGACGGAGTCAAGAACCGGTTCAAATTACGCATCCGATGCTATAGCGACGATCCGGATGCCCTTTGCTTTTTCGAGATCAAGCGGCGGATGAATCAGGTCATCATCAAGAGTCGGGCTCGGGTGCCACGTTTCGCGGTGCCCGCGTTACTCCACGATGAAATTCGACCGACCGAGGTAAGCTGCGACGAACATGAGAGCCTTGAGCAGTTTCTATACTATCGGCGCCAAATCGACGCCCGACCGCTCGTTCGCATCCGCTATTATCGGCAGGCTTTCGAGAGTCGGTACGATGATCCCATACGCATAACCTTCGATCGCGCCCTGTGTTTCAGCGCGACCCGTGTATCGAAGCCGAGTATGAACGGACCGGGTTGGGTTCAGTGGCGCGACCGGGCGGTAGTCCTGGAAATCAAGTTTGCCGACCTCTATCCGGAATGGATACACCGTCTGGTTCAGGATTTCTCCCTGGCGCCGCAATCGGTATCCAAATATGCACGGATGGTAACGCAAGCCTGCGCGATGCGCTTCTGCGCTCCGGTTCAACAATCAAGCACGATACTCGATACCGCGGCGGATTTCATTCCTCGGCGGAGTGAGCAGGTGAAACCTCACGGCCCTCGGGACGGGGATGGCCGCGACCTCCCAAGCCGGCGCGCCGAGACCATGATCAATACCTGGGTGTAGAGACTGGTGGCCCATGCCTGATTTAGCGTGGGCGATAAAGAGGGATGTATGATTTACGGCATCTTGACGAAGAGAACGAACCGAAGATATCCCGGAGCGGCGCTGGCCATGCTTGGCGCCATCCTGGCCGGCTGTGACGATACCGCGATGGTGAACACCGATGCCCCCGCTCTATACATCAACGAGTTCATGGCCGAGAACGATGCGACTATTCAGGATCCCGACGGCCTCGGCTATCCCGATTGGATCGAACTCTACAATGCCGAGCCAGGCAGCGTGAACCTCGGCGGAATGTATCTGACGGACGACCTCACGAAACCCACCAAGTGGCGTATTCCCGACGGCGTGGTGATACCTGCCGGCGGATACTTGCTTTTCTGGGTGGACAACGACGAGGAGCAAGGCGAGCGACACGCAAACTTCAAACTCAACGTCGCGGGCGAGGAAATCGGCCTTTTCGATACCGACGAGAATGGCAACGCGGCCATCGACACCGTGACGTTTGGTCAACAGACAAGCGATATATCGTTCGGGCGACAGCCCGACGGTACAAACACCTGGCGGTTTTTCGTGTCGCCCACTCCCGGCCAACCTAATCAGTGATCGGAGGGCGGTGTTTCACGGAATGAGAGATGGCGACATGCGGATGAGAATGACAGGAAAAGGAAGGTGACCGGAGCCGGGCGTATCGTTACGCGTTGACCCCTTTTGCTGGAGTAGCCGTGCCGACCCTCCCCTGGTCAACGGCGATGAACGCCCGGCTTCCGGCCTGATAACGAAGAGATTCTCGTGGATCAACTATGGTATTTTCTTGACGGCGGATATACCCGCAACAGCCTCTTCACCCCGGAGAGCGTGATCCTTTCGTTACTGGTCGCCTTTGCGCTGGGGCAGTTGCTGGCCTGGGTCTACTGCCGGACGCATAGCGGTCTTTCCTATTCGCGGTCGTTCGTGCAATCGCTGATCCTAATGGCCGTGGTGGTGTCGCTGGTCATGGCCGTCATTGGCAACAGCATCATTACCGCGTTTGGTCTGATCGGGGCCCTTTCGCTGGTGCGGTTTCGGAACATCATCAAGGATACCCGCGATGTCGCCTTTGTGTTTTTCTCACTGGTCATTGGGATGGCCGCGGGTTCGCAACGGTACGCCGTAGCCGTGGTGGGCACCGCGCTATTGTGCGCGATCGTGGTCTACCTGTATGTGACTGAATTCGGTTCGCGGCGTATCCATAACGCGTTTTTGCGGTTCGGCTTGAACGGACGACTCGATCCTCATCATGAGGTGACCAGGATCCTGAAACGCTACTGCGGCGGATTCACGCTGATATCGATGCAGGCTGACGATGAGACCGACACGGCCGAATACGCGTTCCAACTGGTTATCCACCAGGGCGGGAGCAGCGATGAGATGATCTCCGCCTTGAAAACGCTACCCGGCGTCTCGGATATTCATCTGACCATGCAGGAAGAAGTACTTGAGGTCTAATCAACATGGACCAGACGCTAACCTGGAAACGCTGGGGAGTCGGCAACTGCCGGCGGCGCTTATTACCGGCCTTGGTCTGGGTGCTCGCGGTCGGCGCGGCGGGTTGGCTTTTTGCCTACCGGTCGTCGCGAGGCGAGTTGGTAGGCATCACCAACCCTGCGCGGCGCAACGTAACTGCCCTGACCGACGGACGCTTGCGGCTGATGCCGGTCGCCTTGTTCGAGCCGGTGAAAGCGGGCCAGCCGTTGGCGGTATTGGAGGATGATCGAATCCAAGCCTCGTTGGCGACGGCGGCGGCCGAAGCGGTTCGCCTGCGCGCGGAACTGGCGGCGGCGGAAAAACGTTTGGCCGCGGAGGCCGTGGGCGAGGAAATCAAGTACGCGGCCGAAGCGCGGCGATACGCCGTTGATGTCGAGCGCTACCGATTGCACGAGCTCGAACTTCAGGTCACGATCGAGACGGAATGGGCCAGATTGGACTTCCTGCGCACGCAAAGGGACTTGTTCGACAGGCTACGCGGGCAACGCGCCGTCTCTGAACTCGGATTCAAATCGGCCGAGGCGGACCTCGGCGCCCTGGAAAAAAGTCTTGAGGAAAACACGAAAGCGCTGGCCCAGGCTCAAGCAGATCTCGAACAAGCCCGGCAACGGCGGGAACAATTCGCCCAATGCCAAGTCGTGCCCCTGGCCCTGGATCAGGCCCTCGAACCCTTGCGGGCCGCGGTCACGGTGCAGGAACGATTGATCGACGAGCTTTCCGTGGAACACGCGATGCTCGTTCTGAAAAGCCCGATGGACGGCGTCGTAAGCCAGATCCTGCGCGGGGTGGGAGAATCCGTTCGTGCCGGGGAGCCGATCATGACGGTGGTTTCGACGCGCCCCACCGAGATCATTGCCTATATCGCCCCCACCCAAGTATCGCGGTTCGCGGCCGGTGTGGTGGTTCGATTGGAAACCATGCGGGAGGGGGTCGCCAGACAAACCGTGGAGAGCCGCATCCAGGCGGTGGGGCCGGACATCGAACAGATACCCGCCCGGCTGTGGCGCAACCCGTCCACTCCCGAATGGGGTTGGCCGGTAAAGATTATGGTTCCCACGGAACTGGAGGTTCTTTGCGGCGAAACGGTCGGAGTCTCCGAAGCGCGTCAGGACACGGGTTGGGGAAAAGTCGGCGTTCCTTTATTGAAATCGATGTGAGTCATGCGCGTCAGACGGGATATGGGTTGGGTTGGATGGATCACGTGCCTGGTGATTTCCGGTTGCACGGTCGGACCGGATTATCAACCACCGGAAACCCATTTACCGGAACACTGGAGCGCCGCGGGGCCGGGAATAACCACCACCCGGCCAGCCGATGTCGGCGATTGGTGGACCGTCTTCGGTGACCCCGTTCTGAATGAGCTGATCGAGCGGGCGGCGCGGTCTAATCTCGAATTGAAAATCGCCGCTGCCCGGGTGCGCGAGGCCCGCGCATTACGCGGCGGCATAGCGGCCGATGGATGGCCTCAAGTGGGCGTAACCGGCGCTTACGCCTATAAGGGCAGAAGTCGAAATCGGCGACCGGGCAAACCTGACGATTCTGTCGGGCGGCAATTTCGGGATGCCCTGATCGATGAGACCGCGGATAATATCCTCGACACGTCATGGGATCCTGCCGGTTTCGCCACGGATGTCATGGGGAACACCCTGGGATCGGTTCTGACCCAGCGAAACAATGAAAGGCAACGCCCGCGTGATCAGAATCTCTTCGAGGCCGGTTTTGACGCGGGCTGGGAGCTGGATATTTTCGGCGGGGTACGCCGAAGCGTGGAGGCCGCCGATGCGGAAACGGACGCCGCCCGGGAGGATTATCATAACGTTCGGGTTACGCTTGTGTTTGAGGTCGCCCGCAATTACGTGGAAGCACGGGACTGCCAACGACGGATCGCGATCATCCGCCAGAATATCGAGATTCAACAAAAGACGCTCGACCTGACCCGAATCCTATCGGAAAACGGGGCGGCCAGCGAATTGGACGTGGCCCAGGCCCGGACGCAACTCTCCGCGACATACTCCCAACTTCCCGTCCTCGAGACCTCGTTTCGTCAGGCGATCCATCGGATCAGCCTGCTCGTCGGAGAGCTTCCGGACGCAACCTTGGCGGAACTCGCCCAAGAGGCCCCCGCCCCGGTTACTCCGCTGGAAATTCCTCTCGGACTGCCGTCCGATCTCGTACGGCATCGCCCGGACATCCGGCGAAGCGAACGCCTTCTGGCCGCCGCCACCGCCCGCATCGGCGTGGCCACGGCCGATCTGTTTCCTCGCTTCTCCCTGACCGGCGCTTTCGGGTCGGAGTCCCATGACCTGCGGCGTTTTCTGGATGCCCGCAGCCTGTTTTGGGCCGTGGGCCCAAGCGTCAGTTGGCCGATTTTGGATGGCGGACGCATTCGGGCCAACATCGAAGCCCAAGGCGCGGATCAGCAACGAGCCTTGGCCGAATACGAACTCGCCGTTCTGAATGCTCTGAAGGAAGTGGAGGACGCCCTGATCGCTTATCGGAACGAACGCACGCGCTACCAGCACCTGACGAACGCCGTCGAGGCCAACCGCCAGGCGGTATCCCTGGCCAACATTCAATACCAGGAGGGCATGTCGGACTTCATGGTCGTGGTGGATACCGAGAGAACCTTGTGCAAATACGAGGATCAACTCGTACGGAGCGGAACCCAAACGACGCTGTGCGCGCTGGCGGTCTTTAAGGCCCTCGGCGGCGGCTGGGAAACCAAGACGGATAGGGACGGAATGTAAGGAATAGCCATCCAACAAAAGTGAGTATGATAATGCATCAGATCGGAATAACCGAAAGTGACCGGGAGCATCGTGATCGGTTGAAAAACGCAACGGAAGCCGCCGGCCAAGCCTCCTTGCTCGCCCAGCTTGCCCAACGCTCGTTGCCCATGAGTCCCCTTGCCGATGTCCTGGAAAGCCTCGTACTGCACTGCTGGCTTCCCGGCCCCTTCAAGTTGGGTGCCCCCTGGGGACTACAGGTGTCCAACCATCTGGGATGGTTCTACCTGTTGACGGCGGGCAAAGTTCTGATCAAGATCGCGAACCAGGAAGCCCCCATAGCCGTCACCCCGGGCGATTTGATCGTGGTTCCTCAGGGGCGTGCGCATCTGCTCCGCGACCATCCCGAATCTCCGACCACCCCAATCGAGTCGCTACTCAAACCGGAACACTTCGAGCGCCATGAACGATTGGCTCACGGCGGAGACGGGCCCCTGACCTTTATCGCCGGCGGCTGCTTCATTCTCGAGGATCTGGAACGCAGCCCGCTCCAACAAACGCTGCCGCCTTTCATCCACGTCCAGGGCCGTAATGAACAACCTCAACCCTACGTGGACCATCTGCTCCGACTGATCGCCCAGGAATCCGCGTCCGGTGGCCCTTGTACGCCGATGGTCATAAACCGCCTCGTGCGCATTCTCCTGATCAAGGCGATCCAGGGTTGTCCCGCCCAGGCGACGGAAGACAACGGGAATTGGCTCAAGGCCCTGAAGGATAGCGCTATCGGTCAGGCTCTCGAGGTGATGCATCGCGAGCCGGAAATTCCCTGGACGGTGGCATCCCTGGCGGAACGGGTCGCGATGTCCCGCTCGGTATTTTCCGCGCGTTTTACCGAACTCGTGGGCAAACCACCCCTGGAATATCTGACCGAGTGGCGTATGCGGAAAGCGTGCATGTTTCTGCGCAGCAGCCAGGCGGGCTTGAAGGAGGTGGCCTCCCAGGTCGGTTATGAGTCCGCGGCGGCGTTCAGCAAGGCGTTCATTCGCCGGATCGGCGTTGCCCCCGGCACATATCGACGCCTGCGGGGCACGCCTCTGATCGCCCATCCTTCCCGCGTTCCCCCCCTATAGCACAACGGACGCCGCTCCGCGACGTCCGCGCCTCTTTATCCTTGATTCGTGCCGTTCCACGGCAACGTCGCCTGATTTACGCTTCTTCGTCGAGAATCCGCAGGAGCCCCGTCAGCCATGCATAAGAGTCCGCCGACTCACTGGAGCTGTCCAGGTAGTCCAGCAGAGATATACTCTGGGACTGGCTGGTCGTTTCGCCCGCGCTTCCTGGAGGTGGTCCCGACGGCCTGGATTTCATGTCCGCTTCCATGCTCTGATCGAAAGCGTCCTTATCGACGCCGTATGAGTCGAGCACTTCGTGGACCGCCGACTTGACGGCCTCGGGATCGCCCTTCCCGTCCGAGTTCTGTTGAACCGAGGTGATCGCCTCATTAATCGCACTCTTGATTTCATCCAGCTTGGAGGAGTCCACTCCCGCGGCGGTCAGGGCGTCGGTTATTTTGCTATCGAAATGGCCGGGTCCACCCGGACCCCCTGGAGGCCGCGATCCCATTTCCGGCTTCAACTGTTCCTTCAGCTTGTCCGTATCGACGCCGTACTGCGCGAGCGTCTCCTCGACGGCTTGGGCAACCGCCGCGCGCGGGTCGGTGCTCTCCTCGGCGCCACTGAGCGCCGTGGAGATGGCTTCCTTGATCGCGCTCTTCACTTCATCCAATTGGGCCTCGTCCAACCCCGCGGCCACCAGGGCGTCCTCGAATTGACTGTCGAAGGTGGCCTGCCCGCACGTGCCGCATGACGCGGACTGCGCTGACGTGGTACTGCTGGTCGTTTCCGTTCGGTTGAGGGTGAGTTCCTGCAGCATCTGGAGGAGCTGCGAACTCGAAGAACTGCTGACTCCGGCTACGCTCGTCATATCCGTTCCTTTCAAAATGACGATGTTGCTTGTGGCACCGGGCTGTTCCGCGGTAACGAACTCCTCAGCCACGGCCCGGCCACCCGCTTATGATCGACGGGTATCCTTCGGCTCTGCATGTTTGTCCGTCCTGAAAACATGTCCAGGCATCCTTTATGGTCGCCGAGGTCGCGATAAAGCAGAATTTGCGCCGCCGGATGACCTTTTCGACTCAGCGGCTCCGACGTGCTTTACGTTTCTTTGCGCAAAACAAACGCCTCTTGACGCATCAAATGGATGGGCTTGTTTTCGGAGGCGAACAGACACTTGTATTCGCGAGGTTCGACGTTCCGGCCATGCGGGTTGTCCGGAGGAATGTGAACGTATACCGTGGCCCCACTACCCCCCGCGCCTGTTTTCAAGCTTTCACGACACCCCCCGCGAAAGGATACTCAACACCCCGACAAATCGGTCAGTAAAAACAACCAGAGCAAGCCGACGCCGGCGCTTAATACCGTTACAACGACGGCTAGGATCTTGGATTTATCTCTTAGGATTCCCGCGATACCGCAGACCAGGGCGGCAAGGATGCAGAAAATGATCAGGCGTACTCCAAGCACGCCAAACAGCGAGCCTCAGCCAAAACCGCCGGAAAACGTGCGTAGCGCACTAAACAAACCGATCGCCAGAAACAGAGCCCCCCATCGGCCCCAGCGGTTGGGGGAAACCTCCGGGTTTTTCATGCCTCTCGGCGGCGGCTCGATCATGCGCGGGCCCTCCTGATCCATGACAAACTAACCGTATCAGCCGTTCAGATAGCGCGTATGGCCGACACGCCGGGTCACGCCGATCCGGTCGAAAAAGTCCAACAAGGGGATGGCGTACTTCCGGCTCGTCTCCAGCAGATATTTGAAGCGCACGCTTTCCAGACGGCGATTCTCCTTAAAATACGATATTAAGATCTCGCGGCCCCGGTCAATCGCCTCGCGATGAAAAACCAGATCGTCGGCCACTTGCACCAGACGCTCCTGTTGCAGCAGAATCGCCACGCCCCGGCGCACATCGGCGACATTCGCCCCGATTTTCGCGGGCAATTCCTCGATATCGGGAGGATGAAACAGCCCACGGCGAAAGCAGCCCTCGATGGTGTCGAGCAAGGCGCGGTCCTGCCCGCTGACCGTCTCCTGATGCCCGGGTAGCGCAAAACGCTGCCCGCGCTCGACCAGCCGTTTTTCAGTCTTGAGTCTCTCCAAAACCGTCGCAAGCACGAGCGGATCGAGACCGGTACTTTCGGCCAACTGCACGGCCGTTGGACCGGGGCTTTCCGGGACACTTCGATGAAATTCGGCGATGACCGGCACAAGATTCTCGGCGGCCTTGGCAATCGAAACGCCGTGTAGATACCGTCCGCCACCTGTATGGATCAGTTTTTCCTCGCGGGTCAGTTCCTCCAGCAGGGCCGGCAATCGCTCGCGGGGAATCTTGGCCCGCAACGCAAGTAAGTCAGCCTCAACGAGTCGGGGGCCGGCATTTTTAACGCAGTAATCGAGATGCGCCTTCTCCCCGGCAAGGGCGGCCGCCTGCTCGGTCAGTTCCTCCACGAGTCCGGGACGGCTGCGCTTGATTCGTTTGGCCACGGCTTCCAGGATCACCCCGCCGCCGATAGTTTCCACCGGCGATAGTCCACGGATGATAAAATGGTCACCCGGCCCGGCAATGATCGGCTCGCTAAGTTTCACCTGGATAAAAGATTCCGCGCCACCGCTCAGTCGTTCGCCTTGCAGGAGGTAAAGGACAGCGACGGTTTCGCTGGTACCGGTATGAAATTTGACCGACATGCCGTTTTTCACGATCAGGCGATCATGAGCCAGCAACCGAAGCCGGCCAACGTACCATCGTTCGGGTGAAAAATAACCGGGCGCGGTGATGACGTTGCCGCGGACAATCGTCTGATGGTCCCAGTGGCGAACGTTGATGGCGGCGCATTGACCGGACAAGGCCTGCGCGCTGTCCCGGCCGTAAACCTGCATGGCCTTGACCCGTCCGATCTGTCGTTGGGGCAACAGTTCAATTTCGTCGCCGACGGCCAGAGCACCGGCCACGGGGATGCCGCTGACCACCGTCCCATACCCGCGCACGCTGAAAGCCCGCTCGACCGGCAGGCGAAATACGCCGTCAACCCGCCGGGGATTGATCGACCGCACCATGTCGCGCAACGCGGCGTGAAGATCGCCGAAGCCGTCACCATTAACATTGGAAACCGGTAGAATGGGAGCGTTTTCGAGAAACGTGCCCTTGAGAAAGTCGGATAATTCCTGCCGGACAATCTCCAGCAGCTCCTTGTCCACCCGGTCGATTTTGGTCAGGGCCACCACGCCGGCGCGCAGGCCCAGCAGAGTCAGAATGTCCAGATGCTCGCGGGTCTGGGGCATGACCCCGTCGTCGGCGGCCACCACAAAAATAACCCCGTCCATCCCGGTGGCCCCGGCGACCATGGTCTTGATGAAATGCTCGTGGCCGGGCACATCGACAATGCCCACTTCCAGATCGGCCAGCCGACAAGGGGCGAAACCCAGCTCAATGGACATGCCCCGTTCTTTTTCCTCCTTGAGTCGGTCGGTTTCGCAACCGGTGAGATTCTTGATCAGGGCGGTCTTGCCGTGATCGATATGGCCGGCCGTCCCGAGCGTAATATTGATCCTGGCGGCGGACATGCCTGCCTTACTCCCTGCCTTGAAGAATAGCGCGAAGGGCCTGTACCACGATCTCGCCCTGCCGATCCAATAGCGTGCGCGGATCGATCAGGACACGGTCCTTCTGAATGCGGGTAAAGACGGGTGGATTCCAGGCGCGAAGACGTTCGGCCAGCGCTGGGCAGTCGATCACCCGCGGCTTCACCGCGACGAGCCGGGTGGGCAGTTCCTCGCCCGGCAACGAGCCGCTGCCCATCTGGGAAAAACCGTCGATGACCTCGACATCGGCGGTCAACGGCTGCCGACCAAGATCGCTAACCATCCGCTCGGCCTGGGCCGCGATGTCGGCCGGCGAGCGGTGGAGCATGGCCAGCGTGGGCACCTCGCCGAGGGCCAGGGCTTCGTCCAGAAAAAGAGTCAGGGTGGCTTCGAGGGCGGCCAGGGTAAGTTTGCCGACCCGCAGCGCCCGGGCCAGCGGATTTTTACGCACGGATTCAATCAACGTCCGGCGGCCCAGAATCAAACCGGCCTGGGAAGCGCCGATCAGCTTGTCCGCGCTGCACAGGACGATATCCGCGCCGGCCTCGACGGAGCGCGACAGGGTCTCGCGGCTTTCAAAACCGAACCGCGAAAAATCGATCAGGGCACCGGCCCCGACATCATCGATCAGCGGCAGGTTGTGTCGGTGAGCGATACGGACCAGCTCCTCGGCGGCAACCTCGGCGGTAAAACCGACAATCTTGTAGTTGCTGGGATGCACCCGCAAGATCGCCGCCGTATTTTCCGTAATCGCGTGCTCGTAATCGCGCGGATGGGTCTTGTTGGTCGTGCCGACCTCGACCAGCCGCGCCCCGCCGGCGGCCATCACTTCCGGAAGACGAAACGATCCGCCGATCTCCACCAGTTGCCCGCGTGAAACGATGATCTCCTTACCGGCGCCGATCGTATTGAGCACGAGCATCGTGGCGGCGGCGTTGTTGTTGACCACGGTGGCGGCCTCGGCGCCGGTCAGGGTTTTGAGCAAATCCTCGATGCGCGTATCCCGTCGGGAGCGGCGGCCGTCGACCGGATCGACCTGCAGCAGCGAGTAACCGGAAAGCTCCTCCTGAATTTGTCGAATCGCTTGGCGACAAAGAACCGCCCGTCCCAGCCCCGTATGCAGAATGATCCCCGTGGCGTTGATGACCCGGCGATAGTGCGGCCCAAGGGTGCGATGCAGGGTCTGCAAGGCCCGGTCCAGGATTGCCTGGCGCAGGGCGGCTTCATCATTCGGAACCGAGTCGCCAACCAGGAACCGATTGCGCACGTGCTCGACCGCGGCCCGGAGAGCATCGACAACCACCGATCGGGGAACCCCTTCGGCAGGGCGCAAAAAAACGGCATCGGCCGCCAGACTGTCGATCGACGGTATTTTTCGCAATAGGGTCTGTTCTGCCAAGAATCTGCTTCCCTTTCTACCCCACGCCGACAACATGCAAGCCGCCCGAGCGAGCTTTCGTTCTATTGTACCGGCCGGCGGCTGTAAAATCGACCGTGAAAAATTCTCGATTGGCCGGCCATGAGCATTGCATGAAACCGGGAGGCCCGCTAGGATGTATTAACTTTGGGTAGCCGCCAGGGAGCAACCTTAAGGCGGGCACGCGATGAAGAGGTTTCATTCCGTTTTCTGTTGGGGATTACTGATCGCCGGATCGGTCAGCCCTCTTTACGCCCAGCAGGAATTCCCCCTGAAAGACAAGCGGATCAAGAACGCCGACGATCCTCTGGTATATGCGCTGGGACGCTGGTTCCCCGCGGAATCCGAGGTTCCGACCGAACTGAAAGACCGGCCGTCCAAGATCGATCATCGCACGGCCTATTTCCTCCTCCCCATCGGGGGACGCAAGATCGTCGCCCTGCATGAGCTAAACGAAAAATCCCAGCTCCATGTGGACACGGACGGAGACGGCGACCTGGCAAAGGAAAAGCCGTTATCATCCACCAGCAATCGCCAGAAAGATCTTTTTTTCATGTCCCGCGAGGATATCTTCGGCCCCGTATCCGTGCATGGCTCGGCGGATGGCTCGGCCATCGAGGTATTCATCCGTATTTATCAGGGCAGATACGCCATGGTTTTCCCGTCCAGCTACAAAACCGGTACGATCAAGCTGGCGGGCAAGAGCTATAATATCGCCCTGCTCGATCGCAACCTCGACGGCCGCTACGACGGCGTGCTTAACCTGCCTCTCAAGCGCGACGAGGCGGACAAGCTCAGCGATCTTGTGGCCGTTGACCTCGACCAGGACGGCGCATTCAACCCTGATTATACACAGAGCCAGGAAATCCAGCCGGTTACGAAGATCGTGCTCCTGAACGGCACCTACTACACCCTGAACATCGAGCCGTCGGGCAAGTTCATACGCCTGACCCGGGCCAACCCCAGGATGGGCACGCTGGATACGGGCAGCAGCGACGCTGAGTTGATGCTGGCCTCGGAAAACGGCCTTCACCGTCTTGAGCGGGGCAAGAGTCAGTGGACCTTGCCGGTCGGTCGGTATTCAATCTATCAAGTGACTTTGCGGAAGAAAGACGCCAAGCAGACGGAATGGACCCTGCAATGTTCCGGAGACACAGGTAAGCTGAACGATATTCAAATCACCGATGAACAGGTCACTACGCTCAAGATAGGCGCGCCCATGCAAATGTCCGCCTCGGTGACCAAGCAAAAGAGTTGGTTTCGCAACTACCTGGAAATCGCCCCGATCATCACCGGGCAAGCGGGAGAGACATACGGCGCGTATGCCCAACAGGCGAACCGCCGGTCCCCCGCCCCGAAGTTCAAGATACTGGATGAGCAAAACAAAGTCCTGGCCAGCGGCCAATTCGAGTATGGCTGAGGCGGCGTCTGTCGGTACTCGTGGCGAGTACCCAAGAATTTCAAGGGGAAGTATCGGATTGAAATTGACGCCGACCTTGGGCCGTTTGAAACCACCGGGACCAAAGAAGACTGGCATACCTGGTAACGCGACGGCCGATCGGCATCGCGTCCCCCGTAACTTCCTCTAA
>CAZXSA010000114.1:0-15471 GCA_964642815.1 uncultured Planctomycetales bacterium | reverse complement strand
GTGCAATTAGCCCAACCTCACTAGATGATATCTTAATTCCATCCCCCTTAGTTGACATCTCTTTCCCATTTTCACCATATTACCAAAATACACTAACATCCATTCAGGAGGCTTGTCAATAAAAAAAACGCAATTTCTGGTTATGGGTCGGAGATTTTCCGTGGGTCCAGTAAAACAGGAACCCGTCGATTCGAACGATGATGGTCTTGCCCAGGACTCGTCAAGAAGACCGTCAGGAACGCCCATGCTCCTGGTAGTATAACAGCCCTTCCTTGAGGGCTTTAATGTTTTCATGAGGGGTTCCAGGAACGATACTGCTACTGGCCCCCAGCATGAGGCCGAGAGGTGGCCCGTTTTGAACCAGCCATTTCATCTGGTCAATCACATCCTGTTTGGAACCGAAGGGTAAGGTCTTGGTGACCGAGACCCCCGCGACAATAAACAAAGGTGCGTCCTGGCGATCAGTCATGCGACAGATACGCGGATAGTCCATCCCGTCCTCGTATTGGAAACCCTGGAAACCGCTGATGCCCGCTTCAATCAATCGGGGAACCATGTCCATCAAGTTGCCGTCACAATGCCAGATGAGCCGAATCCCCGCGTCGAGTAAAGGCTGGATCGAACGGGCAAACGCGGGAAACCAGATTTCGTCCAGGGATTTGATGCTAACCAAGGTAGAACGCGAGTCGGCCATGTCGTGATCGAGGCGGATAAGACGCGGCAAATGGCCTTCGATAATCGCCTTGGCCGCGACCTGGTTCTTCCGAACGGCTAGGTCCGCCTGCTGGGCAAAATCCCGAGCCATGACCTCCGGAAACAGGGCGTAGGCCATGAAATAATTCGCATAGCCATAAAGCTCGTAGTGCAGGACGGGAAAACTCTGAAAACCGTCCATGAAAGGCCCTTTGAGAAGATTGGGGCCGAAGAGTTTCTGCCGGCGACATTCTCCGGCGATCAGGCGTTCGACATGGGCGGGATTCTCGGGGTCGAATGCTTCGATTTCCCGTTGGCGGCGGGGGAAAACGAAACGCTCCATGTGTTCCACGACGGCCTCGGGCGAATCGATGGTCATTCCATCGATGACGATTTCCGTTGCCCCCGTGGTGGCCCCGTGCTGTGTGGCGGATGTAAAACCTTCCTGGCCCATGGTAAGCGGATTATCCGCCAGGTATTGATCGATGAAGCAAACCCCGGCCCATTTCTCGAAAGCCAGGTATACCTGGTCCGGGTTACGGGCGTAATCACCGGGTTTGTGTTCGGTCATCTGCTCCATGAAGGGCATATCCATCGCGTGAACCAACCACGCGGGAATGCCCTTCGTCGGCCGCATGCGCAGCGTATCCCAGGCCAAACGAGCCCGTGGTCCCCATGTTTCCTCGAAAACCTGATAACCTGTTTTGGACATGATAAATCCTGCTTATCCAATTCCCTTCACTTGCTTGCCGCCGGTTGATTCTCAACCTTTACGCGGATCGGCGCGGCACCCTGGCCAGCATCTCCCGGACCTATCTCGATAGCCTGAATCATGGCCTCGCCGCCCAGATCATTCCGGAAGCGAATGGAAATCACTCCATTAACCGGCTTCAAATCATTCAACACGACATCAACAGCGTGAAACATCCCATAAAAGACGGGACGCTTCCAGGTGGCCGGTTCACTTAGTCGCGCGGTATCGAGGCCCTGGGCGGCGGTGGCGGCGATATCCATATTCGCGATCATCTCCCGGCCATTAACCGAAACACTAACGCAACGCAACTTGGGATCGATATACCGTGATTCCATGAATTTCAGGCGGGCATGATAGTTGCCCGGCCCGACGGTGAAATCCACCCAAAAATCCTTGCCATGCACGCCATACCGATAAAGCTCGGGATCATCGGTACCGGCGATCACCATCTGGCGCGGCTGGGTATACCACGCGGAAGCTACCGTGTCGGTTCCCTGTGCCCGAATGATGAACTCCGTACCCGGTCGCCAGGTGTGGCCTTGTGAATCCACGTAATCAACGCGCCCCGTGTACCCGAAAATCATCCGCTGAGCGTCGGTCGGACCGCCGCCGGAGCCGAAATCCTGTATACCCGTGGCCGCCGAGTAAAGTACCTTTTGCACATACAGCTTCGCCCCGGTCGAATGAGGATTCCCCTCACCTTTCAGCATAATCCTCAATTCGTGAGGGCCATCCTTCAAGCCGTTTCGATAATAGAGAAGCTGATCGAAACGCGGTGACGGATTCCAGCAGTCGATCCCAACCAGTTGCTTTTCACCGTCAAGATAAATTTCCCCCAAGCCTCCATCGGGCGCAAAACCGCCAATCAGCCGAACCTGATTCCCGGTAAACGAAACCGTCAGGCTCGATCCCTTCTCAGAAGAAACCCAACAGGAAATCTCTTTCACCGTTTCCGGCTTCCACCCGTCACTGAATTGCACGGTTTGCTCGGAGATTTGTTCCTGCGGATCATCGCCCTGAATCGTAATCGAGGTCAACCCGTCATGCCGAATCGTGACCAACGTATCCCCGTTTTTCAACTCTTTTACCTGGTAGCCATTGCCTTCTGTTGCATTCCGTTCCAATGATTTATCGCCCGCCATGACTTTCGTGGGGCAAAACGCCAGACGCAAGACCGTAGCCGTACCCGCGGGGGCATCGTGCGTGTCAAAGCGAATCAGGCCGTCATCGTAAACCGCGTTGGTGATCACCGCCGTGCCGTGCATGATATGGTTTTCACGGGCAGCGCCGAAATATTCCGGCATCCAGGACATGGCGTGCAGGATATTCTTGAGTACCCACGGATGAGCGATCTTAAACCAGGTCTTATCCACATAGGCACCCCCGTCAATCAGATCCTCGACCACGCCGGTTTCATGAAAATCGTAAGTGGCCAGGATAATCTGCCGACGGGCCATCTCGCGCCCCCATTCGCTGTCGGCCAGCACGCCGTATTGGGCATAAGCGGTGGCTACCTCCTGCGGGGAATAGATAAGCGACCGGTCGCAACAGCCTAGAGATTCCGGATAAGCCCAGGCCCCGCTGAATACGTCGGCATTGGACAAGGGACTCACGCTGGTTCGATTCAAAAACAAGCCGAGGATATTACGCACATCATGGGGCCAGTTCGGGAATTCGTCCGGATGGTTCATCAGATAACGCGCGGCAAACGTGGTCACGTTGAGAATCTGCACACCACAGGACCAATCCCAGTAATTGCGACCCCATATATCATGACCCGTCCAGTCCGGCAGCAGGACATCCCGCAGATAGGCCACACCGGCCTCGCGAGCCTTGATCAGGGCATTGTCCTTTCCGGTATAACCCGCGCGGATCAGCTCGTCGAGAAACTCGAGAATATAAACGACCCCGCCAGTGGCCCGATCCTCCCAGAGCGCATCGGCGGGGTTAGCATATCGTGGCCAAGGCGACAGGCCCGGTGCATGCAAGCGATTCTCGGCTAGAAGATCACCCCAATGGCTGGCAGCCGCCAGCCATCGTTCGTTGCCCATGATCCGAGCGGCCCGGACCACCCAGACGCCCATCTCCCCTACGATATCCAATTGAATAAAACCACGCGGATCGGCCTGGCCGTAAGGTTTGCCGCGTACGGGAACACTGACGGGAAATCGCGGCCACGGATGATCTTCCGGGGTGAGGGAGAAATCAAGCAGAGCATCGACATAAAGAGCGACATGGGCCAGGGCGGCTGCGTCGCCGGTGTAACGGTAATACTCGATCAAGGCACCGAGGGTGTAGGCTGCCCGCTGGCCGTAATCGCCATTGGTCCAATCCTCGATCATCCCCGCGGTAATCTTGCCGTTTTCGCCGATCCCCCAGTGTCCACTGTAGATGTACTCCGGCAAGGGTCGGGGAGCTTTCCGCGAATCGGCCCAAGGATAGCGTTTAAGGGTTTCGGCGGCCACTCGGACGCGAGCATCGCATTGGCCGTTTAGCCCGGTGTACCACGGGGCGATGACACCATGCTCGTCCTCAACCGCGTCATGAGCGTAATAGTGCTTCAGGGTGGTGGCCCCGACACATAAATTAACCGTGGTTAAAAACACTATCCACATCACGATTTGCTTGAGATGGGTCATCGAATTATCCTTGATCGAATGTCAGCGGAATCCAAGCCGATGATCTCGCCGCCATGCTATTTCGCCAGGCAAAGGTTTAGCGGCGTTTGATCTGTCTCATCAATACCTATTCCATGCACCGTCCTGCCTCATGCAATGCATAAGAAAATGACATTCATTTTCACGTCATCCTTTGCTCATTGCTTTTGCTGAGTAGCCTCCGGTTGTGTCGCGGGTATGGATACAGGCGCGACGCCTTGACCGCCATCTCCCGGGCCAACTTCAATCGCGCGAATTTCCGCCTCACCGTCGAAGGCATTGCGAAAGCGAATGGAAATCACTCCGTTGGCCGGTTGCAGATTATTGATAACAATATCGACCGCGCGATGCATGCCATGAACAAAAGGCCGTTTCCATTGGGGTAATGCTTCCTGAAGCAGCTCGGCATCGAGACCTTGTGCGGCGGTGTCGGCGATGTCCATATTCGCGATCATCTCCCGGCCGTTGACCAAAACGCTTACACACCGCGACTTGGGATCGATATGCCGCGATTCCATGAATTTCAGGCGGGCATGATAGGTGCCCGGTCCGACGGTGAAATCCACCCAAAAATCCTTGCCATGCACGCCGTACCGATAAAGCTCGGGATCATTGGTATCGGCGATCACCATCTGGCGCGGCTGAGTCTGCCAGGAGACGGCCACTGGATCCACTAACTTACCCGCGCGAATAATGAACTCCGTGCCCGGTCGCCAGGTGTGGCCTTGTGAATCCACGTAATCAACGCGCCCCGTATATCCGAAAATCATCCGCTGAGTATCGGTCGGGCCGCCACCGGAGCCAAAATCCTGCATGCCCGTGGCCGCCGAGTAAAGCGCCTTTTGCATATACAGTTTCGCGCCATTGGCGCGAGGATTACCTGCGCCTTGCAGGACAATCTTCAGCTCGTGCGGGCCGTCGCTTAAACCGTTTCGATAATAAAGAAGCTGATCGAAACGTGGCGTCGGGTTCCAGCAGTCAATCCCGACCAGTTGCTTGACCCCATCGAGATATACTTCCGCCAAACCACCATCCGGAGCATAACCTCCAATCAGCCGCACCTGATTCCCGGTAAACGGCACCGTCAGGCTTGCCCCCTTCTCGGCAGACACCCAACAGGTGACTGCCTCCGCTGTTTCCCGCTTCCACCCGTCACCGAATTGCACGGTTTGCTCGGAGATTTGTTCCTGCGGATCATCGCCCTGAACCGTAATCGAGGTCAATCCCTCATGACGAATCGTGACCAACGTATCCCCGTTTTTCAACTCTTTCACCTGGTAGCCATTGCCTCCTGTTGCATTCCGTTCCAATGATTTATCGCCCGCCATGACTTTCGTGGGGCAAAACGCCAGACGCAAGACCGTAGCCGTACCCGCGGGGGCATCGTGCGTGTCAAAGCGAATCAGGCCGTCATCGTAAACCACATGGGTAATCAATGACGTGCTATGCATGATGTGGTTTTCACGGGCAGCGCCGAAGATCTCCGGCATCCAGGACAAGGCGTGCAGGATATTCCTGAGCACCCAGGGATGGGCAATCTTGAACCAGGTCTTATCCACATGAGCGCCCCCGTCGATCAGATCCTCGACCACGCCGGTTTCATGAAAATCGTAGGTGGCCAGGATGATCTGGCGACGAGCCATCTCGCGCCCCCATTCGCTGTCGGCCAGCACACCGTATTGGGCAAAGGCCGTACCCACCTCCTGCGGGGCATAAATGAGCGACCGCCCGCAACAATTGGCGGCTTCCGGATAAGCCCAGGCCCCGCTGAAGGTATCCGCATTCGATTCCGGATTGACGCCCGCCCGATTCAAGAAAAGGGATAGGATATTGCGAACGTCGCTCCGCCAGTTCGGAAATTCGGCCGGGTGATTCATCAGGTAGCGAGCGGTAAAGGTGGTTACATTTTCGATCTGAGTCGTGCATGGCCAATCCCAGTAATGGCGCCCCCAAGTCTCGAGATCCGTCCAGTTCGGCAGCAATACGTCTCGTAGATAGGCCACGCCGGCCTCGCGGGCTTTGATCAACGAGCCGTCCTTTCCGGTATAACCCGCATCGATAAGTTCGTCTAAAAAATCCAGGATATAGACGACTCCGCCGGTGGATTTATCCTCCCAGGGAATATAGGTTGGATTCGCATAACGCGGCCAGGGACTTAAACCCGGCTCGTGAAGACGCCTTTCAGCCAAAACATACCCCCAATGCTTGGCCGCCTCCAGCCAGCGATCGTTACCAGTGATCCGAGCGGCCCGGACCATCCACAGCCCGATCTCGCCGACAAGGTCCAGTTGAATAAAACCCCGCGGATCGGCCTGGCCGTAAGGTTTGCCGCGCACCGGCGCGCTGACCGGAAACCGTGGCCAGGGATGATCCTCCGGGGTAAGGGCGAATTCCAGGAGGGCATCGGCATACAGGGTGATGTGAGCCAGGGCCGCGGCATCGCCGGTGTAACGGTAATACTCGATCAGTGCGCCAAGGGTATAAGCCGCCCGCTGGCCGTAATCGCCGTTGTTCCAATCGTTGATCATCGGCACGGAGATCGTGCCGTCCTCGGTGATGCTCCAATGCCCGCTGTAAATGTATTCGGGCAGCGCGATCGACGCTTTCGAGGTGTCGGTCCAGGGATAGCGTTTGAGAGTTTCGGCGGCCACGCGGATACGAGCATCGCATTGGCCGTTCAAACCGGTGTACCATGGTGCGATCACGCCGTGCTCATCCTCGACCGCGTCGTGGGCGTAATAATGTTTCAGCGTGGTGGCGCCCATGCAAAAATCGATGGCGGCCAAAATCACCGTAATGCAAATGATAAAACTTTTCTTGGACTGCCACATCGAATGATCATCTCCTGATTATGCGCTGCCCCATGGTCCTTTTTCACCGCTTCTGCTGGACGTTTACCGGCTGGGCTTCGGGTATGAACACCGGCCGAGCCCCCTGCCCGCCGTCACCCGGCCCCACTTCGATAGCCTGGATCGCGGCCTGACCGCCCAGTTCGCCCCGGAAGCGAATGCAGATTATCCCGTTAACCGGTTTGATACCGTTGAAGACCAATTCCACCGGCCGGCCCAAACCCCGGTAATGGATGAACTTCTTTCTGAGTAATTCATTCGGACGGTTTTCGTTGATGGCCAGGGCCGCCGTCTCCGGAACGTCCATGTGTTTAACCATTTCCTGGTCATTGATGAACACGGTGACGGACCGGGTCCAGGGTAGCTCGGCTTGATTTTCCATGAATTTCAGGCGGACATAATAGGTGCCCGGCCCCACGGTGACATTGACCCAGAAATCCTTGCCATGCACGCCGTGACGGTATAACTCGGGATCACTTGTACCCATTATCAACGTCTGGCGCGGTTCCGTGTACCAGGACGCGGCCACCGAATCCACTTCCCCACCGGCGCGAATGACAAACTCGGTCCCCGGTCGCCAGGCCTGACCTTGGGAATCGGTATAATCCGTGCGGGACGGATAGCCCATAATCATCCGTTGCGTGTCCCGCGGCCCGCCGCCGGAGCCGAAACCATTGTCGCCGGTAGCGGCGGAGCAAAGCACCCGGCTGACATATAGGTTGGCTCCTTGGGAAACAGGATTCCCCACGCCTTGCGCCACTACTTTCAGCTCGTGCGGGCCGTTGCTCAAACCATTTTTATAATATAAAAGTTGCCGCGAGCGCGGAGTGGGGTTCCAGCAATCGATACCCACCATCTGTCTAACACCGTCGATATAAACCTCGGCCAATCCGCCATCAGGAGCATAATCGCCCAGCAGGCGCACCTGGTTACCGATAAATCGACAGGTCAGACTCGCCCCCTTCTCCCCGGATAACCAAAGCGGTCCGGAGTTCGTGGGCCCCTCCCGGTCACGCCAGAAACCGCTGGTTTGCACATCGCGGACGGGGATTCTCTCTTGTGGATCGTCACCCTTGATGGTTACGGAGGTTAAGCCATCATGGCGAATGGTGACAAGAAAATCTCCATTAGCTAGTTCCTTGATCTGATAACCATTGCCTTGATTTTCGTCTGCTAATTTAAGCGGCTTCCCGTCAGCCTCGATCTCCGTCGGGCGAAACGCCAGTCGGGCCACGGTGCGGGTTCCCACGGGCGCATCATGAACATCGAACCGAACAGAGCCATCATCATAAATCACATTGGTGACCACGCTGTTGGTACGCATGAGATGATTTTCCCGGGCGGCGCCGAACAACTCAGGAAGCCAGGCCATCCCCAACAGGATGTTTCTCAGGGGCATGGGGTGGGCAATCTTGAACCAGACCTTGTCCACATCCGCTCCTCCGTCAATCACGTCCTCGACCACTCCATTCTCGTGAAAATCGTAGGTGGCCAGGATGATCTGACGGCGGGCAAGCTCGCGGCCCCATTCGCTGTCGGCCAGCACGCCGTATTGGGCAAAAGCCGTGGCCACTTCCTGAGGCGCGTAGACCAGCGAACGCCGACAACAGTTAAATGATTCCGGATAGGCCCAGGCCCCGCTGAACGTATCCGAACCGGACCCGACCCAAACACTGGAGCAATTCAGGAACAGGCCCAGGATGTTGCGAATATCGCATCGCCAGTTGGGAAACTCGTCCGGATGGTTCATCATATAACGGGCGACAAACGTAGTGACATTTTCATTTCGCGTGGGGCAAGGCCAATCCCAGTAGTTACGGCCCCAGGTATCATAGCCCGTCCAATTCGGCAGCAGCACGTCGCGCAGATAAGACATCGCGGCCTCGCGGGCGGCCGGGATGGCATTCCCCCGCCCGGTGTAACCCGCCCGGATCAATTCATCGAAGAATTCGAGGTGATATACCACGCCACCGGTCAAGCGGTCCTCCCAAAGGACATCCTGCGGATTCGCGTATCGCGACCAGGGTGGCAAACCCGGTTCGCTCAGCCGATTCTCGGCGATCAGATCACCCCAATGCCTGGCCGCTTCCATCCAACGCTCATTTCCGGTGATCTGGGCGGCCCGGATCAACATGACCCCCACTTCGCTGACAATTTCCAGTTGAATGAAACCACGCGGGTCCGCCTGGCCGTAAGACTTGCCTCGGACCGGTACACTGATCAGGAACTTCGGCCAGGGATGATCCTCGGGCGTTAAGGCAAACTCAAGCAGGGCATCGGCATAAAGATTGATATGCGCCAAGGCCGTCGCGTCACCGGTATAGCGATAATATTCGATCAGGCCGGCCAGGGTATAAGCCGCCCGCTGGCCATAGTCGCCGTTATTCCAATCCGTAAACGTCGGGATCGTGATCGTGCCGTCATCGCTGATATTCCAATGCCCGCTGTAGATGTATTCCGGCAGGCGTTTCGCGGCTTTTTGCGGATCGCTCCAGGGATAGCGTTTGAGAGTCTCGGCGGAGATGCGTACACGGGCGTCGCACTGGCCGTTCTGTCCCTTGTACCACGGTGCGATGACCCCATGCTCGTCTTCGACCGCATCGTGAGCATAATAGTGCTTCAACGTGGTGGCCGCCCATGCGGACTGATGTCCGATTGACATGGTCAACAACATTGAAATACCGATCATGCGAATCATAGGTTTACCTTTGCATTATAAAAAACGAAGGCTCTCAAGAATCGACAAGTTGATGCGGAAAATACGTTTCCGCCGGAAGTAAGGGTAATGAATCTCGCGTTCACGTCAAGACGTGGCCGCCACTTTCATGATCTTTCGCTCAAGCTTTCATGATCTTTCGCTCAAGCCGATTCTCGATGATGCCGGGCGAGATAAATCGAAAGGGTGGCGATGTCGGCCGGGCTGATACCGCTGATGCGGGCGGCTTGGCCGAGGCTGCGCGGCTGAACGCGGGCGAATTTCTCACGGGCCTCGCGGCGAAGTTCGGGCATGGCGGCGTAATCGAAGCCGGCCGGAATGAGGCGCGCTTCCATCTGCTTGTAACGCTGAATGACCCGCTGCTCGCGTTCAAGATAACCGGCATATCGGGCGGCGATTTCAACCGCGTCGATTACCGCGGGAGCATACGCGTCGAGGTTCAGCGAGGGAATCCGGGAAATCAAGTCGCGCAGACGCGCATCCGGGCGGCGCATCCAGTCCTGAAGAGATCGCCCTTGGAAATGAGTTGTTTTCAGAAGGGCCTGAAGCTCCTCGATAGCCGCCTGTTTTTGCTGAAAGTGCATCCAACGTAGATCGTCGACCAAACCCACCCGCCGGCCGATAGGCGTCAACCGGGTATCGGCATTGTCGCTGCGTAAATGCAAACGGTATTCGGCTCGCGACGTGAACATGCGATAGGGCTCGTCCGGCGGGCGGGTCACGATGTCGTCGATCATCACGCCGATATAGGCCTGGTCGCGGCCGAGAACGACCGGTTCGGTCCCTTTCAGCCGGGCGGCGGCGTTGATCGCGGCCAGCAGGCCCTGGGCGGCGGCCTCCTCGTAGCCGCTTGTACCGTTGATCTGGCCGGCCAGATACAAACCGGCCACCGGCTTGCTTTCCAGCGTCGAGGTAATCTGGTCGGTCGGCACCCAGTCGTATTCGATGGCATAGCCGTATTGTACGATTTCCGCCTTTTCCAGACCGGGAATGGAATGCACCATCGCGTCCTGCACATCGCGCGGCAGCGACGTGGGAATACCGTTACAGTACATCCACGGGTCGTCGTATCCCTCCGGTTCGAGGAACACCTGATGCGAATTCTTATCGGAAAAGCGGACCACCTTGTCCTCGATGCTTGGGCAATAACGCGGCCCGCGCGATTTGATCTGGCCGCTGTACATAGGAGCCCGGGACAGATTGGCCTGGATGATTTCGTGGGTGCGCTCGTTGGTATGGGCGATCCAACATTCAATCTGTCGCTGTGGGATGTTCTCGGTCAAAAACGAAAACGGCACCGGCGGATTATCGCCGGCCTGCGGTTGCAGGCAATTGAAATCGACCGAATCACGATGCACGCGCGGCGGCGTACCGGTCTTAAGCCGGGCGAGGGTAAAGCCGAGTCTTTCCAGGCTGGAGCTGAGACTCATGGCGGCCGGTTCACCGATCCGCCCACCGACGGTCTTTTCCTCGCCACAGTGCATGAGGCCGCGCAGAAAAGTGCCCGTGGTCAAAATCGCCGCCCGGCAACGCAGCAACCGACCATCGTGGAGACGAACGCCGGTAATGCTTGCTTTTCTCTCCGTCTCTCCCTCTCTCCGTCCTTCCGTCTGCCCCGGTCCCTTGCTTGCGCTGCGGGCTGGCATACCCTCGCTCGCGCTTCGGGCTGGCAGATCGCAACATTCCTCGACGAGCAATTCCTCGGCGGTGGCCTCGATCAGGTCGAGGTTTGCGGTTTCACGCAACATGCGTTGGACGGCCGCGGCGTAGAGACCGCGATCGGCCTGGGCTCGCGGGGCCCAGACGGCCGGCCCTTTGCTGCGGTTGAGCATACGAAACTGGATGCCGCCTTCGTCGGTGGCCAAGGCCATCAACCCGCCAAGAGCATCGATTTCCCGGACCATCTGCCCCTTACCAAGCCCACCGATGGCGGGGTTGCAGCTCATCCGCCCAATGGCCTCGATTCGCATGGTGACCAGCGCCGTGCGGCACCCCATCCGCGCCGCCGCCCAGGCCGCCTCCGCCCCCGCGTGCCCCCCACCGATCACCATGATGTCATAGTCGTTGTTCATACTTTTTATGCCAAACAAAGTCATAAATATCTCTTAGCTTATTATTACATCATCGTGTCCTCTGTATGGCAAGGAAAGACTCTATAATCTCCAGTATGTTTTGGTAGGCCAAAAGAGGTACAACATAAGCCCAGGTTATTATTGCGGAACTCGAAATCTTCTTGGATAATCACAAGCACGGTTTGACCATATTCCCATTGTTGCTAAGATCAAAATAGTAACGGGCTGGATGAACGCTATATGGTCGATGATCGTAGACCATTCATGGAGACCGTAAGTGTCTGTTATCGAGCGACTACGCAACAAGATACTGAATCGTGACTATTATCTATACCTCTCATGCGGAAGAGGAGATGGTCCAGGACGGATTTGAGCGCAGTGATGTCGAGAATGCGGTTCTTGAGGGATTTGTGGAGAAAAAGTTGACGCATGATCCCAGAGGCACGAGGTATCGGGTACAAGGTCCATCAGGCGATGGTCGGATAATGTCCGTACTGTGCCGGTTCCAAGAAACCGGTCCGTTGATTATCATTACGGTATACGAAAAGAGGTGATGTTTATGAAATGCGAATTCTGCAACGCCGATACCAGCCTGCGCAAGGTCAAAAAACAGCATTGGTACAAAGGCAAGTTATACATTGTCGAGAATGTTGATGCCGAGGTATGCACCGATTGTGGTGAGAGGTATTTCCATGCTACCACCCTCGATAAAATCGACCAGATGGTAGCGGGCGATCATCCGGTGAAAGAAGTACTCTCCGTTGAGGTGTTATCCACTTAGACCGTGTCCCATAATGATTCCTCTATTTGCCAGGGAGACACCATGATCGTCGATCGGATCGAGAACGCGATGTTGTACTATCCCATGGGGCCAGGCATCGTCAGCGCCCTGGAATACCTGGCCCAGAACGACTTTTCCGGCATCAAACCGGGCGAATACGAGCTCGACGGCCGGCAAGTCTATGCCGTGGTTCAGCACTACGAACCGAGAACGCTCGAACAGACCGTCTGGGAAGCCCACCGCGAATATTTCGACGTGCAATATGTCGCCCAGGGGGCTGAGCGCATGGGTTATGCCGCCTTGGTTCCCGGCCTGAAGGTAAAACAACCGTATAACCCCCAAAAAGACGTGATTCTTTACGAGGCATGCGGCTCGCTGATCGAATTTCGCGCCGGCGATTTCGCCATCTTCGCCCCAGCCGACATCCATGCGCCGCGTCTGATTTCCGCCCAACCGTCTCCGACACAGAAAATCGTGAAAGTCGTCGTGAAGGTCCGGATCGATCAGGTTACCGGAAAGGTCCGCCTGCCGGATATGTCCGGCTGAACACCCGCCTTTGCCTGTGGCATCATGAAAATGAGATTTTGATCGACCGTGAAAGAACACGGCGGCCGGATAATCACCGCTCCTTATCACCCGTTCCACAAAAACCCGTTTTTCCGGTTCACCCCTGCGTGTTATTACCATGGGATAACCGCGCGCCCACTTCGCGAACCGAGACAACGAAAGCCCCCAGGTAATGGAACATACGCCATGACTCCCAACACCCACCTGCCTATCCGTGACATTTTCCCTACGCTTTTCTCCCCCCAATTTTCTCCGTGTCTCCGCGTTCGCCAAAGGCGGAATTCGCCAAGGTGGAATCTCGCTTTAGAGGACCTCGCCTGGGCGGGTCTCCGCGCCTCGCTCCGTCGCCATAGCTATGGAGCGTCGGCGACCGTGGTGAGAATTGCAAAAGCGCCAAACGAAGCCAAACTTCGGAAAAACCGCGATATCGTCTTGCCATAAAAGGAGATACAATTGATAGTAAACACTAACATACGGGGTATGAGCATCCGCCCTCCACCCCTTCCAAGCCGGCGACAAGACCACTATGAGCCGCCTGAAACGATTGACCGGGAAATATCCGTTAATTATTTAACATGAGGACTTGCTTTTTCCCGCAACCGGGTGTATATGTTAATTATATAACATATAGGAGGACCGCTCATGCCCAGACCCGAATCGGACACCCTCACCCAGCGTGAAGCACAGATCATGGCCATCCTGTGGGATGAGGGAGAAGCGACCGCCGAGCGGATTCGCGCTGCCCTGCCGATGGAACTGCACGACTCGACGGTCCGCACGCTCTTGCGTGTGCTGGAAGGCAAGGGGTACGTCAAACACACCGCCAAGGGCAAGGCGTTCATCTATAGGCCGGCGATCAAACGCGTCAACGCGGAACGCAAGGCGGTCCATAGCGTGCTGAAACGGTTTTTCGGCGGCTCGGCCGAGGCATTGGTCTTGCGGCTGATTGAGGACGAGGCCCTGACTCCACAACAATTGGATCAACTGAAATCGATCAATAACCAAGACCGAGAAAATGCTACCAATGAGTAGAACCATTCCAACCCGATACCACTACCAGCCCGAAGCAGTTTACCAAGCTTGCCTCGCCTTGGCGGGCCGTGGCGGGCCAGCAAGGGTCCACCAGCCCGAAGCGCCAGCAAGGGCACACCAGCCCGCAGCGCAAGCAAGGGAACACCAGCCCGCAGCGCAAGCAAGGGAACACCAGCCCGAAGCGCTAGCGAGGGACAACAATTCGCCGGCGATGACCGGACCCTCGCTCGCCCGCCACGGCCCGCCAAGGCGAGGCAAGCTTGGTAAACTGCTTCGGGCTGGTATGCGGAATTGAATTATGGTTTGCCGATTCTAATGAACACGAAAGGGAAGCGACATGTTTAATACGCTAAATGCCTGGTTGAACGCCGAAACATGGATACACATCGGAGCGGATATCGCCATTAAGGCTGCATTGATTGTTCTTCTGGTTTATCTGCTGACCTCGGTTGTCTTTCGACGAAATGTATTAATCCGGTCATCGATCTGGAACGCCTGCCTTGTCGGCCTTTTATTGCTGCCTCTGGCGACGACGGCTTTACCGAGCTGGCGGATCTGCTGCCTGCCGAGGCCGGCGATGGATGCTCCAACCAAAACCAGTGAGGCGATACCCAACGATAATACCGATTCGCAAGGTATCGACCTTCAACCGGCCATGATGGATTCCGATGTTTCGGCCGGCGAAGTCGCACCGTCACCCAATCCGCTCCCCTCTCCTGTAATAGCGGGCACAGAGTCCGACACCACCGACCATGCAGCCTTGAGCGAACGGGCAACGCCTTGGTGGCCGGCCGCCGTGATGCTTACTTATCTGGCCGGGGCGATGGTGTTGGCGATACGGCTGCTCGGTTCGGCGCTGGCTTTGCGCCGGTTGCGCAAGGCGGCCGTTCTCCTCGACGATCCAGACTGGGTTACGGCACTACAACATTGGAAAGAGTGCCTGGGAGTTCAATCACCCGTGGCCATTGGCACGAATGGGGAAGTTACAGTGCCGATCGTCTTTGGGTTGCGCCGGCCTATGATTCTGCTGCCCGAGACGCTGGCGGATTCGGCCACGGCCAAACAGCGCGAGGCCATTCTGTTGCACGAACTGGCCCACGTTCGCCGGAACGATTATTTCTGGCAGATCGTTCTGCACGTTGCCCGAGTGGTCTATTGGCCTCACCCGCTGCTCTGGCCGGCTTGGCAAACTATAGGCTCGACGCAGGAGCAGGCCTGCGACGCCCTGTGCGTGCATCATCTGGCCGGCCCGCGAGACTACGCGGCTGCGTTGATCGATGTGGCTCGCGGGCTGGCTCACCGCCCGGCCGCCGCCCTGGGCATCGCCATGGCCCGCACAAGCCGGATCGC
>CAZXSA010000113.1:0-15782 GCA_964642815.1 uncultured Planctomycetales bacterium | reverse complement strand
CCGCAAATCTGCGTCTCATGCTCCACGAATTCCGGCGCTTGCAGGCATTTCCAGGATCCGTCAGTTTTGATCCATGAGCTATTCAAATACAGGCCGGCGTGAATGTTTCCCGTCCGCTGGAAGGTGACGATCTCGCCCCAGTTATGGTGCAGGACGAGAATCACGTTTTTTCCGGTGTGCAAATATGGAGCGGCATTGATCCGGTCGGTGGTGATCAGTTTTTCATGATACCGGGAGACTTTGCGCTTAACGATTTGCCCGTTGATCCACAGACGGGCATTGCTGTCGGCGGCCATATGCAACATGGCACTTTCCGGGATAACCGGCAGGTCAACCACTTTGCGAAAATAGGTGAAGCGGTTTTTCGGGTTCGGACCGACCTCGGGAGCCCAGATCCAGTCGGCCGAGGCTAGCACGGGGGCCGTCGATCGTTCGGGGGCGATATCCATCGGCCCGCATCCGCTGATCCACATGGCGGCCGCCAAAACCATCAGCAAACCAATCGTTGCCCATCCTCTTAACTGGCTCATCTCGATTCTCCGGTATTCGGGAACAGTAAGCACTCACGAATTCGGCAGCCTTGCCGACCGTCCGGACCCGCACTATATACGGATTTACTCGCGAAATCCAAATCATGACGCGGAATTCGAGAAGGGTTCCTCGGCTGGATCACACGACCGGATGGAATGCGAAAAAAACAGTTAAATGCAAGCAACGCACTCATTGATCCTTCCGAAACACGGATCAAGTAACGATGGGTCTTGTCGATATGGAGATGCACTTGCGCGGCGTGTATGCGGAATCGTCGTTCATGAAGCCGGTTTCATCTTGGCCCGGACAGCCTGCAAAAAATCAAGCAGTTGCTCGGCCGACATGGCCCCGTTTTGCCAACGACCAATTTCCTCGCCCCGTGGAGATAAGATGACAAATGCGGGTACGCTGGGCACACGGTATTTCTCGGCCAGCTTCTTGTTAGTGTCACAATCAACATCCACCACGACCCAATCGGCCAGGGCCTGCCGAACGGAGTCCTTCGCGAACACCTCCTTCGCCATCCACCGGCATGGACCGCACCAGTCGGCATGGAATTTCAGAAGTACCGGCTTGTTCTGCCGAGTCGCCTCGGTAAGCGCCGATGATATATCCACCACCGGCCCCGACGGTGATCCTGGGCGGGACGCATACCAAAACGCAAACAGGAAAAGCGCCAGCATCACCAGCAGGAAGCGATAGCCACCGCGGGAAGCCGAGGGGCGGGACGGATCGACCGACTGTTCGGTTGATGGGTTATCGCTCATGCTTGGTTCTTCCGTGTTCACGGTTGTTACTTTGACCCCCTATCAAAGCCACGAAATCCTCGGCTTTCGCGGCGGGATAACCTACCCAACGCATAATAGGTTCCTTCTATTATTATTGAGCCATCGAAGCGGCTTGACCAGTCACATCTTCCGGCGAACGACGTTGATAGATCATAACCACGGCCATGCGATAAGACCCCCGCCCCCGCCAGACCACATGCACCGGCCGCGGATCGAACCAGCGAACAAATTCGTCGGCCGATGGAAGATCGTCATAACTGACCTCGTTGTTCATGCTCAGTAGGAGATAATCGGCGTCGTCGATCGGCGGACCATGATCTTTATACTCCCAGGCAAGGCGGCGAACCAACTCATACGCCGGGGGGTGGGCGTCCACGTAATCATCAAGCACCCGATCATCCCATAGATAACTGACCACCCGGCGGCCGGGGGGCACGTGGGCCGCGCACCAGTCCAGAGCGTCAACCGTCCCGTCGTTGGTCACCTGAATCAGATTACGATAGCCGCGGGACTCAGCCCCCATCCAGCGATCCCCCACGATCGTATACCCGTAATAACCAAACTCGGGATAGACGCTGACCGTTCCCCAGAAAAGAAATATAACCCCGGTAGCCGACCAGGCCACCCACGCGGATTGCAGGAGTTTTCGCGAGCGCAAGTTCTGGTATGTCCAGATGACGAAAGCGGCCAACAAAAGAATCAGCAGGGGATAAATACTCATTAAATAAAAGGTCTGCCGCAGGTATTGAGTGGTCAAAAATAATATGTAGAGAATCACCGTGCCGGCCAGCACGCGACTGATCGGCTCGCGAGGCGCCCGCCACCACGCCCAGACCAAGGCCGCCAGCGTGGTTAATCCTAGGGGTGGGCCCGCTTTGACCAGTATGATTCCAAGATACAACCGAGCCGGATCAATGAAAGGGGTCATCGGCAAAAAATTAAGCCGGTGGAACAAATGACGATACATGGCCCTGGGGGTCTCGGGATGCAGAACATGCTCGGGAAACAGGGCCAGGCAGGCGGCACCGGCCGCGGGCAATATCACCATCCAGGCGGTCAGCGTGGTCCAGCACGCCCCGTCATGCGTGCCGCGCATGGCCCCGCGCAAGATCGTGAAATAACCGATCAGCAATACCAGTAACCCCAGTCCCCAGCAGCCAAGAGCCAGCCGTCCGAAATCGAACTGGGTCACGATCATCGCCAGCATTTGAAGCATAAAGGCGCCTGTTGCCCAGCCATACATTCCTCGACGAGTTTCGGGCAAGTCGCCTTTGTCGTCTTGCGCACGCAATTCGATATAGTCACAAAGCATCAGCGGCGGAATAAAAAACAGGTGATAAAACTTGGTCGCGGCCGCCAAGGCCAGGGCCGCGGTCAGCAACAACAGACGCAGTGTATCGCGTTGCCGAAGATAACTGATATACGCCAGCAATGTCAGGAGCACGGCCGGGGGACAGAAGGCATCACCCTCGGTGAAGGCGTATCGGCCAAAACCGAGATAATATGGCGAAATGGCCAGTAAAACAGCGGCAACCAAAGCGGCCGATCGGTTGAACCAGGCCCGGCCGGCCACGTAAGTCAACACGATGGCCGCCGCGCTGAACAAAATGGCGACCATCCGGGCCACGGGAAGCGATGGACCGGTCAAAGCAAAAATCGCGGCGGTCACATACATCGGCAAGCGAGCCTGCGAGCCGTCGATCCCGCTGCCGACCAAGGGATTCTCCAGCAACCCCCGGGTTGCGTGTAAGTCACTGGTTTCATCCCACTGTGGATTGATGTGTTGCACGGAAAACCATGCCGTAACCACATAGAGACCGGCGAGCAGTGTAACCGCAAGCCAGTCGCGTCTCAGGCTTTTGTCGGATACAAGCACGACATCAGGCATGGCGGAATTGTGTGTCTGATCCATCTGAAATACACGCCCCGCGTCCCGCGTGCACGACCATTTACTTCTTCCTGCTGGCCCGACGGCGAAGCTCGGCCTCGATGAACATTTGCAAATCGCCGTCCAGAACACGTTCCGGATCGCCCGTTTCCACGCCGGTACGGTGGTCCTTGACCCGATGGTCGTCAAGTACATAACTGCGTATCTGGCTGCCCCAGGCGATTTCGCCCTTATCGCCGTAGAGTTTTTGCAGCTCCTGGTCGCGTTGCTCCTGCTTTAGACGCTCGATCTTGGCCTGGAGAATGGAAAGAGCGACCCGTTTATTTTGCTGCTGGCTGCGTTCGTTGACACATTCCACTACGATGCCGGTGGGAATATGCTTGACTCGAACCGCGGTGGCGACTTTGTTGACATTCTGTCCGCCCGCCCCGGCGGCCCGGCGGAAAAAGACGATGTCCAGCTCGGCCTCCTTCAGTTCCACGTCGAGGTCGTCAAGAATCGGTAACACATCAACGGCGGCAAAGCTGGTGTGCCGGCGGGCATTGGCGTCAAAGGGGCTTATGCGTACGAGGCGGTGGACACCTCGCTCGCAGGACAAATAACCTGTCGCGTAAAAACCGGCCACGCGCAGAGTGATGCTGCGCAAACCGGCCTCCTCGCCATCGGTGCGGGCCAGTTCCTCGACCTGGTAATCATTACGCTCGAAATACCGCAAATACATACGCAGGAGCATTTCCGCCCAGTCGCAGGCCTCGGTCCCCCCCGCGCCCGCCTGAATGCTGAAAAAACAATCCCTCTCATCGTTCTTTCGGGACAGAAGGGTCATCAACTCGACACTGGCCAGACGCTCACGAATTTCGAGCAATTCTTTGTCTAATTCGTTGAAGCTGTCAGCGTCGTTGGCTTCTCGGGCTAGCTCAAGCAATGCGGCGGCGTCCTCGGCGCGTTTGAGTACGCCCTGGACCGGCTCGATGACACCCTTAAGGGCCTTGAGTTCACCGACAATCTGACGAGCTCGCTCCTGGTTGTCCCAGAAGCCCGCCTCGGACATGATCCGCTCCAATTCGCCACGGCGGGATATCTTGTTCGGCAGGTCAAAGAGAGTCCCGAATCGAGACGATCCGGTCAGTCATATCCTGGAGGGTACCGACGGGGTCTTCAAAGTTCATCTTACTGCTCCTTCAAGCGGCTTATAGGTTCATCCCTGCCAAAGGCGTATTATAAACCCGGTCGCGAAAATACGCCAACGAAGGACACTCCCCTTTATTTCTATTGACAACCACCACGATAATGGGCCATAATCCAACGGTGTTCCGCGACATGCTGGGGACTCAAAACCCACCCCGGCAATAACGCAACAGATCAACTATCCAATCAACTCAGTCTTGTGGAGGCATACCATGTGCGAGAATTGCAATCGACGTGAATTCCTGGGTGCGGCCGCGATCGGAGGCGTTCTAATGGCTGCCGGCCATGTCCGGGCACAGGCCGCCGCTCCAGCCAACCCCCTCCCCAAAAAAGTGCGTATCGCCGCCATCTTCACCGGCAAGCCCGTGCCTTGCGATCGCGCCTGGGGCGTCTGCGAGAGCGAGATCGACGCCATGCGGAAGCGCCTGGGCGAGATCGAGAAGAAACTGGGAAACGTCGAATTCGTTGTCGGCCGCGCCTCCGACGCCGAACAGGCCGCGGCGGTAATGAAAGAGGCTGGTAAGGACGCACCCGTTCTAGCCATAAATACGTCGATTACCGGACTACTCAATGCATCAAAGCCGATACTTGAGGCCGGATGCCCTCTGGCCGTCTATTCCGCCCCCGCCAGCGGTCATGACTGGATGTATCCCTTCCGATGGCAAAAAGAGGGTAAGCCGGTCACGATGTTTAACAGCAGCGATTACGGCGAGCTGGAGCATGCCGCCCGGGTGCTTCGCGTCGTCCCGCTCATGCGTCACAGCCGCGTGTTGGTCTTCACCCCGTTCCGCGGCACATCACCGGCCTGCGCCCCGGAGCAGGTCAAGTCGAAATTTGGCACCGATGTAGTCGTCATCCCTCAATCGCGTTTCGACGAGCTGTTGGAAGCGGTGGATCCGGCCAAGGCCAAAGCGGAGGCTGAAGCCTGGACCCGCGGCGCGAGGAAGATCATCGAACCTAATGACGAAGACATGCTAAAAGCCGCCCGGGTCAGCCTCGCCCTGGAACGGCTGATGGATGAGGAACAGGCCCAGGCGCTGGCGGTAGGGACGTGCATGGGGTGGCTCGACCGCGGTTTCCCCTGCCTTGGATTTACCCGGCTCCGTGATCGCGGCATCCCCGCCTCGTGCGAGGGTGACATGGATTCGCTATTGACCATGCTTATCTTCCAGCATCTGGCCGGCCTCGCGGGCTTCCAGGGCAACGCCACGTTCGACATCTCCAAGAACGTCCTGTGGACCGCGCATTGCGTCGGCCCGCTGAAAATGGAAGGCCCCGACGGCCCCGAGTCACCTTACCTTCTGCGCAGCCATTCCGAGATCGGCGGCGGGGTCGTACCCGAAATCTTTTACAAACTCGGTCAGAAGATCACCCGGACCAAGCTGGTCAATCTCGACACGCTCTTGATTTCGACCGGCACCATCAGGGAGGTACCCGATAAGTCGAACCGCGCGTGCCGGACTCAGATCGTCACCGAGGTGAGCGACGCGGCCAAAATGGTACGTAACTGGGGCGGTGGCGTGCTCGAAGGCGACATGATGACGCTCCTGCACCGCGTCGTGTTCTACGGCGACCACCTGCGAACCGCGCGGCACCTGGCCGATGTGATGAAACTAAAGATTGTAGAGGAAGGCTGACCGGCCAGGCCTCGGGGCATCGAAAACGGCATGAAAGCGACGGTAAAGCCGCCGTCTTCCTTGAGTTCGCTCGAATCGTTTAACCGTTGGGACGCAAGGGGAGAAGCGCCTATTCCCGTGGAACATGAACAAGGGGTTGTTTGCGTTTCGATTCAGGACTCAGGAAACCTTTTCCCGTCGAACGAATTCAACGGCACGCGATCAGTGTCTACTCGTCGATAAACGCCCTTGGATTCCTGTCCCCACGCCGGCCCCTCGCCTGTTTTCAGGACTATAATAGGGTCATTAGGGTCGGTGGCGTAGCCGGTCCAGGACAGGATATCGGTTCGTATAACACGCAAGGAGAAAATAATGCGAAAGGCAAGACTCGCCATATTGCTGATGGTCGCCCTGGCGATACCGGTGGGCTACTTTGCGATCAGTGCCTCCGCCGACGAGGGACAGGCGACGGACAAAAAAGCCGCCCAAACCCATGAGCTTCCCTTCAAGAAGGTTCGGGTCGCCGTGCTGACCGGCGAAGGCTTCCAGGATGCCGAGACGCTGATGCCCATGGCGTTTCTGGCCAACCGGGGCGCCAAAGTGACCGTCGTCGGCCTAAAGCCCGAAAAGGTGACGGCCTACAACAGCGGTATTCAGATGTACATCCAGAAATCCGTATCGGATGTGAACGCGAAGGACTTCGACATACTGGTCTTGCCGGGTGGCAAGGCGCCGGCGGAGATACGCCAGGATGACAACGTGCTCAAGTTCACCCGCGAGTTCTTCGCGTTGGGCAGGCCCATCGCCGCCATCTGCCACGGTCCGCAGATATTGGTCACGGCCGGTGTCGTCGAGGGGCGAACGATGACGTGCTATGCCAAGATGGCCGACGAACTTCGGGACGCGGGAGCCAAGTACCAGGACGAGACCGTCGTGCGTGACGGGCAGTTGATTACCTCACGCACCCCTGGCGATATTCCCGTTTGGCTCGCGACCATCGAGAAATCGCTTCAAGAGATGATAAGTAAATAGCTCCGTGATTGATTTACGGATTGTTCAAAACGCAAGACCCCGCGACCCAACGACCCGGGCCGGACCGCCTGTCATGCAAGGAAGGCGGCGAATCCGTTGCCGCCGCAATTTATGGTATGTGTTTTTGCATGCGCACCTGTCCTGTTCTTTCCTGTTCCCCGTCTTGACTTTCCCGCCCGTCAAAGGGATAAAACTACGACGTTTGGTTTATTCAAAGAGGAGTTGCCCTGTGTCCCCAAAGTCGATCACCGCCCATTATGTATCCAGTACCCACTGGGACCGCGAATGGTACCAGTCTTTCCAAGGTTTTCGTTACCGGCTTGTCGCGATGATGGACGAGCTGCTCGAGCACATGCGGAAAAACCCGGACTTCCGTTATTTCACGACCGACGGCCAGAGCATCCTGATCGAGGACTACCTGGAAATCCGGCCGGAACGCGAACCGCTCATCCGAGAACTCGCCCAGGCCGGCCGACTGCGCATCGGCCCTTGGTACGCCATGCCCGACGAGTTCCTCCCCAGCGGCGAGTCCCTGATTCGCAACCTGCAACTCGGCCTCCGGACCGCCGCCCGGTTTGGACCGCCCGCCCGCATCGGCTTTATCTGCGACATGTTCGGACATAATTCGCAGCTCCCCCAGATTCTCCGTGGGTTCGGCATCGACAACGCCCAAATGTTTCGGGGTACCCACGAGGACGTTCATGGCGGCCTTTTCCGCTGGCAGGCGGCCGACGGTAGTGAAGTCCTTGCCTATCGATTTAACAGATCCTATGGCCAGTACGGCTGCTGGGTACGGAACATTCATAAGGTTGACCAGCCATTCGATATCGATCATGCCCTGGAAGGTTTATCCCGACTGGTCGAACAGGAACGCAAACGCTGCCCGACCTCGTCTATCCTGCTTTTTGACGGCAGTGACCACCTGGAAATCGAGCCGCGCACCACCGAGTTACTGCGCCTGGCCGGCCAACGCTTCGAGGATGTGGAATTCGTCCATTCGCATCTGGAGGGTTTCATCGAGGAACTCCGCGAGCAGCGCGATAAAATCACTTATGTTCATCGGGGAGAAATGCGCTACCCCTGCCCGCCCGCCGACGAGTGCTATCTCCTGGTGGGCGTGCTCTCCAGCCGCATCCCGATCAAGCAGGCCAACGCCCGCTGCGAAAATGAGCTGGGACTTTGGGCCGAGCCTTTCGCGGCCTTCGCCGATCTGCTCGGTAAACCCTATCCGCATGAGTATCTGCACGTGGCCTGGAAACATTTGCTGACCAATCATCCGCATGATTCGATCTGCGGTTGCTCCATCGATCAGGTCCACAAGGACATGGTTTTTCGCTTCGATCAGTCGCTCCAGATCGCCCGGCTGGTGGCTGACGACGCCATACGTCATATCGCTCGACAGGTAAGCCGGCCGTCGATGAACGAAAAAGACTTTGCCGTCGTGGTCTTTAATCCCACCGCCCGGCCGATCGATGGCCCCGTGGATCTCACCCTGCGCTTCCCCACCGATATCGAGGAAACCTTCTTCGAGGGCTTCGGCTACGAACACAAGATCAGTTTCCGTCTGGCCGACGCCGATGGCGGGGAAATCCCTTACCAGCTTCTCGCCCAACGCATGAACCGCCCCTTCTTCCGCCGCCGGCCTCGCAAGATGCCGCAGCCGGTCAATCGGCATGAAATCGATGTTTGCCTGCCGCTCCAAATCCCACCCTACGGCTACACGACACTCATCGTACGGCCGGTCGCCAAGGGCGTGCCCACCCGTTACGTCGGCAGCATGCGCGTGGACGATCACACGATGGAAAACGAATTCCTTCGCGTTAGCGTTCAGAGCAACGGGACGCTAGCCCTCACGGATAAACGCAATAACCAGACTTATGAGAATCTCCTGACCTTTGAGGATGGCGCGGACATCGGCGATGGCTGGTGGTTCGGCCGCCCCGCCAACGATCAGGTATACAGCTCCATCGCCGCCGCCGCGGAAACCGCTTTCGTGGCCGACGGGATCGCCAAATGCACCCTGAAAATCACCGTCACCATGAATCTGCCGCGAACCTACGATTTCGCCCGGCACGCACGCGCCGAGGAAACCGGTCCCCTGCGGATCACCAACTACGTCACTCTCCGCCGTGGAGCGGATCGTGTCGAGGTTGAAACGATGGTGGAGAACACGGTTCGCGATCATCGGCTGCGCGTGTTGTTGCCCACCGGAACCCGCGCCGAAACCTATTTCGCCGACGGGGCCTTTGACGTGGTGGAACGCCCCATCGCCTTGACCGCCAGCGACGGCAACTATATCGAGCTGGAAGAGGAGACCAAGCCGCAATACACCTGGACGGCCGTTTTCGACCCTCAACCGAATGGTCGCGGCCTGGCGGTCATCAGCACCGGCCAGCCCGAGTCGGCCGTCGGCGATCGACCCGCCCGCCCGCTGGCGTTGACCCTCTTCCGCGCTTTCCGCAACACGGTCTTTACGGCCGGCGAAGAGGGCGGACAAATTCAGGGAACACTTAGCTTCCGCTATTCCATCATGCCCCTGCAAGGTTCGCTGCCGCGAACCGCACTGTGCCGGATCGGCCAGCAACTGGCCGCCCCACCCCGAAGCGTACAGTTGGATGCGGACGACAATGACATACCTCCACCGGCTGACCCGCTACCCCCGACGTATTCCTTCATGCCCACTCCGCCGGAGACGGCCGTCATCACCGCCCTGCAGCGTCAGGGCAACGACAACGCGCTGATCCTCCGTATGTTCAATCCCGAGGATGAGGCCATCGTCGAAACCATCGAATTATGCGAACCAGGCAACGCCGCCGAGCAAATCGATTTTGAAGGGCAAAGAAAAGGCGCTCTCAGCTTCGCCGACGGCTGCGTCGAAATCCCCCTCGGCCCCAAGCAGATCGTGACCGTACGCGTACGATGACGGGACTTGATGCCCAGGGGCCAGTTCGACACCTTGCGACAAGGATTCAGGAAGGGAGGATGTTCCCGGGTTCCGTGACCGCGCCGGACACTGTCTCTTGACATTTTACCAGGACACATACACATTATACGCAGGGCATTCTATGTCGAGGATATTGAACATACCGCGGGCATCCACGGCGGAGGATCACCTTGAACAGGTCCGTAGATTTTCTTGCGCAAGGAGGGTCTTCCATGAATCGGCATTTGATGTAGTGATAAATCCATTGTTCGCCGCAACCCGCGCCCATGTGAGGGTGATGAACCGATTTTCACCCCGGGTTCCCGGGGGCGTCTCAGGCGGACACTCTGAGCCATGCTTGGGGAGTCAGGTGGATCAAGCTAAACTTTATTGGGCAGTATCCTGCAGGGTATAGAACATGATTGAGTCAATCACAATTGCCGACGTGGCAACCTACGGCAGCACTCCCCAGGTACTCGATGGGCTGTCACAATTCACGTTTGTATTTGGCTCCAACGCCACTGGCAAGACGACAATTAGCCGAGTGATTGCACATGAAGATAGTTATCCAAGGTGCAAAGTAGTCTGGCAGAAAGGGACACGCCTACAGCCGATGGTTTACAACCTCGACTTTGTGGATCGGAACTTCACTCAATCAGCTGAGCTAAAGGGTGTTTTCACGCTGGGTGAGAAGCAGGTTGATACGTTAGCCAAGATCGCAACGGCGAAAGAAGAACTCAACGCGCTAACCAAAAAAATCGAAAATCTGACTCAAGGATTGCAGGGCGTTGACGGAACGGGTGGCAAAAAGGGAGAGTTAGCAGCCCTTGAAGAGGAATTCAAGGATAAGTGCTGGGCGCAGAAGCAAAAGCATGACGCGAAGCTCCAAGGAGCCTTCGAAGGCTATCGAAACAACGCGGTAAAATTCAAGAATAAAGTGCTTCAAGAGCTGGCTTCCAACACTGCCACCCTTCAGACACAGGGGAACCTCGAGACGAGAGCTGAGAGTGTGTTTGGTCCGACTCCCACAGACGAAGCTGACGTTGCATCCGTCGATACAGCCAATCTGATCGCCCACGAAACAAACCCCATTCTGAAAAAGCGGGTCATTGGAAAGGAAGACGTCGATATCGCCGCAATGATCAAGAAGCTTGGAAACAGCGACTGGGTTAGCGCAGGACGGGGATTCTACGACGTGAACGACGGAAAGTGTCCGTTTTGCCAGCAGAGCACGACAGAGGCATTTGCCCAAAGTTTGACGGATTATTTCGACGAAACCTTTGTAACCGACAGTAAGGCAATCGACGACCTCGCCACCGATTATGCAACAGATGCGGCCCGACTTCAGCAAGAGCTCGCAGCAATCATCTCGGCTCCGTCCAAATTTATCGACGTCGAAAAACTAAAGACAGAAAAGGAACTGCTAGTCACGAAGATCACGCTCAACAACCAGCGGCTTGTGGAAAAGAAGAAGGAGGCAAGTCAGGTTGTCGAGTTGGAATCTGTCAGCAATATCGCCAAGAGGATCAATGGTTTGATTGATGCCGCCAACACCCAAGTTGCGGCACATAAAAAGATGGTCGCAAACATTACGACGGAGCGCACGACCCTGACTGCGCAGGTTTGGAAGTTCGTCCTTGAGGAACTCAAAACCGACCTCGCCGCCTTCAAGACGGCGGAAGATGCCCTGAAAAAAGCCATCGATGCCATGACCGTACAGATCACAGCCGCGACGACGGATAAGGAGAAGAAAGCCGCTGAGATTCGCGAACTGGAGAAGCAGACGACGAGCGTTCAGCCCACAATTGACGGGATTAACCAAGTGCTCACCACCTTCGGCTTTCAGGGCTTCAAACTCGCAAAAGGAGAAAGCGGCACGTCCTACAAACTGATTCGGTCCGATGGCACCGATGCGAAAGCGACGTTGAGCGAGGGTGAAAAGGCATTCGTCACCTTTCTCTACTTCTACCACCTCCTGAAAGGCAGCGAATCAGATAGCGGGGTGACAACGGACCGAATCGTCGTTTTCGATGATCCAGTTTCCAGCCTCGACAGCGACATCCTCTTTGTAGTCGGAAGCCTCATCAAAGGGCTTTTCGAAGAAGTCCGAGCCGGCACTGGTCATATCAAGCAAATCTTTATCTTGACACACAACGTATATTTCCACAAGGAAGTCACCTACAACTCGAAACGCAAAGATGTAGCGATGAATGAGGAGACGTTCTGGATTGTCAGGAAGCCGGGGCTGGTGTCGAAGATCGATAAGCACCCGACAAATCCCATCAAGACGTCATACGAGCTGCTATGGGCAGAAGTTCGGAAAAAGGACCGGTCGAACCTTGGGATTCAGAATGTGCTGCGACGTATCCTCGAAAACTACTTCAAGATACTAGGCGGTATCGAATTTCATCAGTTGTGCGCAATGTTCGACGGAAAGGAGAGGCTCATTTGCGGGTCTCTTTGCTCTTGGGTACATGACGGCTCGCACTATGCGCACGACGACTTCTACGTCTCTATTGATGACTCGACGGTGGACAATTACCTCAAGGTCTTCCGTGGAATCTTCGAAAAGTCGGGCCATGATGCACATTACAAGATGATGATGGGCGACGCTTTTGTGGCGGAGCCAGCTATGGCTGCAACAAAATGAACCTGTATCGACTAACAACCGCATGCAGCCGACCTCGCGGAGCGCGGCGGCTGATGCGGATCGTTCGACCACAGAGATAGTAAGGATCCATGCGGCTATTCGGGGTATCCCAAGAGGGCAACTTCGTTACGTACGTGAAAACGGGCTTCGGAGACGAGTAACAGGAAGCGAGCCATAGGACGTGCCGGCATTCGTGGACTGGGAATCCCGCAAGGAGGAGTGTCGAGATGGGGTACGTGTTAGCGACACACATAGCTTGCTGGCGTGACGCATCAGAACCCCAAGCGGGAGCGCGGGGCCATAGCGGGATAATCTTCCGGTACTCGATGGGTCATACTACATCGGCCTGTCGCTCCCGCTCCAGGTTCTGATTGCATAGCCGCTAAACACATACGAAGACGTGGGCCACCCGACTATGCATCCGCTGAATGTACTTGATAACAATGGACCAGCTCGTTAGATTGACTTTAGGATTACAAAGCGGTTTCGGGTGCGAATGACAGCCTTTGATTCGACGGAACGCGGCCATGATGGCGAAACAGTTCTACGACTGGCAAACCTCGGGGGGCACGGACGATGTGATGCGTCTCGTGGATTGTCTGGAACGGGCCGATGTATCCTGGTGCGCGATTGGCGGCGTGGCCGTCAATCACTGGGCCACCGAACCGATGGTCACCCAGGACGTGGATTTCGTGGTGGCGAGCGACGATATCGAACGTACCGTGTCTTTGCTTGAGAACGCGGGGTTCCGAACCGAAAGATTTGACTGGTCCATCAACTTCAAAGGGCATTCGAAGGTCAGTTTCCTGCTTACCACCGAGGAGTTTTATCGCGAGTTTCCCTCCCGCGCGGTCCCGGCGGACGTGCATGGCATTCTCCTGCGGGTCGCTTCGCTGGAAGATACCTTGAAAGGCAAAATAAGGGCCTGGAGCGATCCGACCCGAAGACAGAGCAAGAGGATCAAGGATCTTGGCGATATTGCCCGCCTGATCGAAGCCCATCCCCAGCTCTGGGACGCCTTGCCCGACGATCTGAAACAACAACTGCAACCCCCAGGCGAGGGGTAGACCCATCGGCGCTGATTGGAAGGCAAGCAAGGTTGCTCCTCTATACTGTACCGATTAAAATACAAAAGAGCAGCGACACCGGTGCCGGCGATGTTCAGAGGAGACCATCCACCTTGAACTTACGTGGCATCGAAGGCAAAATCCTGATGCGATCCTTGTCCGTTCTACACGAACATCAAGGCGCGAGACATGGCGGGTGAATGGATGAAAACCAAGATCAAGATGATTTACTGGAAAGGTAAGAAGTTCTGGGTGGGTAAGCTCGTGGAGCATCCGGAGATCATGACCCAGGGCAAGACGCTGAAAGAACTTGAAGAGAATATGAGGGAAGCCTACCTGATGATGACCATGGAAGATGTTCCTCGGGATCATGACATCAAGCAACTCACGCTCACCGTATGAAAAGAAATACCCTGATCAAAATAATCACCTCCGCCGGATGCATCTTTGTCCGACATGGCAAACGCCACGACCTGTATAAGAACCCATCTACAGGTAAATCTCAACCGATTCCAAGACACAGTGAAATCGATGAAAACCTCGCCAAACATATTATCAAGGAATTGACCTGACCACGATAATCAACCTCTTGCTCTTGTAAAACGAGGCCGGCGGGGCCGATTATCCCATAATCCGACTGGACGGGCAGGCCGTTTACCGCTATATTCCGGGGCTTTTCGGAGCCAGGGAACAGGGGTGTTCCCGGTCGAGAACAGTGTTGCTTTACCTGTGGAGAAGATTTGGATGGCCAAGGACACATTCGACGTAGCGGCGGCGGGGCATATCTGCTTTGATATCATCCCCAAGTTTCACGATACCGGCTCGCGGAACATCGGCGAGATCATGACCCCCGGCAAACTGGTGAACATGGGCCCGGTGGCGACCTCCACCGGCGGACCGGTGTCCAATACCGGCATCGGCCTGCACATTCTGGGCATGGACGTGCGTTTCATGGCCAAGGTCGGCGACGACGACTTCGGCAAGGCGGTCATCGAACGGCTCGGCCGTTACGCCTCGGCCGAGGGCATCAAGGTCGAGAAAGGCGGGCATACCTCCTACACCGTCGCCCTCGCCCCGCCTGGAATCGATCGCATTTTCCTGCACCATCCGGGCACCAATGACACCTTCAGCAGCGCCGATGTCGATTATAAACTCGTCGAAAAAGCTCGGCACTTCCACCTCGGCTACCCGCCCCTCATGCACAATATGTTCGCCAACGAAGGCCGCGAGCTGGCCGAGGTTTTCCGCCGGGCCAAACAGGCCGGGGCCACGACCTCGCTGGATATGTCCCTGCCCGACCCGCGTTCGGAGTCCGGCCAAGCCCCCTGGGATGTCATCCTCAAGAAAACCCTGCCTTATGTCGACATCTTCCTGCCCAGCATCGAGGAGGCCGTCTTCATGATGCAGCGCGACCGTTTCCTGAAAATGAAAAAGGAACACGCCGGGGCCGAGTTGATCGACTTCTTCGACATTAACGATTACACCGCCCTGTCCGATCAGTTCCTCGAGTTCGGCAGCAAGATCGTCACCCTGAAATCCGGCCATCGCGGATTCCACATCAAGACCGGAGACAAGGCCCGTTTCGCGGAAATGGGTCGGGCCAAACCGGGCAACCCGGACAACTGGCACAACCGCCAGCTCTGGTGCCCGGCTTATCACGTGGAACCGATCGCCAGCGCCACCGGCTCGGGCGATTCCTCCATCGCCGGTTTCCTCAGCGCCTACCTGCGCGGCGAGAGCATCGAACGCTGCATCAAATACGCCAACTGCGTCGGAAGTTGCAACCTGACCCAGCTCGATGCCCTCAGCGGCCTGAAGAACTGGGACGAAACCACCCGGCTGATGGAAGACAAGAACCGCAAGCAAAATACGTTTGAAATCAAGGCCCCCGGCTGGACGCTGGATAACGACCTGCGCATGTGGGTCAAGAAGTAGGTCAATACAATCATGGCCGAGCAATCTAAACCGCAAAAAAAACGAACCGCCCACCTCGTCTCCCATACCCATTGGGACCGCGAGTGGCGTTACCCCATCTGGACCACTCGGTTCATGCTGGTGGATTTCATCGATGAACTGCTGAACGTTTTGGAAGCCGGACA
>CAZXSA010000112.1:0-15793 GCA_964642815.1 uncultured Planctomycetales bacterium | reverse complement strand
GCCACTCCCAGTTTCCGGTATTGTCCGCGCGGCCGTGAGCGATGGTGATTCCATCGATGAGAACGGGCTGGTACAGATCGTATATGTACACGACGTGGTAGCTGTTGTCGCCGTGGTTGCCGACAAGGCCGATATCGCCGCTCAATGTTGTCTTGAAAGCCTCGATATCGCGCAGGTCGGGATCGGGTTGGCTATTACCCGCGTATCCGCCCTTGAGGGTTATGCCGCCAAAGAGAATAAAACTTTTTCCACGATCGCCCGTATGCGTATGGCTGCCGGCATCGTAATCGGGGGTATAGGTGCCGGCCGCGATGCGGATTTCGTAGGGCGGGGGCGCGGCGAGGGCGGACTGCAACTCGACGAAGGCATCCGCCCAACTGGAGCCGTTGTTAGCCCCGGTGGCGTCGGCGTCGACATAAATTACGGTCAGGGCGTGGGCCTTTCCGTTCAATCCGCATATCATGCAGATAGCCAAAACGATGGACATGAACAGGCCTGGGTGGAAGCGCATCATGTTCCCTCCTCGCAGGATCGCGTCATTAACAAGTCATGCAAGACCGGACATGTCCTCACGGGTGTGGCTGAACATCCAAGGGTGGTCCGCATGTCAGTTGACGAATAGGGTGCATTTTACCTCCAATCCAAAGTCAATGGTAGTGAAAAATGAGAATAATCTGCTTTCCAGCAGTATTGTAACGGTGAAGTTCGGTAAATGTTAATAAATATGCCGCTCTTTTACACGGGTTGGGAAGGTTTTAATTCGGGATGCGCCGGTGTATGCTACGGAACTTTGTCGGCCTGGATGAGGTGGACGAGGTGCCCGGATCGTCGGATCAGCGAGGATAAGGATGCTTTTTGAGGGTAAATTTATCAGCCGTCGAGGGTTGCTTAAACGAGGAGTGGCCTTGGCGGTCGGTCCGTATATGCTTACCAGCCGGGCTTTGGGGTCAACAGGCGACCCATCGGCGGGCGAGCGGGTGACACTCGGCTTTATCGGCGTGGGGGAGATGGGCTGGGAGCACTTGCGGACGCTGAATCGCAACCCGGCGTTCAAATTGCTGGCGGCCGCCGACGTGGATGAAAAACATCTGGCGATGGCGGTGAGCAAGATCGGTCCGGACGGCAAAGGATATCGCGATTATCGCGAACTGCTGGCCCGGCCGGATATCGATGCGGTATTGATCGCCACGCCGGATCACTGGCACGCGAAAATCGCCATCGACGCCTGCAATGCGGGTAAGGATGTGTATTGCGAGAAGCCGTTGTCGCTGACGGTGGCCGAAGCTTCCGCGATGGTGCGGGCGGCCCGTCGAAACGGAACAGTGTTTCAAACGGGCAGTATGCAGCGGTCATACACGTGCTTCCGCAAGGCCTGCGAGTGGGTGCGTAGCGGGCGGATCGGGAAATTGCTTTGGGCCCGGGCGGGGATCGGCGGCGCGCCCATTTGTGACTGGGAACCAAACCAACCGCCGCCACAGGAGTTGGATTGGGATTTCTGGCTCGGGCCGGCACCGTGGGCGGAATACACCCCCCGGCGCGCCAACCGCGACTTTCGCTGGTTTTACGACTATTCCGGGGGGATGATGACCGACTGGGGCGCGCACCACAACGATATCGCCCAGTGGGGATTCGGCACGGATCACACCGGACCGGTGCGGACGGAACCAATCGGTTCCGAGTTTCCCACTCACGGGCTGTTCGAGACGGCTCGACGGTTCGAGGTCAAACACACTTACGCTAATGGGTTGATATTGTATACGGCCAGTCATGCCCCGCATGGCGGCGTATGGTTTCAAGGGACGGATGGCTGGATCAATGTGAATCGCGACGGGTATCGATTAAGCAACCCCGAGATCGAAAAGGAACCGCTGGGCCGTGGCGACGTGCATTTGCGCCGGGTTCCGGGAGAATCGTACGAAGGGCACCATGCCGACTGGCTGGAATGCATCAAGAACCGCAAGCGTCCCATCACCGATGTGGAGATCGGGGCCCGCTCGGCGATCGTCTGCCATTTGGGTAACATCGCCATCCGCAGTGGTAAAACGATTGATTGGGATCCGGTGAAAGAGGAAATCGCGAACGATGCGAGCCTGAATCGCTGGTTGAGCCGGCCTTACCGGGCCCCGTGGCGTTTATAAATGTGAACGGACTATTCATACAAGGGAGGATTTTACATGCATGGTAAGTCGAATATTACACGCCGTGGCTTGCTGAAGCGCGGGGCCGGGCTGGCCGTCGGCGCGTTGGCGAGCCCGTACATGCTGACCAGCCAGGCCCTGGGTACGTCGGGGCGTCCGTCGGCGGGGAACCGGGTGACTCTGGGTTTCATCGGTGTCAACTGGATGGGCGGCGGTCATCTGGACATCCTGGTCAACAATCCGAATTTCAAGATCGTGGGTATCAGCGACATTGATAAAAGGCATCTGAATGCTGCGTTGCAGAAGGCCGGGCCCGATGCCAAGGGATACCACGACTACCGCGAAATGCTGGCCCGCCCCGATCTGGACGCGGTGCTGATCGCCACGCCCGACCACTGGCACGCGAAGATGGTGGTCGATGCGTGTGCGGCCGGGAAGGATATTTATTGCGAAAAGCCCTTGTCGCTGACTATCGGCGAGGCCAAGAAAATGGTGGCGGCCGTCCGGCGGCATGGCATCGTTTTGCAGACCGGCAGCATGCAACGGTCGTTCGAGTGTTTCCGCAAGGCCTGCGAATGGGTACGTAGCGGGCGGATCGGCAAGGTTCTCTGGGCCCGGGCGGTCATCGGCGGAGCGCCGACCATCGGCTACCAGGCTCCGCAGCCGGTCCCGGCGGAACTGGATTGGGATTTTTGGCTCGGCCCGGCGCCGTGGGCGGAGTATACCGAGAAACGTTGCCACATCGATTTCCGGTGGCTGTACGATTACTCCGGTGGCAAGATGACCGATTGGGGTGCGCATCATAATGACATCGTGCAATGGGGTTTCGGCACGGACCACACCGGGCCGATCAAGAGCGAACCGCTGGTCGCGGAGTTCCCGACGGCGGGCCTGTGGGACACGGCCACTCGATTCGAGATCAAGCATACCTACGCCGATGGACGGATCCTCTACACCTGCAGCGACTGGGAAAGTTACGGCGCGCATTTCCAAGGGACCGACGGTTGGATCAAAGTGGATCGCAACGGTTACAAGCTGAGCAATCCGGAGATCGAAAAGGAGCCGTTGGGTCGTGGCGATGTCCATTTGCAACAGGCTCCGGCACACAGCTATGAGGGCCATCATGCCGACTGGCTGGGCTGCATCAAGACCCGTAGACGGCCGATCAGCGACGTGGAGATCGGGGCCCGTTCGGCGATCATCTGCCATCTGGGCAACATTGCCATCCGTAGCGGTAAGACGATTGAATGGGATCCGGTCAAGGAGGAAATCACCAACGACCCCAGCCTCAATCGCTGGGTGGATAAGCCATACCGATCCCCGTGGAGCCTGTAAGCCGGGCAGCGATTGTTGCTTGAAAAGCGTGTTTGAAAAAGAAAGACCAATCTGGATATGCGTCAGCAGGAGAATCAGGTGATGAAAAAGTATATGACGGCAATTTTGATGGTGACAATGGTGGCGGGGATGGCCTTGGCGGCCGAACCCTTGGCGACGGACGATGCCCGCATCAAATCCCTGGGCGATGAAAAGGAATCCGTGCGCCGCGAGGCCACGCACGGCCTTGTGGAGGTCGGCGCGCCGGCGATCCCGGCCTTGGTCAAGGTGTTGGACGCCGATGAGCAACCGGCCGCTAAGAATGCTTACGAGACACTGTTTCTCATGGCCGGCAAGTCAGCCAACACCCCGCGCCAGGCGGAGATTACCAAGGCTCTGGCCGGCGAACTGGCCGCCAATCATCCCGCCGCGACGAAGTACATGCTCTGTCGGTTTTTGAGCATCGTGGGTGATGGCGGCGCCGTGCCGACCTTGGCGGCGGCCATGAAAAACGACGATCCGAAACTGCGCGAGTGGGCTCGTTGGGCGTTGGCCCGGATTCCGGATCATCAAGCGATCGATGCCTTAATCGCTCAAATGAAGCAGGGGGACACGGCCTGGCAGTTGGCGGTGATTAATGCTCTGGCCGAGCAGGCCAATCCGCGAGCCCTGCCGGCCCTCAAGGCCCTGACCCAGAGCGCGGACGAGCAAATCCGGCAGGCGGTCTTGCGCGCCGTCGCAAAAATCCCCAGTTCCGATTCGCTGAGTATCCTGCGCGAGGCGGTGCGCGACGAACGGGTTGGCGCGGTCGACGCGATGCTCGATTTGGGAGAAAACATGGTGGATGCGGGCATGAATTTCGAGGCCCTCGCCGCTTTTGTGCCACTTTGGAACAATGACAAGATGGATCCCGGTCAACGTTGCCGCATATTGCACGGCCTGGCTCGCGCGGGCAGCGGCCCGGCGGTAGGTCTGGTGTTGTCGGCCTTGGATCATCACAACCTCCAGATTCGCGGCGCGGCGGTGCAGGCCTGTGGTCTGATTCATGGCCAGCAGGAACGCGATTTGCTCGCCCGCAGACTTGGAACGGCGCAGAAATCGGTAAAGATCGACGTGCTGGCGGAATTGGGCAGTCACGGCCGACCGGAAATGTTGCCGATCCTCGCGGCCTTGGCCAAGGATCAGGATAAAGAGGTGCGGATGGCGGCGTATCAGGCCATGCAGGAGATGAAGAACCCCGAGGCGTTCGATACTTTGCTGGCGGCTTTCGCCGGCCAGCCGGGTCCGGATCGCGAGGCGGCCGAGGTCGCCATGATTCGTCTGGAAGGCGAATCGATCACCGCGAAAATGTTAAGGGCGTACGATAAAGCGGGTAATGCCCAGAAAGCTTCACTCTTGTGGGTGCTCAGTCATCGACAAAACCCTGAGATCGCATCCTTGATGCTTAAGGCGATCGAGAGTCCGGACGAACAGGTCCGGGCGGCGGCCGCGCGAGGTATCGGCCGTCTGTCTGACGTGACCGAAAAGATGCCGTTGGCCAAGGTCTCCACGATGTTGTTGACGGTGGCGAAGAAAGGCCCGGCGCCCGTTACGGACGGAGCGGTGGACAGCCTGTTGCGGATGGCCATGCAGGCCAAAGTAAAGGATAAGGCTGTGGCGGCGGATACGTTTGTCGAGACCCTTAAGCTGGCCGCCAATGACCAGCAGCGTGCTCAATCGCTGATCGGCATTTATGACACCGTGGAGGCGACGCGCACCGATCTGCTGGATATGGTTCAGCCTTATTTGTTCAAAGGCGCGGTACGCAAGGAAGCGGCCACGGTGGCCGCGAAGTTAGCGGTCAATTTGCCCGAATCGCGCAAGACCGATGCCGTCGCTATCCTGAAGGAAGCGATTGAGCAACGGACGGTCAACTTGCAGGAGGCCCTGGTCCGCCTGCACCAGTTGGGCGTGGATTTCGATCCGGCCCGCGAGGCGGGATTTATCACCGTCTGGTGGCTGATCGGGCCGTTCCCGAACGGGGGCAACAAGATGTGGAGCAAGGCTCATGCCCCGGAGGAAAAAGTTGACCTGTCCGCGGAGATCAAGGAAGACGACGACAAGTTGACGTGGAAGCGCTGGCAAACGCTTGATGTCAACGGGTTGGTAAATCTGCGCGAGGCGATCAGTTCCAAGGCCAATGTGGGCGCCTATGGTTATGCCGAAATCACCGTCGAAAAGGAACAGTACGTACTGTTCAAGATGGGCAGCGATGACAGCATTGTCCTGTGGCTGAACGGCGAAAAAGTTCACGCCAAGGACGCCAGCCGCGGCGTGAAAGTCGACGAGGACGAGGCCCCCGCCAGACTTACGAACGGAGTCAACCGGATTCTGGTCAAGATTCTGGACAAGGGTGGCGACTGGGGTTTTGTGGTGCGCATAACCACGCCCGACGGCACGCCTATAAAATTCGAGCAGAAGATGGAATAAGAGCCTATCGGAATGAAAGGACTTCTCATGCTAAACGCGACGTACGGCACGCAATTCTGGTTGCCGGCCTTGTTGCTTTCGGGTTTTATGGCCGCCTCGGCGCTCCATGCCCAGAGCGCCGGCTTTAACGGTCTGGACATGAGCATGGGCACGCTGCCCCGCTTGTCCGACGCGAAAACGCGGTCGATTTCACCGGAAAATTTCACCGGCGAAAAAGGCAAAGCGGGGATGGCTACGGAAGGGACGGGCGTGAACGCGGCCGGCGATCTCGGCCGGGGCTGGAAGATTTCGCCGTCAGTGGCAATCAAAGCGAAATCAACTTTTACCCTCGGGGAGATCGAGGGTTCGGGGGCGATTCAGCAGATTTGGCTGACACCCACCGGGCATTGGCGGTTTTTGATTTTGCGCATGTACTGGGACGGCGAGACCACTCCCTCGGTGGAAGTGCCGGTCGGCGACTTTTTTGCCTGCGGGTGGCAGCAATATGCCCAGGTCTCATCCCTGGCCGTCTGCGTCAACCCCGGCAGCGCGTTTAATTGCTATTGGGTGATGCCGTTCCGTAAGTCCTGCCGGATCACGATGGAGAACATCGCCGACACCGATACGACCGTCTATTATCAGATCAACTACACGCTCACCGACGTACCAACCGACGCCGCTTATTTCCACGCCCAGTTCCGCCGGGTCAATCCGTTGCCGTATAAGGAGGTCTACACGATTCTGGACGGCGTCAAGGGTAAGGGTCACTACGTCGGTACCTATATGGCCTGGCAGGTCAATAACGTCGGCTGGTGGGGTGAGGGCGAGATCAAGTTTTATCTCGACGGCGACATTCCCGAGGGCGTGAGCACGCGCGAGGCGGTGGCCGAGCATGGCGGCAAATATTTCCCGACCATCGCGGGCACCGGTACGGAAGACTACTTCTGCGGTTCATACAACTTCGAGAACCGCGCGACGGGGCAGTATCAGGAATTCACCACGCCTTATGCGGGCATGCCTCAGGTCATAAGGCCGGACGGCGTATATCAGTCGCAGCAGCGTTTCGGCCTGTACCGCTGGCACATCGCGGACCCCATCCGGTTCGAGAAAGACCTGCGGGTAACCATGCAGGCGCTTGGCTGGCGGGCCTGGCGACAATCGGGTCGCAGATACCTGCCCTTGCAGGACGACATCAGCTCGGTGGCCTACTGGTACCAGACCGAGCCGCACGCGGCGTTTCCCAAGCTGCCGGATAAGGATTATCTGGAAGTCAATTAGATATTACATGTCTGGAATACGATGGTACGAGTTACGCGTTCGTTTTTCACGGTTCTATGGAACACGGCAGACATGTGTTCTTTTTACGGTTCGATCCGGAAATCCTCGATTCGCCCCGTGAACTTAAACGGTTCTCTCTGAAGATGAGATTCGAGTTCGATTTCAGCAAGGCCGCCGGGCAGGTCGGGGCACTGATACATGGTGGCGGTCAGATCGGAACCCCACTCGGGGTAGTTGCCGTCGGCATCGATCGAGCGGCCGGGGCAAGTCAAGGTGCGACCATTCACAACGATGGCTTTGGCCGGCAAGTCTTTGTGTCTGGTACCCGGATCGGTCGAAGGGTGATGGATCGGGTCGATCCAGGCCTCGGCGATCAGACTGTGGACCTGGACAGGCAACGTCGCATGCTGATCGATCAGGTAGAATTCCCGTTCGAGCTCCAGCCGATCATCGCTCTTGCTTACGAGGGTAGTCTTCAACCGCACATCGGTTCGTACTCCCTTATACTCCTGATGGCCCCGCACGATCACGTATGAACCGATACCGAACCTGGCCCATCGCTCATAATCCGGGTTGCGGACCTTGCCTTTGGTCGAGGCCAGTTCGACCGGGGTCTTGCCGGCCTGCTTGGCCAACCGCGGCGCGATATAAGCCGCGACGAAACGCGGGCGGAGAGCGTCGGTGTGCCCGCCGGTATATCCGAATTGGACGAATTCCGGCCGCCACGGGATGGTTACGACCTTGGCGTATTGTTGTCGGATCTCGGGCGTGGCCGGACTCGGCATGCGGAAGCCGCGCAGACCGGCCGAGGGAACCTCTCCGCTCGCCCGATCCGCTGTTCCCGCCATGGGCACGAGGAATCCCAGCACCGCGTCCTTGTCGGAGGTTAAAACGTACATTTTTCCGTCCAGGTTCCGCAGGGCCCGGGTGAGGTTGTAAGTTGAGCTGATACTCGCTCCGAACAGGACTGCGTCATGAACGCGGGCTTGCCCGGTTATTTCCTCCAAGGCGAAGACCACGATGGACGTACCTGCCGATAACCCCATGAAGGTCACGGGAGCGCCGGGATACATGCGGGAATAGTCGGCCGCTTTTTGGGCCATTTCCCGGGCTTTTCGGCGTTTGTATTCCACGCTGGCATCCTGATCGGCGACCACGCCGAGACCGGTGTTCCAGCGGAAGATTTCCCCCGCGCCCGGGTATCCGCCCTCATGCAATCCTTGGCGCAGGCCGCCCGCCCAGTTCATGATGCCGCCGCCCCCGGCGCCGTCGCAATAGTAAATGTAGCCGCGGGTCATCCGCGCCTCGCGGTCCGGGGCGGTGGACTGGCAACCTACAAGCGCAGTAAAAACCATAGCTACGGCAGCGGTATTTTTCAGGTGCCTGGTTATCATCGTGCAACTTCCTTTGAAAATAAGGATAGGCCCGGCTTGATCTCCAAGAATAGTGTTCCCGGCGCTTAAAATGACCGCGATTGATCGCGTTTTTCCATAGCTTCAAAACTACGGAAATAGCGATATGGCTTTCTAATAGAATGAGGTCCATTGGCGTCATTGTCAACCACTGACAATGGGCGAGTCGGGTATCGGGGGTGGACATGCAAGGGCAAGCCATACGGGGTGCGAAGGGTAATGCTGTTTTACTCTGGCACTCTTACAGCGTCGGCAAATCGTAGGGCTTGCGAGCCTGGCGGCCGAGCATGGCCGCCGCCTCGGAGTCGCCGATGACCTGTTCACGTTCGGCGTCCCATTGGATGGCTCGCCCGGTTTTATAAGCGATAGTGGCCAGTTCGCACATCGTGGTGCTCAGGTGTCCGTCCTCAATATCCGGTATGCCTTTTTTGTGGTTCTTGACGCAATCGATAAGCACCCGCATGTGGGCCTTGTGCATGATCGGGTCGGGATCCACGCCCTCCGGAAAAGACCATTTCGGAGGAGTCGTGATGGTTTTGTTTTCAGGCTCCGGGTAAACCGCCCAGTCGTTACGGGTGATGACCAGGGTTCCGTGCTCGCCGTAAAGAGCGATGCCGTGCGAGGTACCGGATGCCAGGCGATTCTCGATCGGTTGGGAATTGTCGAGCCGCGTTTCCCATTGGCAGATGAAATCGGGGAAATCGTAGGTGACGATCTGCACGTCAGGCGTTTCGTAAAAGTCGTCGATCGTTTTCTTGCCCGAGGAGCTTACCCTTTGCGGCCCGCGCACGCCCATGTACCAGCGCACGATGTCGAGCATATGCACGCCCCAGTCGGCCATCTTGCCGTTGGCGTAGTCCCAGAAATAGCGCCAATAGGTGTGAAAACGCTTGGAATTGAATTCCCGTCGCGGGGCCGGTCCGAGCCAAAGATCGAAATCCACGTGGGCCGGTGGAGTGCCGTTCGGCGGATGCCCCGCGTTAGGTCGGCGCCGGCACATCCAGGCCCGGACCAACGAGATTTTGCCGAGTTGTCCGGATTCGACGTATTTCTTGGCCTCGTTATAGTGCTCGCCCACGCGCTGCTGCAAACCGACCATGACCACGCGATCGTATTTCCGGGCGGCCTCGACCATCGCCCGTCCCTCGCGCACGTTATGGGAGACGGGTTTTTGCACATACACATCCTTGCCGGCCATGCAGGCATGGATGGTGGGCAGGGCGTGCCAGTGATCGGGCGTGCCGACGACGACGAAATCGACGTCCTTGCGATCAAGGACGCGGTGATAGTCGCGGCCGGTATCCGGTTTGAGTGATTGACCGACATCGGCGAAGGTGGCGGCCGTCCTCTCCGCGTTCGAGTCGTCGCAATCGGCGATGGCCACGCAGGGTGCTCCGGCCTCGATCAGCCAGCGGGCATTATGACTGCCCATGCCTCCGGCCCCAATCAGCGCGCAGCGCACCTGCTCGTTCGCCCCGAGTTTGGCCGGTGCCGCATGCAGCAGATTGTTCAACCCGGCCGTAGCCGCTACCGTCAAGCCGGTTTGATGTAAAAAGGTTCGTCGCGTTAGTGCATCCGTCATGGGTATGTCCTCACAAAATCACCTTGCTCGATTTGTGCAGTTTAATCCGGATGACGCGGGTTCACAATACTCGTTGTTCCGCTGCTGAACTCTTGTGCTTAAATTATCTTGTCGATAGATTATTTTCCATGAATGACAGGGCTATTCGGGATCGGGATCTGACCGATGCGCGCGGGCTGTAAGTAAGTCCGCGAAATTGACTTTCTGGGCAATAAGTGGTATACTTTCAACGATGGCGAAAAAGAAACAATCTCGATCGGACCGTGCGACCCTGTTCAAGGCCGGTAAGTCGGCCTCGAATCTTCTTGTCCTGTTCATTCCCAGCCAGGACCGGGATGAAAAGTCGATTGATAAGGATCTTTGACGAGACGAAGCTCTCCTCGCCCTCGGCAAGTTGTTCGGCGGGGCAACCGCTTATCCCAAAGGCAAGGGCGTATGGCGCGATGACGATCAGGATGGTAAACTCCTGTTCGATGAGCCAATCATCATTCAGTGTTACACGTCAGAGGATGCCATTGAGCGACAGGCGGGTGCTCTTCGCGAGATTCTGATCCGCATGGGAACCGAATGTCGCCAGGGTGCCGTGGGCTTTGTGATTGACCGGGACTATCTGGAAATTCGTTTTCCTTTGCCCCGAAAGCGAGGTTAAGAATGGCCCGTAACATCAAACGAATCGGCAAGGTGATGGGCGCGAAGGTCGTGTGCAAACTGCCAGACACCGGTGGCGGTGCGTTTGGGGCGGCCCGTCTTCGGCAAATCGTCAAGGCCCTGCATGGGCGGCTCCAGCCCGCCCGGGGGATACGGCCCGGTCGTCCGACAGCCAAAGAGTGGGATACCCGCTCCAAGGTGCCGATGAGTTCCGCAACCCAGCGCAAGCTTCGCCGGTTGGCCCAACAGATGAGCACGGCCGATCGAAAGGTCAGCCCCATGCAGGTTGCCGCTCAATTGCTCGAAGAGGCCCTCGCTGGCTGCCCGAAGAAATGATTACATAAGGCGAAAAGCGAATCAAGCTGAATAATCCTCTACGGAGTGAACGTGCACCCAATAGTCTTAAGCATTTCCGATGGCGCGGCATTCTTCATCGGCCAGATCATGGCGTTGATCGGGGGTCTCCTTCTTCTGAGTTTGCGTAAACCATACGTCCGATCCCTTATGATGGTTATTGTTATTCTGGGTGTTATTCTTGTGGTTATCTCAGCCACGCCGTTGTCTCTTTGGCTATACGCTCTTTGGTTAATCCCCACCGTTGTCGTGCTGCTCCTCGGGTATCGAGGCAACGCAACCGTACGCTTGCGATGGATGGCCGCCGGTCTGCTTATGGTGGTGTCGGTTGGGCTATGCCTGGCGGAAATTCCCTTTCGTTGTATGCCGCGAGTTTCCGTGCCGAACGGAAAAACGATCTACGTGCTGGGCGATTCCATCAGCGCGGGCATGGGGACCAGTCATCAGTGTTGGCCCGAGGTTTTACGGAAGATCACGGGATATCCCGTGATCAATCTTGCGAAAGCCGGAGCCACGGTTGAAAGTGCGCATATCCAGGCGCAGGGCATCGCCGAGCCCGGTTCCGTGGTCATCGTGGAAATCGGAGGAAATGATCTGCTCGGGGGAACGTCCACGGCGGAATTTCATAAACAACTCGATATCCTCGTATCTTCGTTGCGCAAGGATCATCATCAGGTTCTCATGCTGGAATTACCCCTGATCCCGTTCCGAAATGGTTATGGAGCGGCACAACGTCGCATGGTCAGGAAATACGACATCCAACTCCTCCCCAAACGCTGCTTCGCCGACGTTCTGGGAACAAAAGATGGAACGTTGGATGGGCTCCACCTTTCGCAGGAAGGGCACAACCGAATGGCGAGGATTATGGCCGGCGTCCTTCAAAAATAAGTGCCGAAAATGCACGGATCGGTATGATGGTATGTGTCCAAACATTTAAGAAAAATGGGGGGTTGATAACCGCTTACCCTTTCCTCTGGACCCTTTGAAACCCACCTTGACGAATGCATACAAATGTACATATAATAGCATTATGTTTGAGTGGGATCCGAACAAGAACCGGCTGAACCGTCATAAGCACGGTATCTCCTTCGCGGACACCTTTGCCGTATTCGAGGATCCCAACGCGCTTACGAGGGAGGACGACGAACATGGCGAGGAGCGTTTCGTAACCATGGGAATGGACGGTTTCGGAAGGATTCTTGTGGTCGTATACACATGGCGTGAAGAATCCATACGGATCATATCGGCCCGAAGGGCCACGAAATCGGAGGTACGACAATATGAAAAAGCATTATGACTTCAGCAAGGCAAGACGTGGCGCGGTGGTTCCGGCATCCGGAGGCAAGGTTAGAATCACCATTCGTCTCGATAGAGAAGTTGTTGGCTGGTTCCGTTCAAAGGTCGAGGCGGCGGGCAAAGGTAATTACCAGACGCTGCTGAATAATGCTTTGCGCGAATACATTGCCCATCAGAAGGAGCCTCTCGAAAAAGTTCTTCGGCGCGTTGTACGCGAGGAGCTTCATGCCATGCGGTAAGGACCGGATTGACGATGGATAGCCCTCCGTCGTACGGGTCAAGGGTTGGAGTTCGCCATGACTTGCAGGCCGGCCTGTGCGGGGCTATGGTAATAGCCATGTCCAAATCACATCAAAAATATCTCGCTATTGGAATGTTAATTTTCGGGTGGATTCAGGCGGTTTCGGCCGAGCCGGTGAACGTTATCATCATCTATGCCGATGACCTGGGCTGGGGCGACCTGAGTTGTTACGGCCACCCCAAGTTCAAGACCCCGCATCTGGATCGCATGGCCACCGAAGGCGCTCGGCTGACCAACTTTTACAGCTCATGTCCTTACTGTGCACCCGCCCGCGCTTCGCTGCAGACCGGGCGCTACCCGTTCCGTAGCGGGATGACCCAGAATCCCTGTCCGGACGCGGGAGTCAACGATGTCGGCATACCGGATAGCGAGATCACCTTGGGCGAGGCCTTCAAGGCGGCCGGCTACGCCACGATCTGCATCGGCAAATGGCATCTCGGCCACAAGCCGGAGTTTCATCCGCTGCGCCACGGCTACGACGAATACCTGGGCATCCTTTACAGCAATGACATGCATCCGGTCGAGTTGTGGGATGGAAACAAAGTCGTTGAATATCCGGTAATCCAGGCCACATTGACCAAACGATACACCGACCGGGCCATCGCTTTTATGGAGAAAAACCGGGATCGCCCGTTTTTTCTCTACCTGCCTCATGCGATGCCGCACAAACCCCTGGCCGCCTCGGAGGATTATTATAAAAAGAGCGGAGCGGGCTTGTATGGCGATGTCATGGCCGAGTTGGACGCCAACGTAGGGCGGCTTCTGGAGCGGCTCAAGGCCCTCCATCTGGATCGAAATACACTCGTTATTTTCACCAGCGATAACGGGCCATGGTACGGCGGCAGCACCGGTGGCTTGCGGGGCATGAAAGGGCGGACCTGGGAAGGGGGGCTTCGAGTTCCGCTGATCGCCCGGTGGCCGGGAAAAATCCCGGCGGGCCAGGTGATCCACGAGCCAGCCATCATCATGGATCTGTATGTTACCACGCTGGCCGCCGCGGGAATCGATCCGCCCAAGGACCGGGTGATCGATGGACGTGATATTTTACCGATGTTGACCGCCAAGGCCCCAAGCCCTCACGAATTTTTGCTGGGCTTCAGGGGCGAAAATCTACACAGCATTTGCCGCGGCAAGTGGAAGTTGCATTTGGTCAGTCCGGATCCAACGGGCAAGAATTTTCGGGAACTGGATGATACCTGGATTGACCCGCGCGGACCGGACGGCGTGCGGATTATCGCGCCGTATGAACAGGCCCGGCCCAGCGCGCACCCAGGGGTGACCACCGGTGATGCGGCGGGGCCGCCGGGACTGTTTGACCTGGAAAACGACCCGGCCGAGCAGCGCAACGTCGCCGCCGATCATCAGGAAATCGTCCAGCGACTGACCGACCTGGCCCGCCCGTATCTGGATGAAGTCGACGACGGCATTAAACGGAAGTAGCTCCATAAGTACCGGTAGACGAACACACGACGGATGCGACTTTGACCCCCACGCAAGGTCGGCGTGATCCCAACAAAAGGATTTCCCCTGGGCGTATTCGGGCTGTTTTTGCGTGGATCGAGGAGCTTGACATCACTCCAAAAACGCATAGAATAATTGGAGTCATGTTCAAGAGACAGTTAAATCCAGTTGCCACAAGGAGTTATTTCCTTTTTGGTCCCAGGCAGACAGGCAAGACTTGGTTCGTTAAGCATCGCCTGACCGAAAGCGATCTCTACATCGACCTGCTGCCCCAGCGGGTGTTCCTGGGTTATGCCCAGTCGCCAGGCAGTTTTCGCGAGGAGATTCTTGCTCATCTTCGCCGCCATAAACGTTTCACCTGTGTCGTGGATGAAATTCAGAAGCTCCCCGCGCTTCTCGACGAAATCCATGAATTAATCGAATCGACCCCGGTGACTTTCGTGTTGACGGGTTCGAGCGCCCGCAAGCTTCGCCGGGGTTCGTCCAACCTTTTGGCTGGTAGAGCTTACACATACCATCTCTTCCCACTGACGTTCGAGGAGCTTGGAGACGATTTTGTGCTCGAAAAGGCCTTGAATTTCGGCACGCTGCCCGTGCTGTGGGCCGACACCGATCAGAATCCGCGAGAATTCCTTCGTGCCTATACCGAAACCTATCTCCGCGAGGAGATTCAGCAGGAAGGTCTTGTACGTAATCTTGCTCCCTTCAGCGGTTTTCTAGACATCGCCGCCGCCGCGGATGGAGAGGTGGTCAACTACAGCAACATTGCCCGCGAATGCGGCGTTTCCGTAAAGACCGTGCAGCAGTATTACCGGATTCTGGAGGAAACATTTCTGGTGCTTCGTCTGCCGGCTTGGGCACGCAGTGCCCGGACCAGGCTCATCTCTCACCCGAAATATTTCTTCTTCGATCCCGGCGTGACCAACGCCCTGACCCATCAGTTGGGCGGCAAGCTCGACCCGATTGTGCGGGGACGACGATTTGAACAATTTGTTATCCAGCAGATTCGCAGTGCCATCGAATACCGGCGCATGGATTGCGATCTCGCTTTCTGGCGGACGCGGCAAGGTGTCGAAGTGGACCTTCTGATCACGCGTGGACAGAAAATCGTGGCGGCGGTCGAAATGAAAAGTACCCCCGTGATTCATCAAGCCCACTTGTATGGTCTTAAGGCGTTTGGCGAGCTACATCCCCGTGTACCGTTGTTTGTCTTGGGGCCAGAAAGGCGGGAGCGTCTCATGGAAAACCAGATTACGGTAATCGGCTGGCGGGAGTTCATTACGGACGTGCTGCCGAACCTATGACGAAACCCCCGACGAATATATCTCGCGAATACCGGCTATCGAATATTACTCTTCGCGCCTCGGCGTCTCCACGCGAGATCATTCTGTTGGTGACGAGGTAGTTCCGCTGACGAAGCGGGTCCGAGCTTGCCAGAAGGCGGCGACCGCCTCGATAACCATCCAGATCGACATCAGGGCCAGGACGATACTGATGACCAGCAGCGACAGGCTGGCATGATCGCCGCTGGCCCGCCATGCCCGGTAATAATCGCCGAGCT
>CAZXSA010000111.1:0-15888 GCA_964642815.1 uncultured Planctomycetales bacterium | reverse complement strand
TGGTCGAGATGCAGGGGCATGTTGCCCAGATCAAATATTATCGGGATATTACCTCGTTGGGCATCGGTTATCCGCTGACCGAGGAAGCCGAGAGGAGGCGTGGTTTTGAAGTGGGTGGTTAAAGATCGACGCATGCTATGCCTGGACTGGGGCGAACGCTCCCTGCGCATGCTGGAGATTAATCTAGGGCGGAATAGCTCGCGGGTATTGCGGGCGGTCCACGTTCCGCTGGGGCAGGATTGGGCGGCGCGAAATCCGGCGGCGATGGGCGAATTCATCCGCCGCACCCTCGGCGAACATCGTATCCGGGCTCGTCGGGCGATGGTGAGCGTACCCCGCCAGGACGTTCTGCTTAATCTGCTGTCGCTACCGCGCGGTTCAATGGATGAACTGGCGGCCATGGTTCATATCCAGATAGGCAAGGAGTTGCCCTTCTCCAAGGACCAGGCGGTGATCGATTTCGCGGTCTCGCGCCAGGACGAAAGCAACACCGTTGATGTCTGGGTGGCGGCGGTCCGCAATGAAGTGGTGGATCATTATCGGCAGGTGCTGCGGGCGGCCGGGCTGACCCTGGAGCGGATTGGTCTGCGTCCCTATGCGAACCTGACCGCGGTGACCGGCGGGCGGGCGGTCGCGGGACAGTTGCTATTGGTCGACGTCGGAACGACGATGACCGAGATCGACGTGATCCGCGACGGCCGGCTGGTGTTTTCAAGGGCGGCGTCAGCGCCGATGCCGCCCGAGGGATTGAAAGGACTGGGGCAGGAGGACCGGCGGCAGGTGATGGAAACGCTGCTGGTCGAAGTGAGTCGGACCATCCAGGCATACCGGGCCATGGATCCGGGATGGACGATCGGAAACATCGTGCTGACCGGTACGGGCGGAGTGGATGATGAGCTGGCCGCCGCTTTTCGGGAACGTTTTAGTTCACCCGCGGCGGTCTTCGATCTGCCGGACAACCTGCGCTGGACCGAGCGCGTCGCCCCGACGCCTTTTTGCGCGACGGTTGGCCTGGCCTTGGGCAACACCGGCGAATATGCCCAGCGGTTCGACTTTCTGCATCCCAAGGAGCCGGAGGCCGAGCAGCGGGCCAAGGCCAAGAAGCGGCCGATGATCGCCGCGGCTGTGGCCGTGTGCCTGATTATGCTTGGGGTGTTGGCTTATCAGCCGTTCCGAACGCGCCATCAAAAGATCGAGGAGATCAAGGCGGAAATCGCCAGGCTGAACCAGGATAAAAAGGAACGCGAGGAGCTGATGGAGCAACTGGCCGACGCGCGGGCCTGGCAGGAACGCAGCGTGGCCTGGATCGACCAGCTCAAGCGGCTGGGCGACGTGTTTCCCAAGGACAGCAACAAGAACTTATATATAACCAAGGTTGACGGAAATGAACGCGGCCAGATCACCATCGAACTGGTGGCCACGAACAAACTGGTCAGTACGAATCTGGTTGACGCAATCAAGGAGATCAAGGACGAAAACGGCCAAGCGGTTTTTAACGCCGTCGTGGGGAACACCGAGCCTAATCCCCGGGATCCCAAGTATCCCATAAAGGACAAGATTAATTTGACCATTCGATCCCTGGCCTCGACCGGCGGAAGATGAAGGGCATTTTCGTTAGCGGGCAGGGATTGGTTTACGTGAAATAACAGGCGGGATTATGAATCCGCAAGAAAAAAAGTTGATGATCGTCGTGGTGGCTCTGGGGGCGATAATGGGGCTATGGTGGGGGTATGGCTCTTATCAGAGTAAGCTGGAGAAGCTGGATGCCGCCATCGTTACCCAGAAAAACAACCTGAAGAAGGTTGAAAGAGAACGAGAGCAAGCGGATGAGGGGGAAAAAGAATGGAAGGCGGTCGGACGCCAGACCCTGTCCGTGGATACCAACGAAGCGACCACCCGGCTGCGCGACGAGTTACATGAACTGGCGGCCAAGTCCGGTTTGTCCGGGGCCACGGTGCGAATCATGCCGGTTCGCGGATATGGCAAAACCGGCGTGCGGGTATTGGAAAGCAAGGTCGACGCGGAAGGTTCGTTGAACGACGTACGTACGTTTTTGTTCGACATCCATCGCCAGCCCTATCTGGTACGCTGTCGGGAACTGAGTCTGGCTCTTTTAGACGTGGGTTCCGGTTCCAGTTCCCGAACCCGCGGCCGTTCCGGTTCCAGACAGGAACAGCCAGGTGTTGAAAAGATGAAGCTGCAGGTCTCGCTGGAAACGCTGATCCTGCCGACCAATCGGCGGGTGCCCAAAAGCGAGATCGTGACCGCGGAGCTGCAAAAGGAACAACGGCAGCCCGTGGAGCGGCTGGAACTGGCTAACGCGGGGGATTACGGCAAAAGTATTCGGCCGGAACTATTTGAGCCGTACAGGGAACCGCCGCCTCCACCTCCCCCTCCTCCTCCGCCACCCGACACGAAGAAGCAGGAAACTCAGCCGCGTCCCGTACAGCCCACGCCTCCTCCGAGGCCCAAAGATGAAAACATGGTCGTCGGACGCATCCTGATCTGGCCGGGGAACGAACAGGTGGTCCTGGAGAACCCGGGCAAGGGTCAGGAGGACAAGCGGGCGGAGATCGGGGATGAGGTGTACGGCGGGACGCTGATTTTTATACACCCGAAGGGGGCGGTAACGGAACAGAAGGACGGCCGATGGCTGTTTCATCCGGTCAGTTCGCCCCTGAAAGAAAATTTTGAGTTGACGGCGGATTCGCAGCCGGAGGTTTATCATAAGTTGACGAAACTACAGGAGTATCTGAAGGGTATAACCAGAGCGGCGGGGTGAGCCAGGACCGAGGGGTGGGGCCGCCGTGATATTGGAGTATGTAGCGAAAAGGGACAATCGAGCTTATCGCCCGGGCATATTGGACGGGTGTTATGGGAGGTCATGGACCGATGTCGAGCGAGCGAATGAGTCATGGACGATCTGGTGGAGCGGTTTGGTTTTGGTTGCTGGCGGCGATACCGGTTGTGGCCCTTGCTTTCGCGCAGATAGGCCGGGCGCAAGAGGAGAATAACGCCAATGCAACGGGCGAGCCGGTTCAGATGACCCCTGAAGAAATCGAGGCCGCCAGACGCGAGGCGGAGCGGATAATCCAAGAGGCCCACGCACAGGAAGCTGCTATGCAGCAAAATGGTGCCGAGCTGCCGCCCGAGTTGCCCGCGGAGCCACAGCCCGAGGTTCCGGTGGCCGACGTGCCCGCCGCCCCGCAAGTGGACGAGAACGGCAATGCCTCGCCGGAAGAGCAGCCTACCCGTCGACCGGGCTACAACCGACCGCCTCGATCACTCCGTGCTGGAGGCCGGAATCGTCCACAGCAACTTACGCCTGCACCACCGGCCGATGAAGTTCCGGCCGCCGCTGAACCGGTACCGGAGCCGCCGGCGCCGGTTGAACCGCCGCCAGCCGAACCGCCGACCCGCACGGAGGTCAATATCGGTGAGCCGCTGGATATTCCGATGCCGGCGGAGCAGTTGCAGGAGGTATCCGACGAGGAATTGAATCGTCTGGCGGAAGAAGCCAAGCGTTCCGCCGAGCGAAAAAAAGCCGACGGGTCCACATCGAAACCGGCCTCCCAGCCCGAGGGAGCATCTTCTCCGCCGGGAAAGTCCACCTCCTCGGAACCGGGGCAGCCGGTCGTGCCCGACACCCGTACGGGTCGTCCGCGGCTGGACATGAAGGAACTCGGCAAATACTGGCAAGTGCCACCGGGTGAGCGGCCTTACATCATCAATTGGAACAAAACACCGTGCGATAAAGTTTGTCAGGATATCGAGGAAATGACCGGGCTGAGCATCTTCGGGTTGGACCTGCTGGCCGACAGCATGAAGCCGCCCGGGGTGCCGGCGATTACCTTCCAAAGCAACGAGTTGATGAATTTCGATCAATTTCTGCTGACCGTGAACATGTTGTTTTTCGAGCGGCAGTACTGGCTGCTCAAGCAGAACGATTATCTGGTGATCCGGGGGGTTTCCGATTGGTATCGGTACATTTCTCCCGATCGGCGTTACGATTCTCTGGAGGCCTATCGGAAAGCCAACCTGCCCGCATGGGAATTGGTTTCGATGATCGTCGTGCCGGGGGAGGCCTCGCCGGAAACCCTGGCCCAGATGGTGACGGATATCGTGCCGCTCAACGCGGCCCGGGCCAACGTGGTGCCGGGAACCAATTGGATTAATCTGATCGGTTTCGTGCATTTCATCGAGCAGCAGTTGGACTATATCGAGCGATTCGATGTCACTCCGGATCGGTATCGTCTCTATCGGATTTACCCGTTGAAGTACGTGGAAGCCCAGGATGCGGCGGTCATGCTGCAGGCGATGTTGACCACGCCGGGTATCGAGATGCCCGCGGCGCCGACCCCGGCGCCGACTCCGACGCCGCGATCGCGGTCGCGCAGAGGCTCGGCGGCGGCCCCCGCGGCACCGGCGATGGTGAGCACGGGCGAATCGGCCACGGACATCGTGGATATCCATCCCGACGATCGGAACGATCGCCTGGTGATCAAGGCCACGGCGGCCAAACATGATGAGGTCAAGCGTTATCTGACGGAGTTCATCGACTTGCCGCCGGAGGAAAACCTGGCCGAGTTTCTCTCGGTCAAGCACCGCGATCCGCATGAACTGGTGGAGATCATCACCCAGTTAATCGGGCGGCTGGAATGGCGGAACGTCCCCGTTCAACAGCCCAAGCCCGCCCCCGGCCAGCCGCCGCAACCGCCGCAGCCCATGCCGACCGTGCGGACGCGGACGGCCTCGACCAAGGCGGTCATGTTGCCCGTACCCAGTATGAGCGCGATCCTGGTCAAGGCCGGGGCGGCGGACATGAGCCTGATCAAAAAGTATCTGGCGATGCTCGACGTGCCTCAGGGCGAGCCGCCGTACCAGATTCACCGGCTTCAGCACGCGGAGGCCGGCAGTATGGTCATGATTCTCAATTCGGTGATATCCGCGCGGACCGGCCGGACGACTCGGACCGGGGTCGAGCCCTTTAACGCGTTCGAGAATTTCAATGATAACAAGGTGGTGATCCTCAAGGGCGGCAGCGAGGATATCCAGCAGGCCAAGACCCTGATCGAACAACTGGACAAACCCAAGTTGCAGAACGCGATCGAGCGGGTGGTGGAACTGGTGAACGCCGCGCCGGAGGGAGTGATCGAAATGCTCACCACCCGTTTCGGTGGGAGCGCCCAGGGCATGAGCAGCCCGCGCTATTACGGGCGACGTAGTTATTCCCCTCCGATGAGTAGCGGATCACAGTTGCCGCAGTTCCTGCCGATCCAGGACACGAAAAAGTTCATCGTGATCTGCGAGGAGCCGATGTGGCCGGACATCGAGCGATTTATCAAGCAGATCGACGAAACCAGTCTGGTGGAACGGACCAACCGAATTTACCGTCTCAAGCACGCGGATGTCACGACCGTGGCCAATATCGTGCGCGAGGCCTTCGATTTGCGCAGTCCGAATCGTTACGGGCCGATGCCCCAGTCCGGCGGGGCGATGATCCAGTACGCCCCCGAGCAGGACATGCTCATCGTCAGCGCCACGGACGCAGAGCACGAAAATATCGCCAAGCTGATTACGGAACTGGACCAGCCCGGTCCGCAGGGAGCCCGGGAGATGCGGGAGATTCGGCTGGCCGCGGCGGACGTGACCTATGTTCGGGACAAGGCCCTGGAAATATTCGGGCAGGGTAGCGGCGGCAGTCGGCGCCAGCGGTACTCCTACGGTGCTCCGGACACTTCTCCGCAGATCGTGGCCGAGCCGGTGAGCAACCGGTTGCTGGTGACGGCCAACGACGAGGATTTCAAGAAGATCGAAGACCTGGCCAAGCAGCTTGACCAGGATTATCAGGCCAACAAGTTCGAGCGCAAGATGTTCCGGCTGAACTACGCCAACGCCAGCATGATCCAAGGGGCGATCGAATCGATGTTCACCCAGGGCGGCGGCCGCCGAAGTTACGGCTATGGCTACGGGAGCAGTTCCGAGCCGGGCGCGATCAAGATTTCAGCGATTGCCGACAGCCTGATGGTTTATGCTCCGGCGGACAAGATGACCGAGATCGAGAAAGTCATCGCCCAATTGGACAGCAGTCCGACGCAGGATAACGAGATGCGCACCTACAAGATCGAGGGGGCGGACTCGTATGCGGCCGGTAATCTGGCGTCGACCCTGCAGCGGATGTACGGCCAGGGGCCGGGCGGCGGGAGCAGTTCCGCGATCCAGTTTTATTCCGTGCCGGGCAGCAGCCTGCTGATGGTCAGCGCGCCGGCCGAGCGCATGGAGGAAGTGGATAAGCGGGTAAGTGAACTGCTTAAGGCCCAGCAGTCGGTGGATTTGTCCTTCGTGATTCAGAATTTTGACGTGCGTAACGCCCGGCCGCAGGACCTGGCCGACATGATTACGCCCGTTCTGGAGAGCAAGTACCGTGAACTGCAGTCCAGCAGCGGGCGAGGATATTACTATTATGGCAGCGGCCCGCAGGTCATGGCCCATCGCAACGCCGACAAGATCATGGTCTCGGCGCCGGCCCAGATGATGGAGCTGGTGGATACGCTGGTGAAGGAATTTGACCAGCCGTCGCAGCCCGCGACCATGCGTTTCGTGAATCTCGAGACCGCCAAGGCGGAGGATGTCGTGCCGGCGGTGCAACAGATGATCGCCGGTCAAGAGGCGTCAGGCGGCTATTCATCGTACCGTTTCCGCCGTTCTTATTCGCCTTATAGTTCTTACGCATCATCCAGTGGAACGACGGATGATACGTTGCAGGTGACCCAGGTCGGCAAGAGCAACACGATCGTGCTGCGCGGGCCGGAGGAGAAGGTTTTCGCGGCCGAGAAGTTTATCAAGGAGTTGGATGATCAGGCCGAGCCGGAAGGCCCGGTGATCAAGGTTCTGGAGATCAAGTACGCCGACGTGTACGAAGTGGTGGACATGATCGAGACGATGATGGGCGTGGCCCCGGCCGGCTATGGTTTGACCCGTCGGCCCACGGGAGCCGGCGAGGTGGTGATCAAATCGGATTATTACAGCAACCGGATTTTCGTGTCCGCCCCGCGCGAAAAAATGCCCATGATCGAGCAGATTGTCGAGATGCGGGAGGCCCTGGCCCGGGCGGCGACCGAGGATGTGGAGGCCAAGACCGGCGAGGGTGTACTGGTCAGCCGGGACAAGTATGGCGACATGCGTTCGTTCGACATCCCGGAGAAGAACAAGGACGGCAAGACCATTGACTTGCAGCAGTTGGGTAAGACCTTGGACGAGCAGTTGGTGGATTATTACGGCTATTCCGCGGCGCCGTGGGTCAAGAGCTTTCCCTATGCCAGTCAGTTGATCATCACCGGCAAGCCGGAACAGTTCAAAATGGTCAATGATCTGCTGAAAAAGATGATCGACAACCCGCCCAAGTCGCCTATTGTCATGCGTACTTTCCGGGTCAAGGGCGTTGCGCCGGAGCGGGTGGTGACTGAGTTGCAAGCCGCGGCCCCGGCTTCCCTGCAGGATAAAATCAACGTCGAACGGGTTCCCGGCAGGTATCAGTCGGAAGACCCAATGAATTTGATCGAGGAAATCCGTTATACCGATCCGATCATCAAGCAGGCCTCCAAGGAAGAAGGTACGCCGTTCGTGCCGCCGAATACGTCTCGGGCCCTGATGGATTCGCTGGCGGTGGTATCCTGGGCGCAGGGAGCGAGGATTTCGGTGGCGGGGGGGACGGCCACGCAACCGGCGTCGACCGCTACGCAACCGGCGACCGCCGTGCCATCGGTGGTTGAGGTAAAAAAGTCCGAGCCGGTTGCCTCCGTGCCGCGAAACACGCCGCCCCAACAACCCAGTCAGGAGCAACTGGCCGCGAACGCCGTGCGCCAGGCCGCCGTGGACGCGTACACCTCTTCTCGGACGGAAATCCGGTACGATCCGGATTCAGATATGATTTACGTTGTCGGGCCGGCCTCGCAACTCGAGGAAATTGAAGATTTGATGGACGACATCATCAAGCAGTACGAGAAGGCGGAAGAAGAAATCGGTACCGAAATTCGTGTGATTAAGGTTCGCTACCTCGATGTTACCGTGGCGGCCTCGATTCTGGAGGAGATGTTTAATGACAAGCAAGCCGCCGCCGCGGCGCAGCAGGCCGCCCCACGGGGTCGGCAGCAACAACCGCCGACCAAGCAGCCGACCAAGCCCGGCGCGGAAGGCGAAGGCGAGACGACCATTCGCGATCGCATGAACCGGGAGCAGGAAGAGGAGGCGGCGGCGAAGGCGGCGGCGAAGGCGGCGGCGGCCGGTCAACGTATCCGCGTGGTACCCGATCCGCGCATGCGGACTTTGATTATCCGGGCGGCGACGCAGGATTTTCCCCTCATTGCCGAGTTGTTGCTCAAGATCGACCGGCCCGGTGGTCCCGAACGGAATATAAAAACCTTCCGACTCCGGAAGCTTGATGCTCAGGAAGTCGAAAAATCCCTCAAGGTGATTCTGGGAATCGATCAACGGGACCGCCTGCAGATGATGCCGCGCATGGGCGGAGCGGGGGGCGGGAACATGTTCCAGCAGGCGGCCATGATCGAGATGCTCCAACAGCAGATGCTGGAGATGGCTTCGGATACCGGGGAAGATGGGGCCAAGATCAATCCGGCCAAGGATATTAGCATTACCTCGGAGGTCCGGACTAACTCAATTCTCGTATCAGCGCCGGATGAGGGCATTGCCCTGGTTGAAAAGCTGATCAACGAACTTGAGGACATGGTAGAAGATAAAACCCGCCCGCGGCAGATTCCGCTTAAATTCGCCTCCGCTACGAGTGTCGCCAAGACGCTCAAGGATATGTTCGTCACCGACAAGACCATGGAGCGGCAGGTCAACATTACCGGCGACGACAGCAGCAACATGTTGTTCGTGACCGCCTCGGATGCGTTGTTCAAGGACATTTCCGAGGTGATCGAGGTCCTTGATCGCCAGGGCAGCCAGATGACGGAAGTTATCACGCTGCAATACGCGATGGCCACCGACGTGGAAACCAGCCTGAAAACGATGGCCGCCCAGTTGCTCGGTAAGACGGGTCTGTCGCAGGAGGCTTTTGCCTTCACCGCCGATCCACGGACCAACTCGCTGGTAGTGGTCGGTTCGCCGAAGGCGTTATTGGTGGTGAAGACGGTATTGGCCAAGATCGATATCCCCGGCTCCGATACCAGTACGCCGACGACCGTGATGATTTCCCTGACCCGTAGCCGGGCGACGGACGTGGCCAACAGCATCAATGCGATTTACCGTGCGCAGCGACCTTCAGGCGGCGTACCTCCGCCCAGTGCGGTGGCTGAACCAAACAGCAACGTGGTCTATATTTACGGAACCAAGCGTCAGATCGAGGAAATCAAGGCGTCAATCATCACGCCGCTCGAGGAGTTCAAGCCGGCGGCCGATCTGGAACTGGCCGATTACCAGATACCTATCAAGCACGCCAACGTGGACGACGTGGCCAACACGTTGATGCAGTATTTCGCCAAGCGTAGCGCCAGCTTGATCTCCTCAGGTATTACCGGCGAAACCCCGGCCGACAAGGTGATTGCAATTCAGCCGGATGCCGCCTCCCGGCAGTTGTTCGTTAAATGCAACGCGAAGAACAGGACGCTCATCGACGAGCTGCTCAAGACGATGGATATCGAAGGCATTACCCAGGCGGTTCGGCAGGTAAAGATATTCCCGTTGTCTTACACCCACCCGCAGTACGTGGCCACGGCCATTCAAACGGTTTTTCCGCAACGGGCCAACATGTCCGAAAGCGAGCGAATCCAGGTAGCCGGCGAATGGAACACCATGACTTTGATCGTCAGCGCCAACGAAGAAAACATGAAGAAGATCGAGGAGTTGGTCACCAAGCTCGACAGCGCCGAGACCGCCAAGGGGCAGGAAAAGGAAACGAAGGTTTTTCAGTTAAAATACGCCAACCCGGCCTATGTGTCGCAAGCGATTACCAACACCTTCTATTCCGTACGAACAACTCCGCCCGCCGAGCAAGTAATGGTGACCGCGGACTATCAGAACATGATGGTTATCGTTAACGCCAACGAGAAGAATATGGCCAAGGTGGAGCAATTGATTGCCCAGATGGATAGCGAGGAGGTGGCCAAAGGCGCGGAAAGGGATACGAAAGTATTCCAGTTGAAGTACGCCAACCCGGCTTATGTCCATCAGGCGATTGTCAGCAAGTTTACTACTCCGGGCCGGACGGACCCGCCGAGCGAGCAGGTCGCCGTGGCCCCCGATTACCAGAACATGGCGATCGTGATTACGGCCAACACCAAGAACATGACCAAGGTGGAGGAGCTCATCGCGGAGATGGATAAGGAACCGGCGGTGGGCTCGAATCAGAAGGTCATCAAGCTGCAATACGCCCAGGCGGATGAGCTGGCCCGGGCCTTGACCCAGGTGGCTTATGGGATGAGCCTGCGAAATCGCCAGGGGGCCATGCCCATCGTCATCACCGCGGATGCCAGTTCAAATTCCCTGGTGGTCTCGGCCGCCGCGAGCGATATGAAAGCTATCGAGAGCATGGTGGTCGAGCTGGACAAACCGGCCACCGACACGCTCCAGGAGATTCGCATTATCCCGCTGGAGGTCATGGACGTGGCCGACGCCCAGAAGTTCCTTACCGATTATCTGCGTAAGCCCGGTGTCGCGGGTTCGCGGGCGGGAGCCGAATTGATCGGTAACGTTAAGATCAGTATTTCCCAGACGATGAACAGCTTGATGGTCAGCGGGGCGACGGCCGAGCTGGATCGCATCGAACAGATTGTCCGGGACATGGACAAGCAGGATATCGCCGGATCGTCCACTCCGCGGACGATCAAGCTGACGAACGCGTCGGCGTCTCAAGTGGCCACCAGTTTGACCCGGATTTTCACCGAACCGGCCCAGAAAGATCGCCGCAGCCAGCAGAATCCGGAAATGGTTCCGACCATCATCCCGGACGAGAGCACCAATAGCCTGGTGATCCGGGCCCGGCCGAACGATTTCAAAATGATCGAGGAGATGGCTCAGCAGTTGGATACCAAGCCTGATGGCCCGGCGGGAGTCCGGGTGGTCCGGGTGGCCCGGGGAGTGGATGTCAGCGGTTTGGCCCGGGAGCTGGAGACGACCATCAACCGAGGCGAAACGCTCAAGGCCCAGCAGAATCCGGGTTATAAAGCCGCCCAGATCGCCATCGGGGTCAACGAGCGGGTGCCGGCCTTGATTATTGGGGGCGCCCCCGAGCTATTCGAGACGGTGGAACAACTGATCGAGCAGTTCCAGACGATGCGCGGCGTGCAGGAGTCTCCGCCCAAGGCCATGGTGGTGCCACTACGGAACAGCAATATGTCGGCCCGCGACATGCAGCAGATATTGCAGAGCATCATCGACCAGCAGCAGGGTACAAGCACGACCACCGGCGGTACCGGAGCTTATCGCGGCCGGACGACGGGCGGGACGCGCGGCCGTACGCGATAGCGGCTTGCCAACCCTTCGACACGGGCGGGCAGGTCGGTGGACCGTCAGAGGCAGGATGGCGGCATCGGGCCGTGGACATTTTGCCACTGGCGGGGATATGAGTGTTCGATGATAATCCCGGCAACCGGGCTCGCCGGCGCGGGCGGGTTCGGCCGGTAAGGCGAAGAATTATTTGACTGATCGCAGGCGCGGTCTCGATGATAATAGATTAAGGATATCGATGCGGGTTGGCCTTGGGCGCGGAAGGAGAAACGCCATGTTTTTGTGCCAATGGATGATACTGGCGGCGGCGATGGGGCAGGCGACACAGCCGGCGGACGCGGAATTGCCCCGTGGACCGGTCATACGGGTCAGTCAAACCGATGATACGTTGAACGACCCGTTGGCCCAGGGCCTGCGGGTACGCCCGCGGACCGAAGCCCGCCCGCAGCGCGAAGCCCGACGAGCGGCAGCCACGCAACCGGCGACGGGGGAGCCGAGCACACGGCCGGCCACCGCCGAGGCTGTTCCGCCACCAAGCCGCCCCGCCGCTCCGCGAACAACGGTCGCCACCCGGCCGGCACTGATGGAAGATCTTGATCGCGAAATCATGAGTATGATTCCTGTCGGCCAGCAAGAGAGCCTTGAGGAGGAGGCCGCCCGGTACCTGGCGAACGTCGGCGAATTAAGCGGCGACCCGGTCGAGGTCCAGACGACTGAATCCGGCGATCTGATCTTGTATGGTAATGAGGAAGACCTCGCCAAACTTCAGGCGGTGATTGATGCCATCGATCAGGTAGCCTCCCCGCTGACCTTTAAAATCTTCGAGTTGAAAAACGCCCAGGCGGCTACGTTGGCTCCGGAAATCACGAGGTTCTGGAACGCGGCCAAAGCACCCGCCACCGGGGCCATTCGCCCGGAAGACCGCCTGACGATTATTCCCAACTCGCGGAGTAACATGCTGATGGTGGCCGCCTCAGAGAATAATTTAAACGCCATCGCCGATATCATCGAGAAGTTGGACAGACCCTCCTTGGCGGGGGAAGTGCAGTTCCAGTCCATTCAGTTGAAGTTCATCAATGCCGCCGAGGCCAAGACCCAGCTTGGGGACATGCTCAATTTGCTTCAAAAGCGCCGGCAGGAGCAGGGGCAACTGGTGGATATCGTGGCCAACCATCGGTTGAACCAATTGCTGATCTCCGCTTCCGATGATGATTTCAAGCAAATCCAGAAATGGGTGGAGCAGATCGACGTCGATCCGGTGGAAAGAGCCCCCGGCAAGGCCATCAAGGCGAAGTTCTTCTTTCTGAGAAAGGCGGCGGCCAAGGATCTGGCGGCCGCGATGGAAACCATGCTCCAGCCAGGTAGCGAGGAAGGCAAGGAGGCCCGGGAACAAATCCGGCGTCTGCAAGTGGTGTTCGAGAAGGAGAATATTCCGGAGCTGGATTTGGAGAAGCCGATCAAGCTGGACGTCGACGATGGCTCGAATGCCATTTTGGTGACCACGACGGAGTCCAACCTGGAACCGATCGGCGAGATCATTCGGCTGCTGGACACGCTGCCGATCGCCGAGGAGATGGCGGTAAAGATTTATGCGCTTCAGCACGCCGACGCGGAAGAGCTGGTTACGCGACTGACCAACCTGTTTTCCTCCGGGCAGCGGTTACCGGCCCAGCCGGGAAGGACCGATGTGCCGGATCGGACGCCGCGCGGCTACCCCGGCGAGGCTTTGGCGTACAACGTGGCCATGGCGGCCGACCGGCGGACCAATACGCTGGTGGTGGCCGGTCAACTGGAGCAACTTTTGCTGGTCAGCCAGATTGTCGAATCCGTGGACAAGCCGGGGACGGCCAGCAAGTTTTCACCGCGGATGATCAAGCTGGAACATGCCGATGTCCGGCGGGTGCAGGAGTTTGCCCAGAAGCTGGCCGACCAGTGGCAGAAGCTGGCCGCCAACCAGGGGGCCATCGTGGCCGACCGCGAACAATCCCTGGTCATCGCCGATCTGCGGACGAACATGCTGATCGTGTGCGCCAACGAGGAGAACTTCGAGGAAATCCGCAAGCTGGCCGTACAGTTGGATGAAAGCAAGTACTACGGCGGCGATATCAATATCATCGCGTTGGATCCGAATAAGCTGACCGCCGCCGATCTGGCGGACAAGATTGGGAGCCTCTGGGACCGTCGGACCAAGCAGCGAGAGGAAGAGGGCCTGCCCGAGGACCGGCCGGTGATCGTCACCGATACCCGGAGCAACGCGCTGCTCATCGCCTCCAGCGTCGAGGATTTTCACGCCATTCAGTCGGTCATCGAGAAGCTCGAACAACAGAAACTCGCGCCGATGGCCGACATCCGCCTGATTGAATTGACCTATAATAGCGCCGGGTCGGTCGGGAAGATTATCCAGGATTTGTGGGATAAGCGTATTCAGATGAGCCTGAGCCAGGGCCAGCAGGAGCAGCCGTCGGACCGAGTGGCCATTGTCGAGGAGCCGCTGACGAATACTCTTTTGGTGGCCTCCACCAAGCTGAACTACGACGAAATCGTGGCCATGGTGGCGAAGCTGGACAAAATGCCGGCGGTCGAGGGGGCGATCCGGTCCTTCCCGGTGAAGAACGCGGACGTATCCAAGACGGCCGAACTGGTCGAGAAGATGTTCCAGCAATCCATTTACCGGGGGACGGCCAGTACCAGCGAGCTGCCCGAGGCGGAAACCAAGATATCGATCGTGGCCGACGTGCGGAGCAGTTCGCTGATCGTCAGCGCCAGCCCGCAGAATTTCGCGATCGTCGAGTTCCTCTTGCAGGAAATCGATAAGGCGGAGACGCCGCTGTTTCAGGCCGACGCCAAGTTCTTCCCCTTGCAGTGGGCGGACGTGGTCAGCGTGGCCGACATCCTCACCCAACTGTTCGAGGGCATGCGGCAATCGCAGCAGGATCTGCAGGACCAGTATCAAATCACGGTGATTCCGGACATCCGCAGCAACGTGCTGATCGTGGCCGGCACGCGTTTCGCCATGCAAAAGGCCGAAACGCTGATCCCCAATCTCGATCGGGAGCCCGGCGCGCCGACGTCGGAGATGCGGGTGTACATGCTTCAGCAGGCCTCGGCCACTCAGTTGCAGCAGGTGCTGACCGATCTTTTTGAAAATCGTGGGGGACAGACCCAAAAGACCGAACGCACGCCGGTGACCATTCTGGCCGACGAGGGTTCCAATACATTGGTCGCCAACGCCTCGCAGGAAGACCACGTGGTCCTTGACGATCTGATCCGCAAGCTGGATCAGAAATCGACCCTAGCTCAACATCTGGAGGTCATTCCGCTGATGCAGGGCAAGGCCCAGCAGTTGGCGGATACGCTGGATAAGTTGCTCCAACAACGGCAGCGCACCGGAGGCGGCGCCGCGGGGTCGACCATGCAGGTCGACGTGGCCATTACCCCCGAGCCGCGGACCAACTCGCTGTTGGTCTGGGCCCCGCCGGGCATGATGGATGAAATTCGGCAGATTGTCGCCGCCCTGGACAACAACATGGTCAAGACCACCATGGGACTGCAAGTGGTGACCCTGCTGAACTCCAAGGCCCAGGACATGGCCGACATGCTCGATAAATTCTTTGAAAAATCGCAACAAGGCCAGAGCGATGAGGCCCGGCAGATGATTATCAAATTCATGAAGGGCCACGACGAGATCACCAAGCAACCTATCTTCGACCAGTTGGTCTATCAGGACGTGACCGTGGAAGCCTATACGGCCTCCAATTCGCTGGTCCTCATGGCTCCGGAGGACAGTATTGCCATGATGGGGCAATTGATCCGGATGCTGGACAGCGTGCAACCGATGATCGCCAGCATTCGCGAGTTTCCTCTGTATAACGCCAACGCCGCGGACATGAAGAAGCTGTTGGATGAGTTGTTCCAGACCCAGAGTGGCGGAGGAAGCCGGAGTGGCGAGGAATCGCGCCAAGTCGTCTTCAGCCCGACAGCGGCGGCGGCCATGGCCACGGCCGGAGGGGCGGCTATCGAGCTGACCTTCTCCGTGGATGAGCGCACCAACACGCTGATCGCCGCGGGCAGCGAGGCCTATCTGGCCGAGGTGGCCAATCTTGTTTACAAGCTCGACGAGCGGCAGATTGACGAGCGGATCGTGGAGGTTCGTCGGCTTCAAAACGCAAGGGCCAGCGACGTGGCGTCGGCCATGACCGAGTTCTTCGACAGCGAAAGCCAGATACTCGAGGAGGCCGTCGGCGGGGCGGAGGAAGCGGCGATGCGCCGCAGCGAGCGGAAGGTGTCCGTGACCAGCGTGGAGCGGGAGCAGGGCGAGGCCAGCATTATTCTGGTCAGCTACAGCCCGCGCATGAAATCGCAGATCGAATCCATGATCGCTGAACTCGACCAGCCTCCACCACAGGTCATGATCCAGGTACT
>CAZXSA010000110.1:0-15999 GCA_964642815.1 uncultured Planctomycetales bacterium | reverse complement strand
AATCTTGAGTCGTTTCAAGTTTTTCCTTTGCGCGTACGCGAGTATCTCCTGAGCGCAATCGCGATAGCCTCCGGTGCGATCATCTTCCTGGGCGCCTCCGCGGTCGCTATCGTAACGCGCGAATCCAACGGCTAGGATATTACTTCCCTTCGTAATCAGGAAATCAACTGGTCGTTCGGGTTTAGGGTAATCCTTCCAGACAGAACCAAGGCGTATGTCGGCACCGGCCCGTTCCGGCCCCAAGATTTTATAGCCAGAGAAACGCTCCCGAATGAGGGCGAAGAACCTCTCAGTCAGATCGTAGCCTTTTTGGCCACGATCTCGGTATTCCCACAAAAGCGCACAAAGAGCTTCGTCGGGGATTGGACGCGAGGCGAAGGCCGCTTGTACCTCGTGGATGGGCCGAAACTCCCGCGAAAATTGTTGGCAGATCGCCTTAGCCTGCGTTTTCTTTTTCAGCATCTCCACGGACAGACAAGGGCTGACATATTTACGAAAAACGCGCGCGAGCTGAATCCTCATCCATGTTTGGCGTAATTCACAAATATTGATGAACAAAGCGTTTGAAGATTCCGAACTCTTGAGAATATCGTTAAACAACACCAACACGGGTTTGTAGAGCTCGCATGCGCGCGGTAGAATATCAGGGTAATATTCCCCTGTGGCAAGCGTTATCCAGTTGGCTGCCTCCTGACGATAATCAGTAAAACTTTTTTCGGTACGTTTCATGTCGCCCTGTTCCTGGGTCACATCGTATAACATAATCCATGCCATTGGCGGCAGTTCGATTGCTTTTATGGCTGCCTGTCATATTCGGAACGTGGCTGGATTTTTTGTTAATGGTCATGTTATATTAACGCCCTTGTTTTTACAAATAGTCGTTTTTTGAAGGGAAATGATCGGGATGTCGAAACAACCAGAGAAGCTTGTGGATCAACTGGACAAACGGAAACACTTTCTGGTCGGCACGCAGTACTTCAGGCCGCCGACCCCGCGGCCGCGGGACTGGGAGCGGGACCTGGCCCATATCCGCGAGCAGGGCATGAACATTATCCGCCTGTGGCTGGTATGGTCGTGGATGAACCCCGCGCCTGATACCTTTGATTTCCAGGACGTGGAAAAGATACTGGCCTTGTGCAAGAAAAACGATATCCAGGCCATTCTGCTGACCAGCCTGGAAGGCGCGCCCAACTGGCTGGTCCGCCAGCATCCGGAATGCAGCTACGTCTCGCGCTGGAACATCCCCCGCATCCCGACCTCGGGGGCCAATCTGACCCCCGGCGGGTTTCCCGGCCTGTGCATGGACCATTCGATCGTGCGGGAGCTGGGGGCCAAGTTTATCGCGGCGACGGCCAGGCACTTCAGCGGGTTCGATCATATTTACGGCTGGGAGCCGCAGAACGAACCCATGATGGAGGGGGCTCGCTATCACGACGAGATGTATTGCTATTGCCCCGCGTCCATCGACCGTTTCCAGGAATGGCTGCGGCGAAAATACGAAACCCTCGAAGCTTTGCAGGACGCCTGGCGCCAGAAACTGAGTTGCTGGGAAGACGTTGCTCCGCCGCGGAGCAGCGGAAGCTGGCCGGATTGGGTCGATTGGCGTAATTTCGCGATGGATAACATCTGCGATCATCTGCACTGGCGCTATAACGCCATCGCCGAAAACGACCCCAACCACCGTATCTTGATGCACAGTCGGGCTAACACGGGGGTCTTGCTCGATGTGAATACCCAATGCATCGACGACTGGCGCCTGGCCAAGCTGGTTGACACCTTCGGGCAGGCGGCGTTCCCCGGCGATTATGGAGACGTGGATTATCCGCTGAGCATGGAAATCACCCGCTGCTCCTGCCGGGGCAAGGAATGGTGGCAGGCCGAGCTTCAGGGCGGCGGGCATGGCCGCGGCATCGAACGGCATTTGATTATCGGCGGCCAGCGGCTTATGTACTGGTCGTGGCAGGCCGTTGCCTTGGGGGCCAAGGCGGTTTTGTACTGGCAGTATCGGCCGGAACGCATGGGTTTTGAATACGGATACGGCCTGACCAATCTCGACGGCAGCCCCAGCGAGCGGACCGACGCCGTCAAGGGCATGAGCGCGGTCCTGCAGAAACACGCCGGCCTTTTCAATCGGGCGGTCCCGCAAAAACACGAGGTAGCCATCGCCTTTACCCCGACGAACTACATCATCCACGGGCTCAGCGAGGGCGATCATAAAACCCTGGGTTTCGTCCGGGAAGGCCATTACCAGGATCCGGCGACCTCGATGCGCGGAATTTACGCGACTCTGATGGCTCGCGATCTCGGCGCGGATGTCGTCCGCGCGGACGAAGACGTGGTGGATGACGATCTCAGCGATTACAAGGTGCTTTATTTGCCTTGCCCGGCCTGGATCAGCCCGCAAATGGCCCGAAAAATCCGCGATTTCGTGGCGGCCGGCGGGACCGTGGTATCCGAGGCTTCGCTGGCCCAGTATGACGAGGAACTGCTGGCCTCGATCCGTGTGCCCGGTCTCGGACTGGATGAGGTATTCGGTGTCGAGCGGGTCGAGGGGCGGATTATCAACGTCGAGCATGCCGAACTGAAATTCGGTCAGATCACAATCCCCAGCCGCCATTATCGCGAAGTGCTTCAGCCCAAGGGCGCGGAAGTGATCGGTACCCACGAGGACGGGTCGCCGGCCATGACCCGCCATAAATACGGTCGCGGGATGGCTTATTACATCGGCTCTAATCCGTTTATGGAGTATTTCCATAACCCGAATCAGGGCCTGCTCGCTTTTGTGGACCAGGTGAATGCCCAAGTTGCTCGCGAGGTTTTCACCGATCGCGACGAGACTCTAGCTCGGACGCTGACCTGCGAGGGGCAACGGATCGTCTTTTTATTCAATCTGCGTCGCGAGCCGCTCAAGACGACCTTGACCGTCACCGGCGAAAGCCGCCCGCCAACCGAGTTATTGACCAACGAGGCCGTCCCCTGCGTTACGGCCGGTAAGGGTGTCCAAATTACCACCGATCTCGAAGCCAACGGCGTACGCTGCTATCTGTTCGCCTGATGATTGTCCGGTTCGTTGTTATAGGAACAACCTGAGGCGGGTTTCGCTGGTCGTAATTGCGAAACCCGCCTTGTTGATTTATGGGAAACGCCTCACTTGGCATGAAAACGTCGATAATGTCACTAAAGTACAATATTTATGACAGCTAATCGTATTGAGATATATGACTGTTATTGATAAACTGTTAATACAAATGTATAGGTCGCGGGTATCCGAAAACATACCGGAGGCGAGAAAAGGATACCGTTATTTTCAGGTAAAAAAATACATAATTCGCCTGCCGCGTTGCCCGTTACGGTAGTTTAGCGATTAAAACTTGTTTTTAGGATAGTGGAGGAAGTCACATGTCCCGATCGTGTAGAAATCCCGGCCATGCCCTGGTGTTTTTTGCTTATTGCTTATGGAGCAATCCTTTATGGGCACAGTCCCCTGTTTTCGAGGATACGCTGATTAACACGAGCAAGCTTTCCGGTCAATACGGCTGGGGCGGCTTTTCGACAAACGGGTATACCTTATCCCATTACAACTACTACACACAATGCGAAGGCAACGTACCGCGCAGCCGGGACTTTGTTTATTACAATTTCAATGCCACGACTTACGGGCAGGGCAGTTCTTGGACGCAGGGGTCGTTTGAATTCGATGTTACCGGTCTGGCCTCCAGTTCCGGTATATCCGACAACGAATTAATGTTGTCCGGCGAAAGCTATAATCAGCCGGACCCGGTGTACAACGGTTTCTCTTACAACAGTCCATATTGGGTCCATCTTCGTAAACATCATTTCGACGCCTGTACCGGACTCCAGAGTTATAACAACAAACTCAAAGTCCATGCCGAGGGACCCGATTATCAAGTGGTCGAGAACTGGACCAATCAGCTTACGTGGGACGCGGCAACGACCTATCGTTTCCGCATCTGCTGGAGCAACAATCAGCTCAAGGTCTATCGCGGCCTGCCGGGTCAGACCTTGACCCTGATGTCACCGCCCACGCCTTATACCTTTGCCGGACTTTGGTCTCCGGTAACCTTGCACATCCAGCTTGGTTCCACTTATTTCGCCGGGCCGTTGAATTATGCACCCAGTGGCGGCACGCCCGGAACGGTGTATTCCCTCCTGCGGGTTTACGGAACCGATATAGGTGCCCAAGCCACGCTGGTGCGTAGCGGGTCTTCGCTGGCTTTCACTGATATTACCAGTTCGTCGGGTACGGGCGGGCCGCAGAATGGCGGCGAATATGGCGGACATGGTGTGGAGTGGGCGGACGTGACCGGCGACGGTCGTCCGGACTTCTACGTCACCATGAACCACAACATCAGCATGGCGGAACTCTTTTACCGCAACATCAATGGATCAAGCTTCGTCGAGGAAGCCGCCGCCCGGGGTATCGCCAACTATGATACCGGCAGCCACGGAGGAGTGTGGGCCGACCTGGACAACGACGGGGATTATGATCTGGTCAACGGCGCCTATGTACGCAACCGGGCCTACGAGAATGATGGAAGCGGGTATTTTACCGATCGGACCACGACTTGCGGGTTCCTGAACGTCAATCGCGGCACCCGGGGCACCCTGGCCTTCGATTACGACAAGGACGGCGACTTGGACGTTTTCTGCAATAACTGGGAGCCTGACAGCGAAGCCAACGAGTTCTACCGGAACGACGGCAACTGGCAATTCACCTCAATCACCAATAACGGGCTGGGCGGCTCGACTCTTGGAGCCCAAGGCGCGACCGAAGGCGATTTCGACAACGACGGCGACCTCGATGTGCTTTTGTGCCGGTGGGGTAGCGGCCCATTGCTGCTGATGCGTAACGATAACGGAACCTTCACGCAATTGTCCTTGTTCGGTTCCACCTCTCCCCATCAGGACGGGGCGACCTTCGTTGATGTCAACAATGACGGATGGCTTGACGTGCATTCGATGTACAGCACTTACCTGGGAATTGGCACGACCAGGTTGTTCATTAACAACAAGAACGGAACCTTTACGGAAGTATCGGTAGCTGATGGACCCGGTTTTATGGCCGGCTTCGAGGATCTGGATAACGACGGCGATTGGGACATGGTTTATCCGGGCGACAACAAGGTGTATCTGAACGACGGCACCGGCACCTTCACCGCCGCCGCCAGCTTCAATCCCGGCACGGATATGACCAAGGATCCACGCTGCGTGGCTTTCGCGGATATCGACAACGATGGCGATATGGATTTCTTCTATGCCCAGAAACAGTATTACAACCGGATGATCCGCAACGACCTCAGCGGCGGGGGTAACTGGCTCAAGATCAAACTGGCCGGCGAGAACGGCCAGGCCGGCGCGTTTGGGGCCAAGGTGAAGACCTATGACGCGGGTTATGCCGGCCAGGCGGCCCATCTGATCAGCTTCCGCGAGGCCCGCAGCAACGAGGGCTATCTTGGCCAGAATGAGCCGGTTCTGCACTTCGGGTTGGGCAGCCGCACGACGGTGGATGTGCAGGTGACTTATCTGGTATCGGGCAACACGGTGACGTTCAGCAACGTAGCGGTGAACCAGACCCTCGGTACCCAACCGGAGGCGCCGGTGATCAATGAGGTGACTCCTGATCCGGGTTCGGCCGCGTCGGGAGTTCCGTATGTCAAGCAATTGACCCTGGCCCAGGGCAGTCCGTATCCGACGTGGTCGGTCATCAGCGGACCTTCGGGTTTACAGGTTAGTAGCACCGGCCTGGTCAGCGGCTGGACGCCAAGTTCCGCACTGGCCGGCCAATTGATCACCATTACCATTCGAGCAACCAATAGCCAGGGTTACGATGACGAAACCTGGCAGGTGATTGTCTTGGTTCCGCTTGCTCAGCACGGTTTTGATTCGGATGCCGACGGCTGGACGCTGGCGACCTGGAAAGCGGGCAGCTACGACTTGGGCACCATGGCTTGGGATTCGGCTTCCGGCAACTCGGGTGGTAATGTGAAGTCAACCGGCAGCGGGAGCACCAACAACGACGACAGTTGCACGCGCGAAGGCGGATTGATGACCAAGGCGATATCGACGGCCAATTTTGAGGATATTCATATCGCCTACGATGTGATCGCGACCTTGAACACTCCGCCGTCCGCCGGTTGCACCACGCCTTGCCTGAGCAGTGTTTTGGAAGGCAGTTGCGAGGACAAGCTGGCCGTCTATTACAGCACGGCCGGCACTTCCGGGCCGTGGACCCTGGCCCAGGTGCTCACCGAGGGTGTCGATCTGCCGAATGCGTGGACGAATAAATTGATCAATTTGTCGGGCGTATCGGCGGCGCAGGACAATGCGAATTTCGCGGTCCGGTTTGTCTGGCAATTCAACACCGCGACGGATACGGGGCGTATCGACAATGTCAAGATCCTGGGTTCGCCAATGGGAGGGCTTCCGCCGGCCAAGGCGAGTAATCCGAACCCGTTGCATCAGGCGACGAATGTCGGACGGGATGCGGACTTGAGCTGGACGGCCGGCGACGGAGCCGTTTCCCACGACGTGTATTTCGGCGCCACGAGTCCGCCGGTTTTTCAGGGCAACCAGACGGGTACGACTTTCGATCCCGGGCAAATGAATCGGGCTCAGACCTACTACTGGCGGATTGATGCGCGCAATGACGCGGGCGTGACCACCGGCGACGTTTGGCAATTCACCGTACAGGCCGCGCCGGGCGATTTTGATGCCGACGGGGACGTGGATTTGACCGATTTCGGTTATCTGCAGCGTTGTTACAGCGGCAGCGGCGTGCCGCCCGCCGGCGGCTGTACCGACGCGGACCTGGGCGGCGATAACGACGTGGATCAGGACGATTTTCAGATATTCAGGAATTGTCTTGGCGGTAGTAACCAATCATCGGGGTGTTGATGATGATTAAAAGTGATCGTTTGGTTCCTTGATGCAGAGGGAAATGAACGGAGGAGACCAAAGGCCGATTACACCGAACGTGCCAATGATGACCATGAAAAGATGACTCGCCTCCCGAAAGTGTTGAGGGTTTTCCATATTGTATCGATTAATAAGGAAATTCAGATGCGTTTTCAACATTGTACGATCCTGTGGATGTTTCTTGGCTTGAATGGTGTCGCCTTGGGAGTTGATGTCGGCAAGTATGACACTTTCGAAACCAATGTAATGAACTACAACTCATACAGTAACTCTTTTCAGGACGTTACCCTTAATGCGACATTGACTTCTCCCTCGGCGCAGACCATCTCCATTCGGGGTTTCTATGACGGGAACAATACCTGGCAAATCCGATTCATGCCTGATGAACTCGGTACCTGGACATACGCCTGCACATTCAGTGACGGGGCCTCGGGCAAGTCGGGATCGTTTCAGTGCATAGCCAGTCATCTGCATGGCCCGCTCAAGACGGATGCCGTGACCCCCGTTTGGTGGAAACACGCCGATGGCACGCCGGTTTTTATACGCGCCTTCCATCTCTGGTATCCGGATTCATTCGAGGAATCGAGACTTGAAGATACCCTGGACTTCGCCAAGGAGAAAGAATTCAACACGATCGTAGCTCCGCATTTGACGAGTTCGTACCACATTCCTAACGGTGTCCCGGACAATCCGGATCGAATGCCGTGGCAGGGAACTTATGAGTCGCCTGATTTTTGGAGATATAACCTGCCTGTCTGGCGCGAATTGGATACGATGATTCGTAAATGTGCAGAGCGCGGCATGGTGGTGATCCCGTTTGCCATCTTCGGGGGTACTAACGGTTTACCGAAGATGACGGAGTGGGGCCAGCAGCAGCAGTTTATCCGCTATTGGGTGGCCCGCTGGGGCGGGTTCTGGAACGTGACCTATTGCCCGATGAGCGAATATGACAAGATGTTTAGTGAAACGGAGATGGCGGCGATCCTGGATGAGATTTATAGTGCCGACGGCGGGCGCCACCCTGTAACGACGCACAACTGCGGCATCGACAAGCCGACAAATACGATTAAACAGCGTACCTCGTTTACTTACCATACCATACAAGACAAATTGGACGACTATAATCCCGCCGCCTACAAACGGTTCGTCGATCTTTACCGCGGCGCACCTAAACCGATCCTGGCCCATGAGTGCCTGTGGGAGGGCAATCAGTACCAAGGAGCCCCAAGCCTGGATATGAACAACATGCGTAAGGGGGCTTGGTGTCTGGCGACATGCGGCGGGGCTTATATTAACTATGCGGACGAGTGCCTGCCCGGCCATCAACAAATCAGCGACCAGACGGCGAGCCAAACCTTCGCAACCAAAGGAACGGCGGTCGCCCCTCAGGGGTGGTTTTATCCCTATATCGCCCACCTCGGGAATTTCATGCAGGCGGTACCCTTCTGGCGTATGTCTTTGCAGAAGGAGCTCTCCAGCATGGAAATGTGCCTGGCCAAGACGGATTACTGGTATGTGGCTTACACGATGGGGGGCAGTTTTACTCTGAATCTTTCGGCGGCCAGTTCGGCGATGATCGGGCGTTGGTACAATCCGCGGACGGGAGAGTATGGGGCGGAGTTTTCCGTTTCCCCGGGTGGAATTCGGACCATGACTCCCCCGGACAGCAACGATTGGGTGCTGTACGTCAGTCGCGATGTCGATGCGACGCCGCCGTCACCGGTTTCTTCCTTCACGGTAACGGCCGGCGAACACAAGAATACCCTGATCTGGACGAATCCCTCCAGCTCGGACTTTATTGCCACGGTGATTTGTTATAAAACGACCGGACACCCCACATCGCCGAGTGATGGCAACCTGCTGGTTGATCTGGCGGACATGCCCGGCACGACGAATACCTATGTACATGCAGGCTTGAGGGCGGGAGCGACATACTACTACACGGCCTTTGCCCGGGATGATGAATATCACTATGCGTCCGGGGTGCAGGCCGGCGCGTCGCCTGACGATTACAAGCGGGTGACGGTTGATCTCGGGACAACGGACACTGAGCAGGGAATGTATCGCGTGACCGTAAGCGATGGCGACACGACGGTCGTTGACATCGGGGGGAAGAACTGTCGCAAAAACGCGGTGGCGGGCGACGACAATTATATATACTTCGGTGTGGCCGACGCCTATATGTACGCCGGGTATCGCCCCGACTGTTATATTATGGTCGAGTATTGGGATACTGGTACCGGCACTTTGACTCTCCAGTACGACTCGACCAGCGCCGCCTATACCACCAGCAGCGCTGTTACCCTGACCAACTCCAATACCTGGAAGAAACACGAGTTCCATGTGACCGATGCCTACTTCGGCAACCGCCAGAACAACGGAGCCGACTTCCGTATCGCTTGTACGAGTGGAGCGACTTTCTATCTAAACGAGGTAAGCGTCGCGAATGTGTCGATGATGGAGCAACCGCCCCTTATCAGCCCGGTTGCACGAGATCCGGATGTCATCAGCGTGGGGACCGAATATGTTTGTCAATTGACGCTTTCTCAAGGTCGCCCGCTACCGTCCTGGACAATTATCCAGGGACCGGAAGGCATCCAGGTTGACGGTTCCGGCCAAGTATACGATTGGACACCGGATTCTACTTTTGCCGGTCAGATTGTTGACCTTACGGTGCGGGTGACGAATAGCGAAGGTTATAGTGACAAATCGTGGCAGGTTATGGTCTTTAATGCAATTGATCAATCCGGCTTTGATAGCGATGCCGACGGTTGGACGCTGGTGACTTGGAAAGCCGGTCAGTATGACCTGGGGACGATGGCTTGGGATTTTTCTTTCGGTCATCCGGACGGCAATCTCTTGTCCACGGGGAACGGGAGCACCAATGGCACGGACAGTTGTACCCGCGAAGGCGGATCGATGACCAAGGTCATGTCAACGGCCAATTATGAGGATATCCATATTTCCTATGATGTCATCACTACTCTCAACACTTCCCCCTCTTCCGGTTGTACGGGCAACTGTGCGAGTACGGTGGTGGAAGGTAGTTGCGAGGATAAGCTGGCCGTATACTACAGTACCAGTGGGATAAATGGGCCGTGGACTTTGGTTCAAGTACTCGCGGAGGGGGTGGATTTACCACGTAGTTGGACAAACCAGCTCATTAACCTGTCGGACGTACCCGCGGTTCAGGATAATGCGAACTTTGCCATCCGTTTTGTCTGGCAGTTCAACACCGCTACGGATGCCGGCCGCATTGATAACGTCAAGATTCTGGGCAACCTGAACAGCGGTCTGTCCCCTGCCCAGGCGAGCAATCCCTACCCAGCGCGTCAGAGTACGGGAATAGATCGCCATGCAACTTTGAGTTGGACGGCCGGGGTGGGGGCGATCTCGCATGACGTGTATTTCGGCGCCACGAGTCCGCCGGTTTTTCAGGGCAACCAGACGGGTACGACTTTCGATCCCGGTCTCATGGTTAGGGCTCAAACTTACTATTGGCGTATCGATGAGCGAAACGATACGGCGGTAACCACCGGCGATGTTTGGCAATTCACTATTCAGACCGCGCCGGGCGACTTCGATGTCGATGGGGACGTGGACCTGACCGATTTTGGTTATCTGCAAGGTTGTTACAGCGGCAGCGGCGTGGCCCCGCGGAGCGGCTGCACCGATGCCAACCTTGACGGGGACAATGACGTGGACCAGGCCGATTTCGATATGTTCAAAACCTGCTTTGGTGGCGCGGATAGGCCCGCGGGCTGTTGAAAAACAATAGAGGATGAGACGTAGGATCGACCAAGATCGATAGGCGAAATGAATGAAGCGTGCTCGCTGGTGGCGAGGGATTCGAGTGGTCAGGTACCAGCTTATAAAAAAGGGAATAATGATGAAACGCGGAACGATTGTCAGCCTTTGTGTATGGGTCGTTTTGGCGAATGCATGGTGCTCGTCCGCCTATGCGGTCACCCTCGGTATCACCGCCGATGGCAAATATTTTACCATTGACGGCAATCCCACGTATTTGCTCGGCGTCAGTTACTACGGTGCCCAGACCATCAGTACACCCAGTTGGGTGACTCAGGATTTGGACGATATGGTGGCCCGCGGATTCAACTGGATTCGCGTATGGTCGACGTGGGATGCGAGTGATACCGGGGCCGGGGATTGTTCGGCACTCACCTCGGCCGGCGTGGTTCGCGAACCATACATGACCCGGCTCAAGACCCTGATCACCGAATGTAACAATCGCGGCATGATCGTGGACGTCTCCATGTGTCGCAACTGGGGTGGGCCGACTAATCTCTCCGAGCATCTGGCTTATGCCCAGACGCTGGCCACCCAACTGGCCTCGTTTCCGAATATATATTTTGATATCGCCAATGAGTGCGATGTCATGGATGCCCGCTATGTTTCACCATCGGAAATCACCCAGATCGTTGCACGCTGCAAGCAATACAAGCCCGGCGTGCTCTGCACCGCCTCGCAGACCCCAACCAGCGCATCGGCCCTGTATAATATGTACATCGCCACCGGCTGCGATTTTATCGCGCCGCACCTCTGCCGCGACCAGGGTTGCGCTTCTCAGACCTACGGAACGGTAACGAACCTAATCACTTGGATGAACCAGTACAGCCGGCGCATGCCCGTGCAACTCCAGGAACCCTTCCGGCGGGGATATACCACGTACAATCCCGTGCTCAGCGATTTCCTGACCGATTGCGCGGGTGGCAAGGACGCCCAAGGCGCCGGCTGGTGTTTCCATAACGGAGCCGGGCCGGGGGATACGCGGCCTTATCGCTGTTTTGACATGAAAAACGGCGAGGGGCGGTTGTTCGCGCAGATCGACTCCGAGGAATGGAAAGTGGTGAATCAGGTTTACGGATACATCAACGGCACGGCGTTATGGACGGCCGCTCCGGTTATTCGGGAAGTGTCTCCCGATCCCGACACGGTCAACGCCGGTACCCAATACATAAGACCGATGGTCCTGACCCAGGGCAATCCCTGGCCGAGCTGGTCGCTATTGCAGGGACCGGCCGGCGCGCAGATCAACACGAACGGCCAGGTAACCTGGACCCCGACCTCCGCCGATATCGGCCAAACCCGTACCTTCCAGGTTCAGGCCACCAATACCCACGGTTCGGATACGGAAACCTGGCAGGTTACGGTGCAGTCCGGTCCGCTGGCCACCTTCGAGGCCGAGGGAGCCAACATGTACCACCAGGCCGGCAGCGCTATCACCGGTGGTTGGCGAATCACCACGGCCAATCCGAACAAGTTCAGCACGTATGGCCCGTATACAACGATCCTGCCGGCCGGTCCCCTGACCGCTCGCTACTGGCTCAGGGTCGACAACAACACGGCCGACAACACCACCATCTGCCAGCTCGACATCAATGATGCCGATGGCGTGGTCCTGGCCGGCCCGGTCGCGATCACTCGCCAGCAATTCAGCGTGGCCGGCGCGTACCAGGCCTTCGATGTGAATTTCGTCAACCCGGGCAACAATCATCGCATCGAGTTCCGAACGTACTACATCGGCAACGCCCAGTTGGATCAGGATAAGGTGGAGATCGTTTATCAGGGCGGCAACTATCCGCCGACGGTCAGTGCCGGAACCGATCAGCAACTCTCCTGGCCCGGTACGGTCAATCTTGACGGCACGGTGGTCGACGATGGCCTGCCCAATCCTCCCGCCACGGTTACCGTGACCTGGAGCAAGGTCAGCGGGCCGGGCACGGTTACATTCGGTAACGCCAACGCGGCGGACACGACGGCCACCCTGAGCGCTTCGGGCATTTACGTGCTGCGGCTGACCGCGAGCGATTCGGTGTATACCGTATCCGATGAGGTCACCATTACCGCCGTTGGGGCCAATGATTTTATTATCTCCAATGAACAGTTTATCGGCTCCGGTACCCTGGGCGATTCATCGAGCGCAGGGGAACTGGTCCACGGACGCTGTGATTCCTCCGGAAACCTGCACGTCGTCTGGTACAAAAACGGCTCAATCGCTTATCGCAAGCGCGCTGTCGGTGGCAGTTGGGGTACGGAAGAGACGATACCGGATTCGTCCGGGATGAATTCCGACGGTCCGCGCCTGGCGGTTACCAGCGCCGGCGACGTGCACGTGTTCTGGAATCCGCCCGCCTGGAATCCGTTGTATTACAGTATTCGCACAAGCAGTGGATGGGGGGCGCGTCAAACCCTGATTTACAATTCCGACAACACGCATGCGTCCTGCCCGGCCCCGACCTTCGCCTCCGATGGACGCCTGCACCTGATCTGGTTGCGCTGGTATCCCTCGACGGGCGCGGGCTATTGGTATCACCGTATCAAGACGGGCAGTACCTGGAGCGCGGATTCGTCGGTCAGTCCGTCCATGTACGATGGATACGTTTTGGTTCCGGATACGACGGGCAAGGTTTATGCCGCTGGACGGGTGATGTCCAGCTACAACCGGGCGGGCTATCAGATATGGAACAACAGTTGGGGAGCGGTTCAGACTCCGGCTAACGATGTCAATCATTGGGTCGGGGGTACCCATCTTGCGATTGGGCCAAGCAGTACTCTGGCCATGAGTTTCGCCGGCTATAACGAGACGGGCGGCGTCTGGTATATCGCGGGAGCTTATGGGCTTACCGTGGGGCAATCCTCCGTCAAGCTGACCCAGTCGTCTCAATGCGTGGCCACGACCCGCTGCGAGGAGATCCAGCCCAAGGTCGCCTTTGACTCTCTGGGCAATCAGTACTTTGTCTGGACCGACGGCGATCAGCTTCGTTACGCGATCCGTCGCGCCGATGGAACCTGGTATGCCCGGGATTTGAATTTCCCCGTTGGCGGCGGCAAGCAGTACTATCCGGATATCACCGCGTTTGGAACCACGGTACACGTGTTGTGGGAGGACTATCGCGGCGGAATGTACCATGCCACTATTACGCCACCCGGCGGCAATCTGGCTCCCAGCGTCTACGCCGGAGCGGATCAGACGATTACCCTGCCCAGCAATGCCAACCTGGACGGCACGGTGAGCGATGACGGCCTGCCCAACCCGCCGGCCACGGTCACCGTCACCTGGAGCAAAACCAGCGGTCCCGGTACGGTCACGTTCGGCAACGCCAATGCCGTGGATACCACCGCCTCGTTCAGTACGTCGGGTACCTACGTTCTACGGCTGACGGCCAGCGATTCGGTGTTGAGCGCGTATGATGAACTGACGATCACGGTCAATCCCGCGGCCGGCCCGCCGGGCAAGGCCACCAATCCGAACCCCGCCAATGGCGCGCTGGGCGTAAGCAAGACCACGACCTTGAGCTGGACGATCGGCGGCGGCGCCACATCGCACAAGATTTATTTCGGGACCAGCTCACCTCCGCCGTATCAGACCCAACAGACGGCGACCACGTATAGTCCCGGCACCCTCGCGAGCTTTACAACTTATTATTGGCGAATCGATGAAGTGAATACGTATGGTACGACCACGGGTGATCCGTGGAGCTTCACCACGGAATCGATCCCGGCCGACTTCGACGCCGACGGCGACGTGGATGCGGCCGACTTCGGTTACCTCCAGCGCTGCTATAGCGGCAGCGGCGTGGCCCCGGCGAGCGGCTGCAACAATGCCGATCTCGACGGCGATAACGATGTTGATCAGACCGATTTCACCCAGTTCAAGAGTTGCCTGGGTGGTGCCGACCAACCGCCGGGATGTTGACGAGAAGATAGCTTGATGCGTGTCGGTCGATAGGACCGGCTGGGAAAGCATTTGGGTTGAGTGAAAGCGTATTATTCACGTTCATGTGTCCCGACTTTTTGTCGAGCCCTTATTAAACGTGAATGCACGAGAACATAATGTCAGTGCTCGCGAGGTACGAACGGCCGCGCGGGAGATGGGGAGGGTTTCGTTCGTTTACGTAAAGGATCTCGGGTAATGTATAATTGTCATCGAATCGTCGTCCTAGCCTTGGTTCTGGGATGCGCCGCCGGCGCCTTCGCTCTCGACGTGGGGCGTTATGACACGTTCGAGACGAATGTGATGAACTACACGACGTACAGTAACTATTTTCAGGATGTCACCCTGAACGCGACCTTCACCTCGCCCTCGTCGCAGAGTACCTCCATTCGCGGATTCTACGACGGGAACAACACCTGGCGGGTACGCTTCATGCCCACCGAGCTCGGCACCTGGACGTATACCTGTACCTTCAGCGACGGGTCCACGGGCAAGTCCGGCTCGTTTACCTGCGTGGCCAGCGATCTGCATGGGCCGTTGCGAACGAATTCGACCACCCCGATCTGGTTCCAGCATGCCGACGGCACGCCGTTTTTCATGCGGGCTTTTCACCTATGGCGGCCGGAAGCATTTACGGAGTCCGTCCTGGAGGAGACCCTCGATTTCATGAAGGCCAACGGACTCAACGTGGTCGATGGTCCGCACCTGGCGGACTGGACCGCCTCGGGATGGGGTGGTGGGAACACGAATCAGATTCCCTGGGAAGGCAGCGACTATACGACCTATAAGTTGCGTGTGTGGCGCGAACTCGACGTCTACATCCGTAAATGCGCGGAACGCGGCATTGTCGTCTTTCCGTTCTCTATCCTGGGCGGGACCAATGGTGTTTCTAAAATGTCCACCTGGGACCAGCGCCAGCGGTTTATCCGCTATTGGGTGGCCCGTTGGGGTGGATACTGGAATGTGGCCTACTGCCCGGTAAGCGAATACGCGGAGAAATATTCCACCGCGGAGGGGCAGCAAATCCTCAACGAGATATACAGCTCCGACGGCGGCCGCCACCCGGTCTCGATCCATCCGGGCAACACCCTGAGCGAGCCGGCCACGGAAATCAAGACGATGACGGCGTACATGTATCATACCGTCCAGGAGAAGCTGGATGACTGGAACCCCGCCCGGTATCAACAATTGATCACGTTGTGGAACACCGCCAACAAACCCATCTTTGCCCAGGAAACCCTCTGGGAGGGCAACAAGTACCAACCCGACTCCAGCCGGGACATGAACAACATGCGCAAGGCGGCCTGGATCACCACCGCTTACGGCGG
>CAZXSA010000109.1:0-16001 GCA_964642815.1 uncultured Planctomycetales bacterium | reverse complement strand
AGCAGAATCATATCATGCTGATCTTGCGTAAACGGTCGATCGCTTCGCTATCGAGATCGATCTTCCCCGCTAAATCAAAAAGAGGGGCTAAATCCTGCCTGAATGCGGAGGAAGCGTGTTCCTCGATAATAATGATATTGACATCCTTACCGATCATTGACGAAAGTTCGGGAAGGTGCAGGGTATCCGAATCAATGTGCTTTTTTATCCTGACAGCCCTCATGCCCGATCTCCCATAAGACCTATACAGCCTTGGGTCCAAATCAACCAACCAATCCATTATACCCCAAAACCCACTTTCGCCAAATCGAAACTACTTTTGGAACGTGCGCAAAGGCTCACTCACAGCCGCTGGATCCACAGGAAATCGATGCCGATCTCGTTTCCCTCTCCGCCCTCGTAGCGAAGCGTGAGAGGATGCTCGCCCTTGGACAATTCCGTTTCATAGCCAAAGATGATGCGCGAAAGGGTCTGATGAGGCAGCCACAGATTGATCAAGTGCTCGCCGCTGACCTTTTTCCCCTTCAGGTGAACGGACATTTTTCCTGAACCCGGGGCCAGTCGCCCCACCAGCATCAACCGATAGCGGCCATCCTCTTGAATGGGCAAGGTCACTTCCAGTTGATCGCCCGCTTTTTCTGGACGCCAGACCATCAACCGGCCGCCCGACCAGAGATTGTCCTGCGCGAAATCAATGCCGCTCTTATCCTTGATTTGATCCTCAACCTGATAAAACACCGAGCGATGAGCGCCGCCGCGGGCCGCCGGTTGCCAGTTGTCGGGAAGCTTCAGTTCGCGTACGTCCGCGCGGGTGATAGCCAGATGATCGTCCATCAGGCCGGGCCGGGCGTAATGATAGCCCGTCCGGGCGTAGACGAAGCCGGCCGTCTCTTCATGATGAAAGAGCTCCATATAGAAGCTCAGACGTTGCCGGAACGGCAGCGGATCGAGGATGTGCCAGCGATTGTTAGTCACGAAACCCCGGTTGGCCGGGCCGTCGTTTCGCGGCTGCCCGCAATAGGGATAAACGAAAATATCGTTCTGCGACCAGGCGTAGTTGTAGTAATCCTCCGAGCCGGTGCCGAAGGTGGATGGCTGAATATCGTCATCCACGAAAATCTTCTCGTCACCCTCGCCCCACCAGTTGCCCCCGGCGGTTGGAATCGGGTTCGGATTCAGCAGGATCGTCGTCGTGCCCACATACACCCCCTGACCATTGGCGATCAGGAAGGGAATATCCTCCGGCGGCCGTCCGGCAACCATATCATGATCCACCCGCCAGCGGGCCCGGAAATGCATCGAACGCTCCTTGTCCCACTCCCAGGTAAGCGGCAACACCGAACCACTCACGCGAACATCCTGATCGCCGAGGTTCTGCAGACGTATCTGGCACGAGCGGGCGAAAGGCATCACGAACCGACAGATCATCGTACCGTCCGGACGAACGGTGAAAGGAAGCTGATTCAGCGGATTGATCCCCGGCGCGGCTCCGAAGAAATCTCCCACGGGGCATTGCACCTGTCCCCAGGGAAAATCATCGAAATGAATATGCAGAACGCTTTGGCGCAGGGCCTTGTCCAGATGGTCCGCTTTCAGTTCGAGGGTCAACCGTTCGATCGCCCGGGGGCCCTTCATCTCCACCAGATGTTTGAACTCGCCGGGATTGACGATCTTGGAAAACGCGATCGGCTCCTCCGAGGACTTGTAGGGAAACGCCCCGTCCGGATCGGTCAGCACTTTCGCCGCGCGGGTAAGTTGTTGCTCATAGGTCTTTAGATCGCCGGGTTGAAAGGTCACGATAGCGGCCCGCGGTTCATAGACCCGAATCTGAATGTGATAAAAATGTATCCGCTTGACTTTGCCGAGCCATACGATCCGGCAGCGCCGAGAAAAACCGATGGGGCAATAGGCCGCGTTACGCTGATTCAACGTGCCTTCCAGTATCGCCGGATCGACGCCGACGGCCTTGGCGAAACCGTTATAAGGACGCATGAAAAATTCCTCGGCCGGACCGTCGTAGACCGGCCGCTCCATGTCGTCGAGATACATACGGATCGTTCCCTCGATCCTGGCCGTCCATACCCGCACGATGGCCCCCGGGGCCTTCACGTCGCAAATCAGGTATTCGCCTACGCCGTCCGCGCCGGGTTCCTTGAGAACTGCCTCGAAGTTGGGGATCGGCTCGTTGCCGAAGCCGTCGGCATTGGCAAACCATTCCGGACCGCCCGGCAGATTGCTGGTATGGTCGTAGGAGGAAAATTGCACCGTCTTGTAGGCCGGATCAGGAAAATCCGCCAAACGGCGCAGGTCGATCATTTCATCAAGCAGCGTACCGGTGGTGATCGGAGCGGCCACTACCACCTGAACCATGAACCCAAGGACAACAGCGAGGAAAAATAAACTGGAATGCGTGTGTGTTTTTGCGATCATGATGGTTCTCCGGGTTAAGGACCGACTTCACTCGTTAAACCGGCGGGAATCCCCCCTCCCGCAACATCCCCCTGTTGCATGCAAAATCGCCAAAGACGGCCAACATGCCCCGAAAAAGGGGACTGTCCAACCGCCGGAGGCAATCTAGCAGATTACGGGATCAGGGGCAACCTTGAAGTATCGATGCTACAGCCTTACGCCGTAGTCGTCTTGGAAATGGGGCATGGGACCGTGGCCGGTAAGGCCGCGACAGATGGCGGCGAAACGACGGGCGGCCTCGGCCGGGCGAAAGCGTTCGATGCGCTTGCGGGCGGCCTGACGCATTGCGGCGCACAAACCCGACTCGGTGAACAAACGCCCCAGGCACGCGGCAAGGGCTTCCACGTTCTCGCTGGGAAAGACAAATCCATTTTCCCCCGGCTCGATCAGCATGTAGGTGCAACCCACCGCGTCACTGGCCACGACGGCCAGGCCGTGTTCCATCCCTTCGTTGACCGTCGCTCCCCAGCCATCGAACCGGCTGGGCAAGATCAGCACATCCGCTCGCCGATAATACTCATCGATATGGTCACGGCCGACGCGACCGGAAAAATTCACTTTTGCGGCGATGCCCAGTTCGGCGGCCATGGTCGCAAGCACGCCGCGCTCGGGACCGTCGCCGACAACCTGCAATCGCCAGGCCACCCCAACCAACGACGGCCGAGCCAAGGCTTTCAACAAGATATCCAAACCCTTGCGGCGGGTCAGTCCGCTGACAAAGAGTAAAAGCCACTCTCCGTACGGCGCCGGTGTCAGGTCGTGGTCCAAGTCGAGTACGGGACGAACCGCGTATCCGAACCTCCACATGTTCCAACGGGTAGCCCCAAACGCACGATATTCCTTGTCCGCGTTTTCGCCCATGGTCATTAGATGCATGTTCGTGCTGTTGACCAGGCGAACGGTCATCCGCATGGCCTGATATTCCAGCCAGGAACGCCGCCGCCGGCCGAGAAACCGTTCCGCCCAGATGACGTTGATTTTCTTCCGCAGGTTGCGGCTGACAATCATGCGCAGGCCGCGCGGGTGCTTGAGACCCGGCCAAATAACCACATCCGCGTCGCGGGCTAGTCGGTAATAACGGTCCCGTTGTTCGGAGCTGCGCCAGGGTTGGATATATGGGGCCGAGGTGTCCAGCTCCGGCCAGCCCAAGGCCACCCGCGGCGGATCCAGCGGCTCGAGCACGCAACCGGTAAAATCGATTTCCGGCCGTCGATACAATTCATCGAAGATCGGAATGATGTGCGGGTTGTTGATCCGCTCCACGCCCAACACGGTTGGCTTGGACGACAGCCCTGACTGTCCTTTTGCCATGCAACACCACTCCTGAACGCCTCGGGACTACCCCAACGGGGCGACCATCGACATTCTTTTTACATGGTTTTAACCCAAAGGGAAACCGTCGACCAAAAAGCGATGATCCCGGCTAATTCACCGCGGCCGGTGCGGGGAGAAAGCGGCTGATCGTGGCCAGCAGGCGTTTTCGGTCGATCGGCTTCGTGGCGAAATCGTCGCAGCCGGCCGCCAGACACTTCTCGCGATCGCCCTCCATCGCATGGGCGGTCAGGGCGATAATCGGGCCGGGGTAACCTCTTTCGCGCAGTGTCCGCGTCGCCTGGTAGCCATCCATGACCGGCATCTGCATATCCATCAGGATGACATCAAAGCTCGTTCCCTGTTCGCTTGCCGAGAGAACCTGTTCCACGGCAATGGCCCCGTTCTCGGCCAGGCTCACTTCCGCGCCCGCCTTGCGTAACAGGAAAGATATCAACCGCTGATTGTCCGGGCCGTCCTCCACCAGCAGAATCCGGGCCTCGATCCGCGACGGTTCGGGTATCGGCTGGGCCTCGGCCGGCGCTGGAGCAGCCGGCTCCTTTTCGGCGTAATCGACAAACTCCACATCCTCCAGTGGACCAGTGGCCACGGTAACGTGGAAGGCGCTGCCTTTGCCCGGTTCGCTTTCCACGGCGATATCCCCGCCCAGCATGACGGCCAGACGCTTGGTGATGGTCAAGCCCAGCCCCGTACCGCCAAATCGACGGGTCATCGAGGCATCCGCCTGCTGGAAGGGATTGAACAAGCCGGCTACCTGATCGCAACTCATGCCAATACCGGTATCCAACACGTCGAAGCGAATCGCCGGGCCGTTGCCCGCGAACTCAATGAACCGGGCAAACAGCCGGGCTCCGCCGGTTTCCGTGAACTTGATCGCATTGCCGAGGAGATTGATCAAAATTTGGCGCAGACGGGTCGGGTCCGTGGTGATGGTCCGGGGCAGTTTACCGACGACCTCGGTCTCCAGCGAAAGACCCTTGGCGTCCGCCCGGACCTGGATCAACGACTTGACCTCCTGCATGATCTGATACGGATCGCAGGACAGATGCTCGACAATGAGCTTACCGGCCTCGATCTTGGACAAATCGAGGATATCGTTGATGATCTGGAGCAGGTACTCGCCGTTGCGATGAATGGTATCAACGGCCTCCTTGCACTCGGTGGAAACGTCCGAGCGGTTTTCAAGCGAGCCGCGGAGCAGTTCGGCAAAACCCAGAATGGCCGTCATCGGCGTGCGGATTTCGTGGCTCATGTTCGCCAGAAACTCGCTCTTGCTGTAGTTAGCCGACTCCGCGGCGACGGCCATCTGATTGGCCTGCTCGATGGCCCGTTCCAGATCCTGATTGATGGCCTCCAGTTGACGGTTGGCCTGCTCATCCGCCATCCGGGCCTGGGTCAACTCCTGGGCCTGCTGCTCAAGCTGTTGCAGGGCGGCGATCAATTCCTGCTGCTGGGCCTGCAATTGGTTTTTCTGGGCCTGCAGTTCCAGGTTCGAGGCCTTAAGCAACCGGGCATACTGCTTGAGCTGGTTCTGGGCCTGTTGACGCTCGCTGAGGTCTTTCGCGATGCTCGCGATACTGACCGGACGACCGGATTCGTCGGTCAGCGGAAACAGACTCAACATGACGGGTATGACCGTACCAGCCTTGTTCCAGCGGAGGCATTCCAGATCGGGTAGCTCCTCGCCGTTTCGGCAGCGGTTCAGCAACTCCTCGGCCCGTTCATGAAATTCCGGCGGCATCAGCATCTTGGCGGATTGACCGATCAACTCGGCGCGCGTCCAGCCGTAAATACGTTCCGCCTGCTTGTTGACATCCCGAATAACCCCATCGAGATCCTGAATGACGATCGGGTCCACCGCGTCCATGAACACCTTGGATAATTGCCGCAGTTTGCCCTCGACTCGCCGACGCTCGCGTTCCTCCTCGTCCCGACGCAACATGGCCCCCAGAATCGGAGCAAGATGGTTGGCGATCACCCGCACCCGAGCGAGGTCTTTTTCGTTGTAATCGCCGTCCTTGTTGGCCACGTGGATATTACCAATCAGCCTTCCTTGATCGACAATGGGCATTCCCAGAGAACGTCGCACCGGCGGATGGCCGGCCGGCACGTGTTCCGTCTCGTTGGTATAAAAGGCTTTTTTCTCCACCAGAACCCGCCCCCAAAGCCCGCGCCAGCGATCCCTCGGCATGCGGACCATCCGTTGAATCTTTCGACCGCCGACGGTATCGACCTCGATCATCGAGGGGCAGAGCAGGCCGCCGTCTTCATCGAGATACCCCAGAAAACCATGCGTGCTGCTCGTGGCGTCGAGAATCACTCCCAACACTTCGGTGAACATGTCATCACGCGGCGCGGTTAAACAAATGTCCGCGATGCGATTGCGCAAGGTCAGGTCGGTGTTGAATTCCTGTAGATCGTTTTCCGCTCGCAACCGTTCGGTGATGTCGTCGGCGGTACCCAGCAAACCGACCACCCGACCATCCTTATCGTGCAGCGGAATCTTGTTGGTTTGATAGACGCGATCCACCCCATCCGTACCGGTCGCGCATTCGCGTATTTGATACTCCGGGTGATCGGCTTGCATCACCCGCTGATCATTGATCCGGAAAACGTCCGCCTGCTCGCGCGTCCAGGGCAGATCATGATCCGTCTTTCCGAGCAACAGATCGCGATCCTCCATCCCGATCAAGTCGAGAAATTCCCGGTTCGCCCCCAGGTAGCGACCCTCGCGGTCCTTCCAGAAAATCAACTGAGGGATGTTATCCATGACCAATTGCAGCATTTCCCGCGATTTACGGAGCGTCTCCTGGGATTGCTTGAGGCTGGTGATATTGGTCGATAGCGCGACAAGCTGACAAACCCGATCCTGGCCGCGAATGATCGGATTAAGAATAACATACCAATGGATAACTTCGCCGTCCGGACGGATGTAATCGGCCTCGAAACGACACAATCGACCTTGCAGGGCCGTTTGTACGGCCTCATCAACCGCTGGACGAAGCGGTTCCGGCCATATTTCGGAAAACTTCCGGCCCAGCACGTCCGCCTCGGACAAGCCCAAAACAGCCAGCCCGTTTTGATTCACGGACAGAAACCGCCCCTCGTGATCGAACAACTGAACGCAACTCGGCGAACTTTCCACCAGAACCCGATAACGCCGCTCCGACGATTCGATACGGGCCGCGTCTTCCTTGGTTTTCTCTTGCGCCAAACGAAACACCACGATCAGGATGACAATCAACAGCGTGACCAGAATCGTAAGCAGACGATATTGAAAAACCATTTCGAGCCAATGAGAAGCGCGCACATCCAGACCCAAAATCGCAAGGATGCGGCCGTCGTCCGGATCGATAATCGGGGCGATCCCCGAAACCCAAACGCCCCAACCATCGGCTAACGGCCCCTCGATCAAGATCCGCCCGGTCCGGAACACCCCGCGAAGATCGTCGCTGGCGTCCGTGTAGACCGCGCCCGGCAACTCCTCGGGGTCATCATCACGGTAACGATCCGGCTCCACGTCCAGCAGAAAGATAACGTGATCGTCACGCTGGCCCATCAGGTAGACGTACCGGACATCGGGCAGAGCACTGCCGATCCGGCGGCATTGCGCATGCAAGCCTCGATAGGCAGCGGATTCCTCGTCCGCCGGCGTGCCGCTCAACTGTTTGACCAAGCCAGGATTCACGGCGGCTGCGGTACTGCCCACCAGATCCCTCAAGTGATAACGGTGCCTCGTATCCACATAACGTCCCAGCCCCTCCGTGAAGATCCACCCCAAAACGAGAACCACCGCCACCCAGGCGATAGTCAGGCGTTTGGCGGCGAAATCCTTTTGTGGATCGCGCCCCTGACATGGACAGGCTCTCACCTTCTCGTAAGCACGCCAGAACGCGAAAGCCATCATCAGGGCAAGGAGACACCCTACCGAGCGCAGGAGGATTTTTCCATCCGTCAAGGCGAGGTCGGTATGATGAACGGGATCGGCCATGCCCGGCAGTTCCGCGGGTATCAACCCCATCAAGCCGGCGTAAGCAAACATGGCCGCCGCCGCCCATTTCAGGTAGCCGCCCCCAACCATGCCTTCGGAGTATTTCCAGATTGCCCAAGCAGCCCACAATCCACCCATCGCGCCGAGAACACGAGTCATGGAGACTCGCCATTCGAGCAGATCGCTACCGACCATGAGAATCAACAGAAGCAAGGGCAGGATGACCCAGCGACGGTTCTTATCGTTTCGCTCGGTCGCGGTACCGCGGCGACCAAACTCCAACAGACTAATCAAGGAGGCGGCCAGCAGTCCAAGGCGGATCAGGAAAAAATATCGATGATCGCCCAGCCCGAGGACCAGCATCACGAGCCACTTGTAAATCCCATGACTGAGTCCGAATAAGGCGAACCATGTCCAGGGGCGAGGCCGGGCCACGAGCCGCGACAGCGCGCGCGCCGAGGCGGCCAGGAATAACAGGCTCAAACCATGTACGAAAAGCAGGTAGTCCATGAAACCTTGGGCTCAGTTATGGTTTTTCATGTCCGGTCCGGAGCGCAAACGACAGGTGTATATAAGCTCCGATAAACCGGACCTCACCCGCACAAAAGGCATTTCTCCACATGGTTTATCGTTCTGTCTCAACAACGCCTTAAGGCCAAATACCCTCAGTCCATTTGATACCCGGAATATCGCGCGATGTTTCCCGCCGGCCAATCACGAAGCCCTATAATTCACTGTAGGAACGCGACAAATTCCATGCCGCCGCTATAATAATACTCGGCAAGACGCGAGGCCTTGAAAACTGCTCAAGGATTCAAGCGTTTGGAAGCGAGGAATGTTTTGGGGCGCGAGTCAACCCATGACCCGATAAGAACGCGACGACTGCCGGGCTGGCTGAAACGTCCGCTCCCCGCCGGCGGCTTGGCCGCCACGACGCGGCACATCGTCCAAACCAGCGGCGTAGCCACCGTATGCCAGGAAGCGCGCTGCCCGAATCTGGGGGAATGTTGGTCGCGCCGGACGGCCACCTTCATGATCCTCGGCGATCGTTGCACACGGCGTTGCCGGTTCTGCGCGGTCTCGACCGCCAAACCCGTCTCGCCCGAACCCGACGAGCCGCAACGCCTGGCCGCCGCCGCCGCCGAGCTCGACCTCAAACATGTGGTCATCACCGCCGTCGCCCGGGACGATCTGCCCGATGAAGGCGCCGGCCATTTCGCCGCCTGTATCCGAGCGGTGCGCGATCGACTCCCGTTGGCCGCCATCGAGGTTCTTCCCGCCGATCTGCACGCCCGGCCCGAATGCATCGCGACCATTAGCGCCGCCGAACCGGATATCTTCAACCATAATTTGGAGACGGTGGAACGGTTGACGCCGGAGGTGCGACCCCAGGCAAATTACCGACGCTCACTGGAAACCCTGCGCCTGGCGGGTCAATACCGGTCAGGCATGCCCCTCAAGAGTGGCTTGATGATCGGGTTGGGTGAAACCTTCGCGGAGATCGAACAGGCCCTGGCCGACCTGCGCTCCGTGGGTTGCACTATCGTAACCATCGGGCAATATCTGCAACCGTCTCCCCGACAAATCCCGGTGGCCCGTTTTTATACTCCGGAGGAATTCGAGCAACTGAAGCGGCGAGCGGAAGACATGGGCTTTACCGCCGTGGCCAGCGGTCCGTTCGTTCGGAGCAGCTACCAGGCCGACCGCCTCTACAGGGAACTGCCCTGATGGCCATTTGTCCCACGATTCTTGCGAAAATATCGCCCCGTAGACTTGCCCACATGGTTCGATAAAATGCCTTCGGACGGGTTCCCCACGTCTTTAGACGTCGGGGACACGATGAACGACGAAGAGATGCTGGTGCGAGAATCCTTTCTCGCACCCATGTATGGGGGAATCCTTTCCCCCGTGACGCGGGATGGGAATCCCGATGCAGAGTTGTCGAGATAGGAATCTCGACAGAGCAAGATGAGTAACGCCGACGGAGCAAGACAGGTGGCCCACGTCCTCAGACGTGGGGGACGAGGATAAATTTTGGACCTGAAACAAAAACTTGCCGGCAAATTCATCGTGCTCGACGGGCCCGACGGCTCGGGCAAAAGCACGCAACTGCGCCTCTTGGCCGAATCGCTGACCGCCCGGAATATCGACGTGCTTACCACCGTCGATCCGGGCGGGACACCGATCGGACAACGCATTCGTGAAATCCTACTCGGCGACAGCCTCGAGCGGATGGATGTCCGCTGCGAAACGTTTCTGTTCATGGCCTCGCGGGCCCAATTGATCGGCGAGGTAATCGCTCCGGCCATTTCGGCGGGCCGGGTGGTTCTCTGCGATCGTTTCATCTCCGCCACCTGTGCTTATCAGGGCGCGAGGGGCATCGAGATGGAACGTATCCTTGATCTCGGCCGGTACGCGGTAGGCGACACCTGGCCCAATTTAACCATCATCATGGATATTTCCGCGGAAGCGGGACTGCGCCGCGTTGAGGATCGGCCGGGACAAGGCGGTAAACCCAAAGCTCAACCCGACGCCATGGAATCACGGCCGCTATCCTACCACCGGAAGGTGCGCGATATCTTTTTGAGCCTGCCGGGCCGGTATCCCGGACGGGTGGAGTTGATCGACGGCTCCGGCACGCCGGAGCAGGTGCGCGAGCGCGTCATGGAGGTCATTACCCGTGTCGATTTTTGACGTTCGCCATCAGGAGCGGGCCCATCGGATCATTCAACGGGCCTTGAACAGCCGACGGGTTCCCCACGCCTATCTGTTTGTCGGCCCGGAAGGTGTCGGCAAGGAAATGCTGGCCTTGCGGCTGGCCCGCGCGCTGCTTTGCGAGGCCCCGATATGCCGGCCGGTGCCCGAGGTTTTTCCCGATATGCCAATCGAGGGGCATGACGCCTGCGGGCAATGCCCGGATTGCCGGCTGGTCGAGGCCGGTACTCATCCCGATCTGCATCTCATCTATCGCCAGCTTAACCGTCAACATCCCGATCCGCTCATTCGCAAGCAGAAGGCCTTGTTCCTCGGCGTCGACGTCATTCGCCATTTTCTGATTGACCGGTCGGGAACCTGCCCAAACCGCGGCCGGGCAAAAGTGTTCGTGATCCGCGAGGCGGAACGGATGAACGAAGCCGCGCAGAACAGCCTTCTTAAGAGTCTTGAAGAACCGGCGGCATCCACTTTTATCATCCTGATCAGCAGTGCCCTGGATCGTATGCTTCCGACGGTGCGTTCGCGCTGCCAGCCGGTCGCCTTCCAGGCCCTCCCCGCGGACTTTATAGCCGAACAACTACGCGCGCTTCGTCCGGCCGCCGATCCCGCGGAACTGGATTACCTTGCCCGAAGGTCCGGGGGCAGCTTGGGAACCGCATGCAAACTACTGGATGACGGCCTGTTTCCGATCAAGCAGACGTGGGGCGATCAATTGGCCGCCATGCTGAGACCCGCCCGCGGGCTCGCTCCGAACGAGTTGGCCAAGCCGTTCGCCGAGGACGCCAAAAAGCTGGGCAAATGCGTCGCCGCCCGCGACCCGGATGTTTCCGATACCGACGCCACCCGGCAAGGTCTGCAAAGCCTATTGGCCGTCCTGGCCGATTTCTATCTGGACGCCCTTCGCCAAAGCGTCGGCGCCGATCTGTCACCGCTCAACGCCGATCAACCGGACATCGCCATGCAATTGGCCACGTCGCGGTCAGCGCCGGCCTTGCTGGCGTCCCTGCGCGCCATCACCGAGGCCGACACCAACCTTGCCCGTAACGCCAACATCGACCTCACTCTCGAAGCCCTGTTTATTCAGTTAGCCAGAAATTCGGCGAGCCAGGCGGCCTGATGACGCACAAACACGGCCGGTACAAAAATGCAATATCGGTTCCGAAAACGCGCATTCATCCGGACCGAGGCGAAGGTCGCCTTCGCCCCTGTTCAATCTTTTCTCCGTGGGTTCCGTGACCTTCGTGGTGAATAATCCGGGTTGGGATATAAAATTTAATCCGAAAGCATGGCTTCGGCGGCCTGAATGTACTCGGGCAACTGTTCGCGTACCTCGCCAAAGTCCGTTTCGCTGAGTCCGACGGCATCGAGCAGCACATCGTCCACGTCCTGCCCCTCGGCGGTGAGATGAAAACCGATCCGCTCGTGGCAGGCCAGCGTGTCGGCAATGTAAACCAACGTCGGCAATAGACGCTGGTCCTCCACCAGGTTATCGATTCGATGATGATAACCCAATACCGTCTGTAGCGGACGGGGGAATTTCCATTTGGCGGCCAGAGCGGAACCCAGCGACTGATGATCCGCGCCGAGCAGCTCCATTTCCACGTCGCAGATGGGTCGACTATTCTTGCAGATGCTTCGGATGACCTCGCTCAACTGCTCGGGGAAGGCCTGCCGCTCGATCAGCAACCCCAGATCGTGAATCAGCCCGGCCAGAAACGCTTCTTCCGCGAAAGCTTTCTTGCCGATCCGGCAGCAGAACTCGCGGGTAACGACCCCCACCGCCACGCTGTGTTTCCAGATGTCGCGGGCGTTGAACTTGTCCGAAATCTTCTCGGTGGTAAACAACCGGCTGATCGACGCGGAAATGGCGATGTTCTTGACCGCGCTCAGGCCCAACAACACGATGGCTCGATCCAGATCGGAAACCTGGCCGGGCAACCCGTAGAACGCCGAGTTCACCACCTTGAGAATCTTGGTCGCCAACGCCGGATCATTTTTAATGATATTGTGCAGATCGTGGGCCGTGCTCTTGGGGTCGTCCACAATCGAGATGATCTTGGCGGTCACCTCCGGAAGCGTGGCGATATCTCCGATCCGCGCGAGAGCCAGGCGGATCACCTGTTCGGTATCAAGCGTCATCTGTGCACCGGCCATGCGAGTCTACCCCTGCAAACAGAGTATGAGAGCTGGCGAGACCATTCGCCACCCAGCAGACATCGACCTGACCATGAGAGAGGTTTAACAATTACCGGGCGGGTTCCAGCCGGGATTATTCACCACGGAGTCCACCGAGGGCACGGAGACGATAAATATTACGAAACGTCGTTGTCGGTTGGGAATGGTTGATATTATCCGGCGGCATATCCGCCGAATTCTCATAACCTCTTTATTCTCCGTGACCTCCGTGGCCTCCGTGGTAAAAGAACAAGAAGCGATTCGGGCTAAAAGGTTAGGGACTTCCGCCGCAGGGCGGGCGTGATTATCAGTCCTTCCAGCACACGGGCGATCCGTTCACCCGCACGGCCATCCCCGTAAACGGAGACGGAACTGCGCGGCCGAAAATTCGGTTCCGATAATGCTCGCCGCAGACCGTGAACAATCACATCGGTCGATTCACCCACATCAATTACGTTCTTCCCGCAGCGCAGCCGCCCATGCTGGCGTGGGCCCACGTTGACCGCGTAGAGCCCCAGGCTCGCCGACTCGATGATCCCACCCGAACTGTTGCCCACCAGCACCGCCGCCCGACTTAATAAGCGTAAGTAGTCCCGGCGCGGCAGAGATCGAAAAACACGCCAGCGTGGGTCATTCTTCAACGCCGCGATCTCGTGAACGATCCCGCCATGCCCGGGGTCGGAGTTGGGGTATATCACCACGCCCGTCAGGCCACACCGATGCACCGCCCGCAGAATGCTGCGCATGGTTAGGGCTTCGACCTTCGCCGCGCGTCCACAAGGATGCTGTAACACAACCGCATAGGGTCGTTCGGCAAGCGAGCCGAGATGTTTCGCCAACCAGGCATCGGTAGCCCGGCCGTCCTTTTGTTCGGCCGCCATAAAAGATCGGATGTCGTCCAAGCCCGGAGCCCCGACCACGTGAATACGTTTCGGATCCTCCCCCATTTTTCGTAACCGATCAGCCGCGTCCCGCGAGGCGGCTAAATGCACGTGGGCCAGCCGCGTGATGGCGTTGCGTAATGCCTCGTCCACGTCACCAGGGGCTTGATCGCCGCCATGTGTATGCGCGAGAATGCGTCGGCCGAGGGTTGCCGCGCAAGCTCCCGCGAACGCCTCGATCCGGTCGCCGAGTACCAACACGATCTCGGCGTCCATCGTCTCCAGCGCCGCCCCAATCCCCGCGATACCGCGAGCGAGAGCCGCCGTCTCGGCCGCCGCGCTGTCGCGGCCGGTTTGCATCTTGACTTCCGCCGCGATCAGCCAGCCGGCGTCACGGATTAAATCGACGGTGAAGCCGAATTTTTTCACTAAATGCATGCCCGTGACGATCACACGGGCATCAAGCCGCCGTCGCTTGCGCATGGCCGCCAATACCGGCTCGAGCAGGCCCCATTCGGCCCGCGTTCCCGTGATCACGGCGATTCGACGTCGACGACTCAAGATAGGAATTCCCAAGCAACAGGTGTATCTGCGGAGATCAACACGCTCGCCTTGCGGCCGATCAGATTGTCTAGTTGCGCGGGAGCGATGCCCCCGCCGGGTCGCTTCACCGTCAGCATGGCCCGGGTCAATACCTCGCCGGGCTGTATGTCCCGGGCCGCGACCACGCTGCCGCGGGCCAGATCACGCACCTCCCTTTCGCATTCGGCAACCGCGATCGTGCCGTCGCCCAAAAGGCGGTCGGCATGGCGTATGTTACGGATATACTCGGCCAGTTGGGCCGGCTCCAGCGAGAACGCCTGATCCGGACCCGGCTGCCGCCGATCGAGAGTGAAATGTTTTTCGATAATATTCGCCCCGGCCGCCCGGGCAAAACCGCCGATGGTCAGCGACTCGGTATGATCACTGAAACCGCTGACGCAGGTGAACCGCCTGCTTAACATGCCGATGGCCGCCAGGTTGGCCTGCTCCTCGGTGGCGGGGTAAGCGCTTACGCAATGCAGCAAGGCCAAGGGTCCGCTACCAGCCCGTCGAAACCGTTCGACGGCCGCCGCCACTTCGGCTAGGTCGGCCGCTCCCGTTGAGGCGATGACCGGCAAGCCCGTATCCGCCGCCGCTTCCAGTAACGGAACATTCACGATATCCGGCGAGGCCAGCTTGATCGCCCGCGCTCCAATACGGACCAGAAAGGCCAGATCCTCGAGCGAAAAAGGCGTGGCCAGGAATTCCACGCCGCAACGGCCGGCATACTCGGCCAGTTGGGCGAATTCGTCATGGGATAGTTGCAGCCGGGCCAGCAGGTCGTATTGGCCACTTGCCTGGGTTGCATCGCGTTGATAGCGGGCGGCTGGCGCTTGCCGAGTTACCAGCCGATCCGCCGAAAAGACCTGGAACTTCACCGCGTCCGCCTTAGCGTCGGCGGCGGCCCGGATCATTTCGCGAGCGATGCTCACGTCGCCGTTATGGTTCACGCCCGCCTCGGCGATGACATACGCCGGGGCCGCGCCACCGATCACGGACGACCCGATACGCATGGTCGCAAGCGTACCGGTTCGCCCGCTTTCATCAAGATCGCATGTTGACGCCGGCATGGGACACCGCCGCGGAAAAGGGAGGCCGACGCGAGCCGGCCGATGGATGCTCCAGGAAAATCGCTTCGCTCGCCGAACGGATGATAGCCTCGGCCAGATACAGATCGATCGCGGTGTCGATATCCACCGTATCCTCCGGACGCTGCACCACCGCCCGGCGGTCCCGGCCGAAAAAGGCGTGCGGATCGGACGAATGTTCCGCGGCGAACAAGGCCGCCCGGCTCACCGTCACCACCGCCCCGTCGTGATAGTACAACGGCTCCAATTCCTGACGACGGTGGATGCTGTTCGGCCGATATTGGATCATCCGGTCGCCGTCCAGCCGATGCACCCAGTCGGGATGCTGCTTGGTCACCGGAGCCACCGTCCGTACCGAGTCGCAACCCGTCGCGGCCAGCAGATCCACGCATCGATCAATAACCCCATCCGCCCGGATCGGTACATTGCCGTACAAAATCACCACGTTGTCGACCCTTGTCGCGGATCGTTCCTCGTGGCAACTGACGGCATGGCGAACCGCCTCATCCACCCGGGCGGTATCGGTGGCGAGTTCCGGCGGCCGATCAATTACGACGACCCCTGCGGCTCGCCCGATCGCCGCCGCCGGCGCCGAATCCGTGGTCAGCAGGATATCATCCACGTACCGACTCTGCTGGGCGTGCCCGATGGTATAAGCCAGCACCGGCCGGCCGCACAAAGGCAATACGCATTTATCCGCCAGCCCCTTGCTGCCGGCCCGAGCTAATATAACTGCAAGTGTATTCATTCCTTACATTAATCGGCCAG
>CAZXSA010000108.1:6030-16033 GCA_964642815.1 uncultured Planctomycetales bacterium | reverse complement strand
CTTGAATGCACACAGACGATTGTCAAAGGTGTTTATACCATCGCCCTCCCCCTCGGACGAAAATGATATGGGTACGATAACATAAATGCGTAGAGCGTCTCGGATGATGCGGCGTAAATACCTTCCAATCTGTCTATTGGCGTGGGTGTTCTGCCTTCCGGCGACGGGTACCTTGGCCCCGCAGTCCCGCCACAACGGTTACGACCTGGCCGAGTTCGCGGCCTGCGTGACGGGCCCGGGGATTCCGCAGAACGATCCAAACTGCGCGGGGATGAGGCTGGACGACGACGACGACGTGGACCAGAACGACTTCGCCCTGTTCCAGGTCTGCTACGGCGGCACCGATCCGGCCGCGGCCGAATGCACCGGCCAGGGCGGCGGGCTGCCCGCCTCGGGCACCTTCGCGATGCACGGCCGTCCGGTGGACGTGCTTCCCGACGGCCACGCCCTGCTCTTCGTCCGTGCCCGCCACTACGACCTCAACAACGGCCGCTGGCTCCAACGCGATCCCAAGGGCTACCTCGACGGCGGAAACCTCTACGAGGCCTTTGGCAACAACGCCCTGCGCTTCAACGATCCGGCGGGCACGGAGATTTGGGCTACAACGCGCCGATATCAGACGGATATTAACGGCACACCGGTTTGGGCCGTTGATTACCATATTCATCGCAATGGGATGGATCTGGGCCTGGGGGGAGTGGTCTATCCCCATGTCGTCGATAGTCGGCGGTTCAGGACGGAATATTATCCATTCACGGAAGACCTGCGCACGCTCGCTCGCTACGACGGCTTGATCGAGAGCAGCCGGCATAACTTCGAGGCCGCGGCGATTTTGGGCGAGGATATCTTTGCCTATGAAAAGGCCATCCGGATCGGGGGGACCGCCGTCGTCGCCTTGCCGGTTGCCGCCATTGCCGCCCCGGCGGCCTCGACCGCCTTCAGCACCACGACCGTAGGCATAACCACGACCACCGTCGGTGGCAACATCGCGGCCGCGAGCCTGACCGGCGCGGTGTCGCTGGGGGCCGGTGGCGCGGTGGCTGAAGGTTTAGTCGGCGGTGATGCGAGGCAGATAGCAATAGCGGGATTGGAGCATGCCGCCATTGGGGGTGTGACCGGCGGGGTATTCGGAACCGCCATGCCGGCGGGTATCTTCTCGGTGGTAACGGCCGAGGGGCAAGCGGTTAGTATCTTCGTTTCACGCGCGAATGCGAGCCAAATCCAAACCGCGAAGCCGGCGGCCGGTCCGGCCGCTCCGCTGACGGGGAAGCAACTGATCTTCCCGTTCGCGGAACCGGTTACCCCTCTGAAAGGTGTGCCCGGCGCTGGAGGGGGAGCACCGAAGGTCTATTCGGTAGCTTTCGAGACCCGACTGGCTCCGATACAGTTTGGGCTCGGGCGATCGGAGCATTTCCGTGTCGCGAACCAAGCTTTGCAGGCAGAACGTGTAGTCAATCCTGCATTGGCGAAACTCGTCCCCGCCCCCGCCGGGGTACGCCTGCCACCTCTGGAATGGACGTGGCAACATGCCACTATTCAGCAGGGCGGTGGCTATACTGGAGTGCTGCAATTGGTTCCCAGATATCAGCATACGCCTGGATCACCATTCTGGAATCTTCTCCATCCACTGCCAAGTGGCGCTGGTGGATACTGGGAATGGGCGGTACCGGCTGGCGCACCCTGAAAGGCGTGTTATTATGTATGGTGTGATACATACAGACGGCTCAGGTGAGACTAACCCGCCCATGGAGAGTCTCTCTGACTTGTATGACGAACTTCTGGCTGCGGATGATGAACACCCAGATGTGTCGGTAGAACATGAGGACACAGGGTGGTGCATATCGGCTTACCGAAATGGTCGGATCATTATGAGTTCTGCTCAAGGAGAAGGACGTCATATGAGCACCGTTCCCAAGGAACGCGTGATAGAACTATGGAAGCGGCTCATCGAGGGGGACATTGACGGTCTTCTCCAAGAGCCCTGGAAGCCGGGATACTTGTAGCATGCATGATGGGTATTGAGCCCAATCGATGATTATTCACGAGGCGCATATCTATTTGGCTAGCCGTCCCTTTGCCCCGCAGGTTCTGGTGACATTGTGACGATAACAATGAATGTTTAAAGCGACTCGAATGATACGTTTCAACGACTTTTTGTTCTGGCTGCTGTCGTGGGCCTGTTGCCTTCCGGCAATGGGTACCCTGGCCCCGCAATCTCGACACAGCGGTACCGAGCCAGCCTTGCCCGAATGCACCGGCCAAAGCGGCGGCCCGCCCGCCTCGGGCACGTTCGCCCTCCACGAGCGCATCTCTTTCAACTGGTTATAAACCGCGTCCGGCGGGGTAAAAACGCCGCTTTCGAGCCTTGGGAGACCGAAACAGGCGGATCCCGTGGCCGCCGGGCGGCGGCGGGCTTGATAAACCGGCCGGGTTTGTGATATATATGCATTCGCGAACATCGCACCGCTAGCTCAATTGGATAGAGCATCGGTCTACGGAACCGAAGGTTGCTGGTTCGAGTCCAGCGCGGTGCGTTTTTTCATGCGCAGAGAAAGAATTTCGCCAACCGCGTAAAGCCGGTAAAGAAAAATGCGCCATGCCGGACGATATGCGGCCGCGCCGTTTCGCGTGTAAAGGCCCCCTTCACCAACGTATCTTCAGGCCTCAGCATGAAAAACGTCGGCCAACAAGGCATGGCTTCCGCCACGCCAGCCGTTTCAGGTCAGCGGTCGGCCATAAGGCGCTTCCCATTGTTCCTGCCGGGCCAGTTCCAGCCCAAGCCGGGCGAGACGATGGGATTCCTCATCGGTCAGCGGCGTGAAGCTCATGACGCAACGGGCCGCCTCCTCCAATTCCTGAATGTTTTTCATCCCGATCACCGCCGTCGCGCAACCCGGTATCGACAAGGCATACCGGATGGCCGACTCGTAATATTCGCCGGGGATGCGGAAACCTTTGCTCGGACCATGCTGGCCGCCGAGCACTTTCATCGCCACCAGTCCCAGATTCATGTGTCGGGCCCGATTCCAGACCTTGTGCTCGAAATCGTAGGTATGCTGGACGACGAAATTGACCGCGTTCATCAACACGTCCACCTCGCCGGTGTCCAGCAGGCGATGGAAGAGATTCGGCCAGCGGTGGCCGCTAACCCCGATGAAACGGATCACGCCGCTCTTTTTTGCCTCACGCAAGGCCTGAAAAGCGCCCTGTTTGCTCAGCAACGCATCCACATCGGAAAAGCGATCCTGATTCCCCAGTCCATGAACATGAACCAGGTCCAGGTGGTCCGTTCGCAAACGCTTAAGACTCTGCCGCAATATACGCCAAGCCTCGTCATAGGAAGGAAGATGCACCTTCGTCACCAGAAAGAATTTATCGCGCCATTCCGGGAAAACCCCGCCGATCTTTTCCTCGGATATCTGATCGCCGCTTTCGTAGCGCGGAGCGGTATCGATATAATTGACCCCCAGCTCCACCGCCCGATGCAACAGAGCGGCCGTCTGCTCGACACTGATCAGCTCCGTACCGAAAAAACCGCCGCCAATTCCCAGCCGGGACACAAGTTCACCCGTCCGTCCGAGGACGGCCTTGGGAACCAGCGCTTCACCGGTCATCTTTCGCGGTTCATCCGCGGCCCAAAGCCGGCCGGTCGCGGCCACACCGCCCAACGCCGCCGCGGTACGTTGAATAAACTTCCGCCGTGATAATGGTTGCGAAGGCATTGTTTTCACTCCCTCACTGATGATCGTCGGCCTCCATACACCGCGATTGGGCACGGGGGCTGGGACATCCATCTACTCTATAGTCCCCTTGCCTCGATCATGGCCACTTTTTCCTTGTTGCTTGGGCATTCCAATCGATTAATTTGTGTATATGATGTAATTTATACAGCATATACTCATTTCCAAGGATGTGGATTGCATGAAAAGTGGGATTCCAGTTGAGGAAAAGTAAGCCACGCAGATATACCCCTCGGACAACTCTCGTCAGGCCGGAGGAAGGGCAAGGCCTGTATTGTCCGGCGGGTTTCGATCGTCTACTTGTACCGCCACTGGTTCCAGGGTATTTCGATACGCACGCGCGGCCGCCCGCGTTTCGGCTTTAGGCAGTGAAGGGTAATGGCTCGATGCACCGGTAATGGGGAGATGGGATGAATGTGCCCGAATCCTTTCAACATGACCACCGGAACCCGCCGTCGGCTGGGCAGGTGTCGGCGTAGAATATGCCAGGCCGCATCATTCAGGTCAGTGTCACCGCTGTGGAAATCGCCCAGCAGAATTCCCTCGACCCGCTCCAATAAACCGGCCAGACGCAGGCCGGCCAGCATGCGATCGATGCTGGAAGGCGATTCGTTTACGTCCTCCAAGGCCAGCCATCGCCCCTTCGTGTCGATAGCCTTGGCAAACGGCGAGGCGAGCAAAGGCATTAATACGCTCAGATTGCCCCCCACCACCTTGATTTTCTTTGCTCCCGGCAAGGTGCCGCATAAAAGGCGGCCGGTCAGACGGCGTCGCGACCCGCTGCCATCCAGAATATCCGCCACGTCGCGGAAAAAATCGCAAAACGCCTGGGCCAACCGCGCCCGGATTAGTTGGCCGGCTCCCGGTTTCGACCGACTACCACTACCACCGGCTTGCTTTTCCTGATCGGACAGCGACCGCGCCTTGCCCGAGGCAAAATGGTCCTTGCTGTCGATCAGAAATGCCGGCCCAAGATCGTACAGACCCACCGCTTTCGGATACCGACCGGCGATATTGACCAGCGAGGTCATTTCGCTGAAACCGAAAATATGGATGGTCTTTCGACGACGCTTGAGTACGTCGAAGTCAATCTGATCGAGGACGCGGGTGAACCACCCCCCGCCGCGCAGCGTTACCAAGGCGGCCACGCGGTCATCGGCGAGGATCGTTTCCACCTCGCGAGCCCGGGCGCGGTCATCGAACCGCCCCCCCCGCTCGTCGATCTGCTTGGCCCGGATCAACCTGGCATTGGTGGTTACCGCGTAGTCCGGCCCGGCGCCTTGCCGGGCTAATTCCATCATGCCCGCGAGGCCGCGGTTGGATAATTGGGCGATCGCGTCCTGGGCGACACTGCCAAGCGATGCCAGATGAATACGCGGCCGATCGATATCTCTGGTCAAGACTCAGCTCCTGGCGGCTTTGACGAAGGCCTCGGCCCGTTTCGGATCCACGGGGGCGGTGGTTCGGCCATTCTGCTTGATCGACGTACCGACAATTAGCCCGTCGGCAATGCGTAACAGTTCGGCCGCGCTGTCGGCATCCGCGCCGCTACCCACATAGATCGGCCGATCGGGCACGGCCGCCCGCACCGCCCGCAGGTCGGCCAGATCGGTCGGTTTGCCCGTCGCCGAACCGCTGACAATCAAACCGTCCGCCCGGCCACGATAGGCGGTTTCCTCGGCCGCCTCGGCGATGGACTGATCGAGCAACGGGCTGGCATGCTTGACATGCACGTCGGCGAGGATCGCCACCTTGCTGCCGAGCAGGCCACGGTAGCGGATCGTCGCGGCGGCCCGGCCTTCGATGAAACCCTGATCGGTGGCATAGACACCGCAATGCACGTTGACCCGGATGAAGGCGGACCCGCAAATAGTGGCAATAGCCATCGCCGACTGGGCATCGTTGCGCAGGACGTTGATGCCGATCGGTGCCGTGACACTCGCCCGCACAGCCTGGGCGGCAACGGTCATGCCGGCCACCGTGTGCGGCTCGACACGCTCGGGGTGAAACGGAGTATCTCCGAAATTTTCGATCATCAGGGCATCGAAGCCGGCCTCGACCAGTACGCGTGCATCGGCCAGGGCCTGCTCGACGATCCGCGTAAGGGGAAGCCGGTTGGCCGGGTGCCCTGGCAGAGGCGGCAAGTGAATCATTCCAATCAGAGCGCCGGCGGGAAGCGGTCGGAAAATGTCATCCATAAGCAGGCTCGATATCGCGAGGCAACACCATCACCCCACCCGCTGACACCAACGGACGGCCGACCGGATCTGTATGTGCCGGACTTGTCATCGCCTGTTCATGGGTTTTGGCGACGACGAAAGACGGCCACCACGTCCTCGATGGGCACGACGAAAAGCTGATTGCCCGGCTCGAAATCCACCGGGATCGAGTTCTTCGGATTGAAGAGAACCTTGTCGTACTGGCGAATGGGAAAATCGTCGTCGTTCGCCACCTGAATGGACACGGTCACCACGCGTCCGGTGATGGTGGGGATTTCAATGTTGTCGGGCAAGGCAATGCCGCCCTTGGTTTCCTTTTTATCCTCATCCTTGCGAATCAGTACTCTCTTGCCGAGCGGTTCCACCGTCTCCAGCCGGGTCTTTCTTGGCCGGGTGTCGCGCTGCATCACTGCTCCTCGTGTATATGAAAAGATCATGGAATATCCAAAGCATTCTTCGCGGCCCGATTATATGCTAAAGAATTTCCGCGCGCCAAGCGTACACAAATCGAGAAGCGATCAAAACCGGATGCAGGGCGTCGATCGCCTGTGAGTTTTTTACGACCTCAAGCGTTGCGTTCCCGGTAACGCTCAAGGTCCGATATCCTTGAAAGCAGGAACATGTCCGCCCGCAACGTATAGGATTCGCTCTCGACAAAGTATTGGGCTTATGATTCTCGGATGGCAGCGGTTGACAATCCCCACCGGTTCGGTAGAGTGCAGATATTGGATGCACAATCGATCGGCGTCCCGTGGAAAAATTACGGGCTACGCGGCGAGGAGTGTTCATACCTGTTCTCCTAGCTCAATTGGATAGAGCGTTGGCCTCCGGAGCCAAAGGTTCCGGGTTCGAATCCCGGGGAGAACGTTTCCAAACACTTTATTTGCAAACACTTACGGCATCGTTTCCCAAGAGGCACTTCTTGCCGGTTCCGGTCTACGCAATGTTTAGGCAAGGCCCGCCAGAGAGCAGATCTTTACAGATTGCATGTCGTGTAAACAGTCGCCGGGGTCGGTCAGTTCTCATCTCCCGTAAGCATGAATCCGCGAGAGACGCCGGTCTGGCCGACGATCTCGACCGTTCCGGTTCCGTCGGTATTCTTGAGTTCTACCTCAATCTGAGTTTTCCGATTACGGAAAACGAGTAGAGTGACGATTTGGGTGTCGGGCGGTATCCGGGAGAGCAGACTGGCCGAGACCGTCCCGGCCCCTGTGTCAGGAAAGCTGCAACTTACGGACACGAAATGCGTGGCTACCGTGGTGCTGCCGTCGGCGTTGTCATCGGATGCGGAATTGCCGCCGGAAATCGTGACTTCCACGGTGTCGGCGGCGCTGCCGGCAACCCAAGTGAGATTCAACGGAGCCGTCAGGCTGATGGTTGCGTTTGGATCCGACAGGTTTGGCGAGGTAACGAGGAGGTCGGCGGGCACCGTCGTCGAGGCGTCGAAGGCGCCGATATCCACGCCACCCGGGAATTCAAAATTGATCGTCTGGCCGGCATCGAAGCCCAGGGACAGCAAATTTACGCCGTCCGTGGGGTGGAAGTATCCGCTGCTCCAGAGGGTAGCCATACCCACCGCGTCATCACGTACGAGTCGGACCTGGGTGGTACCGTTGTCGGCGGTTCCCGGGTTACCGGGATCGAGAGCGTGAACACCCGGCGTCTGGAAAACCGGATATTCCTCGTCCTGATAGGTATAGAGTAAGTCATAGACAGTGACCGAGCACGGATCGCCATATTCGAATATCACCGACATGCCGGGCATTGAGAAGCTCTGGCCTCCGCTGCCAGAGCGAAGCAGGAAGGTCCCGGTCAGGCTGAACACGGGCATTGTGTACATTTCGTCCTGGATAGCGTAATAGGATAAAAGCTTGGAGGCGGTCAAGGTTCCGACCCTATCACCGTCGGAGGTCAGGGGGATATTCAACTCGACTTCGGTGGCATTTCCATCATCGCAAGTCGCGCTGTCCGGGGTGGTGATCATGACAGCGGACCAGCCTTCGGCAAAGACATAAACCTGCATGCCGGCCGGAGCCTTAGCGCAGAATTCGCCGTTTTCGTCGGTTATGGCGTTCGTGCCGGAGCTGAGATGGACTTTGACACCATTGGCCGGCTGGCCACTGTTATCGGTGATCCGGCCTTTGACGGCCGAGTTGAGGGGAATCTGTATTTGACCCATGTTCACGCAGTCGCCCCCGCAGTCAGCCTTTCCATCGGGTACATAGACGATGTTCTTGGTGAATGTCCCGGAAGATCCTTGGACCTGGTAGATGGTCGGAGCCGGGGAACCGTTGACGCGTATTTCGATGCTGCAGGTCGAGCCACTCTTGGCGTAAACACAGAAGTTGCCGTTGGCATCGGTAATGGACGAATCCGTTCCGTTGTAGGAAATGCCGGTGGCGATGACGGTGGCACCAACCACCGGGGTCATTTCGGGAACCAGCGGGGCCAGAGGATCCGGGTCGTCGGTGAGAGGGGCAAGCGGATCGGGAGCATCCATGACGACACGACCAGAGATACAGCGCCGCTCCTCCTTGGCATCGCAATTCCAGTCGCTGAAGTGAGGAACTTCGGCGAACCAGGCCAACAGGCCGGAGCCGTCGGAAGCCAGGCGGACTTCGCCCTCGCCGGCCTCGATCCAGGTTGCCGTTTCCCGCACAAACTCCCACAGGCCGATTTTATCGCCGACCTGATAAGTGGCTTGGGCGTTGGCTGGCAAAATGTACTCGATGGTGGCGGTGACACCGGGAGCCAGGTTGACCGGCTGGTCGTTCTGCGTCAGTTGATAACTGGCAAAACCGAACGACTCGAGGGCCACCTGTTGGCCGCCGGCGTCCTGGGCAGCGCTGAATGAGCCGGGAAAGGCCAGCACGGCGTTAGTACTCGGGTCAAAATGGGTCACGGTCAAATCGACCTCGCCTGTGACGGGCTGTCCGGACGCATCCGTGATTGCGCCGGCGGGAATGGTAACGGCGGACATAGCCGTTCGGGTCGTATTTTCTATCGAACTGTCGAGGGTCACGGTGGTCCCCACCGGGGCCATGTGGACGGGGACGGGCCTGGCGGTCGCGGCGGGTTGCACCGTCAGGGCTTTGCTGATCGGGGCAAAGCCGGTCTTGCTGAAATGGGCCACAACCGTCGGGTCTTCACCGGCGGGGATGGAGAAGCGATAGAAGCCGTAATCATCAGTGGACGCGGACATCCCGTTTTCAAGAGTGACCGCAACGGTAGGGATAGGAACGCCGTCGATGGATGAGACTTGACCTATCACGGCGCTTTCGCCGTTGAGGCCCCCGCCCGCGTGGAAAACCGCCGTCACCCGCATATCGGCATCCATGGTTATCGTGACGGGGTTGGTGCTGCCGGTCAAGTCACCCGTCCAGTAATCGAAGGTTGAATCCGCTGCGGCGACGGCCGTCAAGGTTACCTCGGTACCCAAGTCATACGTGCCGCCCGGCGGGTCAAGATTGACCGTCCCGTTGCCGGCAACCTGCACCGTCAAATCGACAGACTGGCTCCCAGACCCTTCTGGATCGCAACTGCCTCCAACAAGGAACACACTCAGACCAAACAGTGCAGACATTTCGAGTACGCTTCGCACGAGACAATCTCCTTCGATAGGACAGCTTCGTGGCCCCCTTTTCGTTGGGTGGTCACGTCGATTTCACGAGAATGACAATCCTGAAAGACACCGTGACTTTGGATAACGGCCGAGGTTTACGACTCGGTATCTCGAATTCTCGAAACGCTCACGCTCGTAAACCAGAAAGCCTCCGCTGACCAAGTTAAACTATATTACAATACGTTTCTATTTGCGCCCACTCCTGTCTTGGGCCTTTTTTGACAACAGGTGTATCCCTAAAACTGTGGTACAGTCCAATCACCGCTCGCCTGGAGAGGTTGGCACTGCACTCTGTGGTCGAACAAACACCGAAATCCCCCTCTATTCGGCGTCCTCGATGGCGAGATGATATTTACGCATCAAAGCGTGGAAGTTCGTGCGTTGCATGCCGACCTGCTCGGCCGCCTTGCTGACGTTGCCGC
>CAZXSA010000108.1:0-5930 GCA_964642815.1 uncultured Planctomycetales bacterium | reverse complement strand
TGGAAGTTCGTGCGTTGCATGCCGACCTGCTCGGCCGCCTTGCTGACGTTGCCGCCGCAACGGCGCAGGGCTTCGGCCAGGAAGCGACGTTCCAGTTCATGCACGGCCGAGTCGCGGACCTGCTGTTTGAGTTTCTTGAATTCCTCCCAGTCGGCGGGCAGTTGGCTGACATCGGACCGCAACGGCGCCTGGCGGATTTCAGGAGGAAGATGCCGGGCCTCGATCCTGTCGGAATCGCAGAGGATGGCCATCCGCTCCACGATATTGCGCAGCTCGCGCACGTTGCCCGGCCAGGAGTAGCTTTCCATCCGAGCCATGGCCTCGGACGAGAACCTCTTGAGCGGCATGTCGTTCTTTTCGCGGAAACGTTCCAGAAAAGCCGCCGCCAGTAAGGGGATATCACCGGGGCGCTCGCGCAGCGGCGGCAGGTGGATGGGCACGACGTTGAGACGGTAGTAGAGATCCTCGCGAAACGCGCCGTCGCGAACCAGGGCGGCCAGATCGCGGTTGGTCGCGGCGATCAGGCGAATATCCACCTCGCGTTCGGCGGCCTCGCCCACCCGCTTGACCTTGCGCGTCTCCAGTACGCGCAGCAATTTACCCTGGGTCTCCAGGCTGATATTGCCCACCTCGTCGAGAAAGAGCGTGCCCTTGTCGGCGGCCTCGAACAGGCCCTCCTTGTTACTGATCGCCCCGGAAAACGACCCGCGAATATGCCCGAACAACTCGCTCTCCAGCAGGGTCGGAGCCAGCGCGGTGCAATCGCAGGCCAGCAGCGGATGATCGCAGCGGCGACTCAGCCGATGCAAAGCGCGGACGACCATCTCCTTACCCGTCCCGCTCTCTCCGGTCACCAGTACGGTACCCTCGGTCGGAGCAACCCGCTTGATCAGCGTGAAGACTTGCTCCATGGCCCGCGATTCGGCGACGATCCCCTCGAAGCCGCGTTCGACCTCTAACTCGCGGCGTAGGGCCGCATTCTCGCGAAGTAGCACCGAGCGTTCCCAAACCTTGCCGATCACCACCTGTAACTGGTTGGGCGAAAAGGGCTTACTTAAAAAGTCGGCCGCCCCCTGCTTCATCGCCTCGACGGCGGATTCGACCGTTGAATGGCCGGTGATAATGACCACTTCCGCCGAGACCCCGGCGGTCTTGACCCGCCGCAAAATCTCGAACCCGTCGATCATCGGCATCATCAGGTCCACGAGGATGATATCGAACGCGCCGGACAGTGCCGCTTGCAGGCCTTCGTTCGGATCCTCGCAATAGAGCACGTCATGGCCTTCGGGGGCGAGTGAACGCTTGCAGCTCAGGCCGACCACCGGCTCATCGTCGATGACCAGAATCCGCAAGGGAGCGCGGGGGGTTTCCATGCTGGCGGAGGTGGTACTCATGACTCGGCCTTATCTTTCTCCGGCCATTCGGCTCGGCCAGGCTGGTAGTTCGCGGCGGGCAGGGTAATGGTAAAGACCGCGCCGTGCCCTTCGGTGCTTTCCACTTCCAACGAGCCTCCGTGCTGCTCGATGATGCCGTAGCTGACACTCAGACCCAGGCCGGTACTCTTGCCTACCGGCTTGGTGCTGAAAAACGGCTCGAAGATTTGATCGAGATGTTCCTTGCGGATTCCGTATCCCGTGTCGGCCACCTGGATCACAACCTGCCGGTCACGTTGCCCGGTACGGAGAGTCAGCGTCCCGCCGTCGGGCATGGCCTCGCAGGCATTAAGGCAGAGATTGAGCAACACCTGCTGGAACTGGTTCATGTCGCCCTGGACGACGGGGAGATCTTCAGGCAGTTCCTCGTTGATGAGAATATCCTTGAACTGCTTCTGGCCGCCGATCAGGCGGATGGTCCGACGAATCGCGTCATTGACATCGAGAGGTTCCTTTTTAACCGGCTTTTCGCGGGCGAAGTCAAGCAAACCGCTGACAATCTCCGCCACCCGGCTGGTTTCGTTGATGATGAGATCGAGATCCTCGCGGTCCTGAGCGTCCATGTTCGCTTTGTTGCGCAGCAGGTGGGCAAAGGTGAGCACGCCGGTCAGCGGGTTATTGATTTCATGGGCGATGCCGGCGGCAAGGCGGCCGATGGAGGCCAGTTTTTCGCTACGGCCGATCTGTTGGCGGGTGGCCAGTTTGATCTGCTCCTCGCGTTGGGCAACGGCGTCGGCCATCGAATCAATCGCCTGGCATAATAAACCCATTTCGCCCGGCGGACGAAGACCGACCCGAGCGGACAGATCTCCGCCACTCATTTGGCGGGACATGGCGATGATCCGATCGATAGGCCGCAGAACCAGTTTGGTAACCAGAAAGATCAGCCCCAGGCTTACCAGAGTGGCGACGCTCATAAGCGCCAGGAACAAGCCGGCAATGAAGTTCCTCTTATGCAGAAAAGGCTCCTGAAGCAAGCCGACATACAAAGCGCCGATGGTCGTTCCTCGCGGATCGTGAATCGGTTCATAGGCGGAGATATACCAATCCTTAACGACGAATGCCGGTGCCGCCCAGATTTCTCCCCGTTCCAGAACGGCGTGGGCGACGGTCGCGCTCATCCGTGTCCCGATCGCCCGTTGCCCCGAAGGAAGGGTCACATTGGTGGAAATTCGCGTATCTCCCAGGAAGAGGGTCACGGTTCCCATCTCTCGCCCCTGCCGGGACGGAGGCGGAAAGACCATGGATTGGATGGCATCCACGACCTCGAAACGACCGTTGAGCAGATCGCCGCCATAAAGAATTCCCAGCAGGTGGCCTTGGCCATCGGTAATGGGGACAGCGGCAGCCGCGACCATGCCGTCGGCACGTAACTTTTCCGAGGTACCTCTGGCCTCGGGAGAAGGTTGTAGATTAATTCTCGCCCGGGCAGCCAAATCCTCACCCTCGACAGCCAACTGCTCCGCGTCAAGGATCAGGGTTCCGGTTGCGGGGTTGCGCGTCCGCAGGACTTGGGCGATGAGCGGATTATCCGCTAACACATCTCCGGTTCGCTCCGGAGCCCGGGCTCGACAGACCACGACACCGGCCGCATCCAAAACCACGGCATAATCCATTTCCCAGGCCCCGTAGACCTTACGTAATAGCCGTCCGAGCTCATCGCAATCATTCTTGGCCAGTGCTTCCGCCAGGGATTGATCCAAGGCCACCGCCCGGAGAAAATTAGCGTTCCGCTCGATATGGCGGTCATAGATGATCCGGGCGGAATTGAGATCGAGGCGGACATTGTTCTGGATCTCATCCAGCCAAACACGGCTGACGTAATGTACGGTTATGAGGGAAAGCGCCGAATTGGCCACCAGGATGACGGCGATAAACATCATGGTGAGCTTTACACGGATGGTCATGGCGAATCCCGATCCTGGCCTGCCTTTTCTGAACAAGCTCGTACAGTGTATGAGTGAAGCATACACTCGGATGAATGGTAGTAAACTCCTTGCGATTTGGCAACTAATGTCTCGCGAATGGATCTGATAAAAGTTTACTGTAGATATATATTATGAGTTAAAAAAGTAACGAAGGGGCAAATTTGAGTCTTTTTGCCTATAGGTAATATCTAAACAAGCTACCGTCGAAATAGTGATAAATCATGTATTGGCACGTGTGTTGCTTGTGAAAAATAGTACGAACTCGCCGGGCCGACCGCCCGACCCGTGTAAAGCAAAACGGCGGCAATCCTTAACTTGTTAAAAGGATTATCTTTGACAACATAAGTCAGGAAGGTGCAAAGTGATTGCCTTGGATACCGAGGAAATTTTGACGAGGCACCCCCATGCCGGACGGGACAGCCTGATCCCCATTTTACAGGAGGTTCAGGAACGTCAGGGCTATCTGTCCCGGCAGGCCATGATCGAGATCGGCCGCCATTTAAACCTGCCGGTCAGCAAAATCTATGGGGTAGCCACTTTCTACAACCAGTTTCGTTTCCAGCCGCAGGGACGCTTTCATGTCCAGGTGTGTCGCGGAACCGCTTGTCATGTGAAAGGCTCGGCGGCGGTATTAGAAGCACTGAAACGCGAGTTGAAGATCGATGCGGGCCAGACCACGCGGGACGGGATGTTCAGCATGGAGGTCGTGGCCTGCATCGGGGCGTGCGGACTGGCCCCGGTCATTTGTATCAATGGGGAATTCTTTGCCGGCGTCACCACGCAGGCGGTCACCAAAATCATCGATTCCTATCGAAGAAAGGCGGCTGAAAATGACCACGACGAAGCTGCCTGAGCATGAAAAGAGCGGAGCCTTGCCCGACGTGCTCGAGTGGGTGTTGACGGAAAACGCCGGTTCGGCGACGAGCGATGATACCGCGGGACATGCGGATCGCCTGGCGGAGTTGCGTCGCGAAAAGCTGGTCCGGCCGGCTATCTTTGTCGGCACGGGTACCTGCGGGCTGGGCGCCGGAGCGGCCAAAACGCTCGCGGCGGTCAAGGGCTGGCTCGCTGAACGAAAGATCGAGGCCGACGTGGTGGAAGTCGGCTGTATCGGCATGTGTTCGGCCGAACCATTACTGGATGTCCAATTGCCAGGACGAACGAGGGTTTGCTTCGCCAAGGTGACGGAGGATAAGGCCGTCGCCCTGCTGAACGCGGTTTTCGAGAACAACCTCCCGAACGAAATGGTATTGGGGCAGCATCGCGGCGATTCCCTGCAGTCTTGGGCGGATATTCCCTGGTTGCACGAGCATCCCTTTTTCGCCCCGCAGACCCGCTGGGTATTGGCCAACTGCGGCCTGATCGATCCGGCCAGCATGCATGAATACATCGCCCGTGGCGGTTACCGGGCCATGGTCAAGATGCTCCGGGAAATGAGCCCGGAGCAGACCTGCGACTTGGTGGAGGCCAGTGGGCTTCGCGGCCGTGGCGGCGGCGGGTTCCCCACCGGCAAGAAATGGAAATTCGCCCGTCAGACCCCCAGCAAACAGAAATACGTCGTCTGTAACGCGGATGAAGGCGATCCCGGCGCGTTCATGGACCGAGCGGTCATCGAGGGCGATCCTCACCGACTGGTCGAGGGGTTGGCGATTGCCGCCTACGGTATCGGCGCGTCGAAGGCATACGTGTATATCCGCGCGGAATACCCCCTGGCCATCCAACGGCTGAAAGCGGCGATTGCCCAGGCCCAGGACGCCGGCTTGCTCGGCAAGCGGATCATGGGAACTAACTTTAATCTGGACATCGTGATCAAGATGGGCGCGGGCGCCTTCGTTTGTGGCGAGGAGACGGCCTTAATGCACAGCATCGAGGGCAAGCGCGGCATGCCCCGCCCGCGTCCGCCTTTCCCGGCCGTGCAGGGCTTGTTCGGCAAACCGACGATTATCAACAACGTCGAAACGCTGGCCAACCTGCCGACCCTCGTGGACCACGGAGCCGAATGGTTCAGCGCGGTGGGCACGCCGACCAGCAAGGGCACGAAAGTGTTCGCTTTATCCGGCAAAGTCGCCCGAACCGGTCTGGTCGAGGTGGCCATGGGCACCACCATCCGGAGCATTGTGTTCGACGCGGGCGGCGGGATTCCCAACGGCAAGGCCTACAAGGCGGTTCAGATCGGCGGCCCGTCGGGCGGATGCATTCCCGAGCAACATCTGGATATCCAGATCGATTACGAATCGCTTAAAACCGTTGGAGCGATGATGGGGTCCGGTGGTCTGGTGGTCATGGATGAAGACACCTGCATGGTGGATCTGGCCAAGTTCTTCATGGATTTCATCCAGCGGGAAAGCTGTGGCAAATGTATCCCCTGCCGGGAAGGCACGCGGCGGATGCTGGAAATCCTGCAGCGGATCACCCAGGCCCGACGGAGCGAAACCGGTACCGGCGCGCTGGAGCGGTTCAAGGGCGTGATGTACCTGACCCGGCTGGCCGAGGTCATCAAGGATACCAGTCTGTGCGGTCTGGGACAGACGGCGCCGAACCCCGTCCTGAGTACGTTGCGGTGGTTCCG
>CAZXSA010000107.1:0-16069 GCA_964642815.1 uncultured Planctomycetales bacterium | reverse complement strand
TTAGGCTTTCAGCTCGATCGCCGCGTCAGGGTTGATGACCCGGAAGGTGAACGATTCGGTCAGGAACAACCCAACCTCCGATTTATCGTGACAGGCATAACCGATGGAGAAGTCCTGGCCGACGACCAGCTCGAAATCCCCGCCACGGGTGGAGAGCACCACCCCGCCGGCCAAAACCGGGCTCCAGAGAACCTCGCCTTGCAGCAGATCCTTGATAACCCGGCCAAGAGGATAGCCGTGGTTGAGGTTTTGCTTGAGGGGATAGAAAGCCTTGCTGCCCAGCACTAGAGCATAAGGTCCGCCGACCCCGGCCTGATCGAGAGTCTTGACGGCCTCGCCGACGGCTTGCGGATACTGTTCGACATTAGCGGGCAGCTTGATCGGTTTATGCTTGCAAGCGGGCAGCAGACCGACAATCCGCCCGTCGGCAAATCCGTTATACACCGCCGACTCCTCGAAAAGTGCCGCCCGGCGGGCGGTTTCTTCCAGAGCGGACAGATCGGCGTCCTTGCATCCGCGCGAGATATTGTCGATTTCCCACTGGTTAAGGGAAAAATGCTCGCGGGTTTCCACCAGCGGCAACACTTGGCGCAGCCCCCAGGGAATCTGAGGTTCGGCTTTCTTCTTGGGGATTTCCAGTCGGCCGAGATTGACCGCGGCCAGTTCCCAGCCGTGCGGGCCGCTGAAATCCACCACCGAGCGGGCGGATAACTGCGTCTTGATCACCCGGGCGGCGGTTGCGTCAATCTCCCGCCAGCCGGCTTCCGTAATCGGGGCCAGATTGCGTTTGAGTAAATCGGTCATTGTTCGGCTCCCTTTCTGAATTTACCTATGTTAAGGCTGCCCGTGCCGGAACCACTTTCCTCGCCAGTGTCCGCCTCCTCGATGGCCACGATGGACTTCTCGGTGAACAGATAGGCGCGGAGGGCTTCGTCGAATTCCGGCATTTCCCGCCGCAGCCATTCGAGACACATGGCCGCGTGCTCGATTTCCTCGTCGCGATTGTGTACCAATATCTTCTTGAGTTCGTCATGGGTTGCCTGGTCCGCCCGCTGGTTGTACCAGTCGACGGCCTGGAGTTCCTCGATCAGGCTCAACAAAGCGCGATGCGCTTCCCGGACCGACGCGGACAGATTTTCATAAGGCTCGTGATAGCTCATCGGCATCCCTCGCGTTCTTCAAAGTGTAGCAGTCGCATATTTCGCCCAATCGTCCCTTATTTATATGACCCTGATTGCAAATGTCAAGCAAAAAACGCCGCACGCATAAACGCTCGTATATATCCGATGTTTAGGAACTGGGTGACATGGACAGGCCCTTGTCACGCGGTAGCGGGACAAGGGTTTGCCCGTGCTTGTAAAACCGCGGAATAGAGCACCCATATTCCCCAATCAGTCGGAATCCCTTTGCCGCCTTTCTTCGGCTGCGCCTCAAGCGCACTTTGTTCGTCGGGTGAACGTCTATAATCCCACCGTGCTGAAGCCTCCGTCGACGTGGATGTTTTCGCCGGTCACTCCGCTGGCCAGATCGCTGAGCAGATAGACGGCCGATCGACCGACATCGTCGGGCTCGATGTTGCGCTGCAAGGGAGCTTTTTTCTCGACCCAGGCGAGCATGCCCTCAAGCCCCTCGACGGCCATCGCCGAGAGGGTACGAATCGGACCGGCCGACAGGGTATTCACGCGTATCTGGCGTCGTCCAAGCTCGGCGGCCAGATAGCGGCAGGTACATTCCAACGCCGCCTTGGCCACGCCCATGACGTTGTAACCCGGGATCACTTTCTCCGCCCCGTAATAGCTCAAGGCCAAAATGGCGCCGCCGTCGGGCATCAGGTCGCGAGCATGGCGGGCCACGGGAATCAACGAATACGCGGAGATGTCACAGGCCTCGGCGAAAACCTCGCGCGGCGTGTCCAGGAATCGGCCCAGTTGCAGATAATCGCGATTGGCATAGGCCAGGGAATGGACCACGAAACGGATTTTGCCGAATCGCTCGCGGGCCGCGGCGAAAAATGCTTCCATATCGGCATCCCGGCGCACATCGCAGGGAACCAGCCAGGGATCACGGACTCCTCCATCCTCAAGGGCACGGCGAGCCCGCCGCTCCATTTTCTCGCCCGGCAGACAGGAAAATCCGCAGATCGCCCCGTGCTCCATCAGGTGACGGGCGATATGCCAGGCCAGGGACCGCTCGTTAGCCAACCCCAGGATAAGACCGGAATGTCCTTCCAATAGTTTCATCGTCCACCCATCGCGTCGGAAAGTCCCAACGACCGCGCCCGGTAACGGGATTGTTGGATCGATAATGGGGTTTGGCAAGTGAACCGGAAAAATTTCTGAAACCGTTAGATAAGTCAGCTACCGCGGCGCGCTGGCGGTTGCTTTGACGTATGCCGGGTTCGGTTTCGGAACCAGCGCCTGGATTTCCTCAAGATGTTTCGTGATGAGGGCATCCAACTCGCGGACAACCTCGGGTTTCCGGTCGGCCAGGTTTTGGGTTTCGCCGATGTCCTTTTCCAGGTCGTAAAGTTCGTAACGATGGCTCTGATCGTCGTTGTCGTGGAAGAAGCGGATCAACTTCCAATTGCCCTTGCGGACCCAGACGCCGGGGAGGCTGCTGGTCACCGGTATGTTGTGCGGGAAGAAACAAAACGCCGTTTTCCGAGGCGCATCGGTGCCCAGGAAGGCCGGCACCTGGCTGACGCCGTCAAATTGTTGCCCGTCCTCGGCTTTTACGCCGACCATCTCCAGCAATGTGGGGTAGAAATCCACGCTGCTCAGCAGGGCGTTCGTGGTAGAACCAGGCTTGGTTCGGCCGGGCCAGACGACGATGCACGGCTCGCGCGTGCCGCCTTCATATAACGTGGCTTTTCCACCTCGTAGCGGTTCGTTGCTGGTGGGAGGCGTCGCAAGCTTGAACTGTTCTTTCATGCGTTCATCGAGCCAGTGGACGCCGCCATTGTCGGAGAAAAAGATGATGATCGTGCGCTCGGTGAGCTTCAGTTCGTCCAGCGTGTTTACCAGCGTGCCGACCGCGTCGTCGAGGCTGTGGACCATGGCCGCGTAGACCGGATTGCGTTGCGGTGATGTGGGATCGGCTTTGTCTCGGTATTTCCGAATAAGATCTTCTTTGGCATCCCAAGGCCCGTGCACCGAAAACGCCCAGTAATTGAGGTAGAACGGCTTGTCCTTGTTGGCCTGAATGAAATCGATGGCCTCGCGAGCCATGCGGTCCTCGATATGTTCGCCTTCCTGTCCGGTGAACTTAAGGGCCGGCGGGAATTTCCACGGGCCCAGGTAACTACCGGCGGGGCCGGCGCCGGGATAGTGGGGAATATCGACATCGAAGCCGTGTTCCAGGGGGCTGTACGGCGGGCGACCCAGGTGCCATTTGCCGAAATGCCCCGTGACGTAGCCGGCCTCCCGCAGGGTTTTGGCCAGAGTCGGGTAAGTGGTAGGTAAGCGCGTTGCGCTAACGGGGATGATGATTTTTTGTTTTAGATTGGCTTTGGCCGCCAGACGCGCCTCCAGCCTTTCCGCCGGCTCATGACAGGCGGGCGACGTGATTCCGATCCTGCCGGGGTAAAGACCGGTCATGATACTTGCCCGGGTCGGCGAGCACAGAGGGTTGGCCGCGTAAGCATTCGTAAACCGCAGGCCGTTTTGCGCCAGCCGGTCAATATTCGGGGTTTTGTAATAGGTACTTCCATAGACCGACGTGTCGCTCCACCCCAAATCGTCCGCGAGAATGAAGACGATGTTGGGCTTGGCCTCCTTTTTTTGCTCGGCGGCCGTGATGGAACCCAAAACCGCCATCGCCAGCATCGCAAGGGCAGTATGCCGTTTCATTTGAAAATCCTCTTTTGATGACGCAACGCCGATCCGAATGCCCCAACGTTTCAACTGAACGTGATTTCGCCTGTATGGGCATTATTCGTTTGTTGGTGACGGCGATTGGGAATCCACGGCAATATACTTCAAAGCCGAAACTTTGACCACAAGGAAAAAGAGATGGGACGGCATGGTCGCTACAGCCACACGGCCGTTTTACGATCCATTGACTGCTTTGGCTTATTGACGCGGAGGTACCGCCGTCGGAGTTTCCAGCGTGAAAGCGCCCGCCGAGGACGGCAGCTCCGAGGGAAATGGAGCGATCTTCAAGAGTCTGGCCAGCTTGCGGGGTATGGCGATATTGTCCATGGCCCCGCCGAAATCCAATGAACCGGGCCCAAAAGCAAAAATCGGGACCGGTGCGGCCGAATGGCCATCGGTACTCCACATGGGTTTGGGGTTCCCCTGCTCGTCTTGCGTGACGGCCAGTCCGCCGGTTTCGTGATCGGCGGTGACCAGAACCAGCGTATGCCCGTCGGCCACGGCAAAATCCACGGCAACCTTGACGGCCATATCGAAGAGCAAGGTCTGTCTCACGCAGTTCGCGGCGTCATTGCCATGACACGCCCAATCGATCTGGCTGCCTTCCACCATGAGGATGAAGCCGTTCCGGTTATTCGTATTCAAGAGCTCGATAGCCTTTCGGGTCATTTCCTCGAGCGTTGGCTCAAGGGATTGGGACGGTGAAGAAGAGGGATGATTATTATGATCCGGGGTACTCTTCGCGGCCGCCGCGGTATCGGTGTTGCTCGACGCATGGGACGGGTCGGGCGAGGCCGGGACGACTCCTTTCTCCGAAAGTTGTTCAGCCGGCTTATGCGTGGTCAACGGCCCATTCTGGAACAATCCTAAAACATATTCTCCCTGCGCCGCGGATAATTGGTCGCGATTTTCCACGAACAGGTACCCCAGTTCCTTAGCGCGTCGCAGAAGGTCCACGTCGTCCTTACGCTCGCTGCCTTTGACGGATTGCGGCTCCCAGAACTGCTGTCCACCGCCCAGGATAACGTTGATCTTTCGGGCCAGCATCTGCGAGGCGATGATCGGCTCCGCTTTTCTCGTATCGACATGGCTGGCAAAGGAGGCCGGGGTGGCGTGGCTAACGGTCGAGGTAACCGCCAAGCCGGTTTTCATTCCTTGCTCCGCCGCGGCCTCGAAAATATTCCGATGCACCTTTCGGTCAGGCGTGACTCCGAGCATTCCGTTGGCGGTTCGGATCCCGCAGGCCAAGGCCGTGCCCCCGGCCGCCGAATCCGTGACCAGCACACCCGAGGGCTGAGTGAAAACCATTCCAACCACCGGAAGGCGCTCCATATACAGACGGCCATTTACTCCGCAAGCAGCTAATCTGCTCAGGAAAACCTGAGGTATGCCCATGCCGTCCCCGATCATCAGGATCACATTGCGGACCACGTCGCCGGGAGGATTGGCCAGAGGCTCGGACGTGTCCGAGGGTTGGTAAAACGCCATGCCCTCTTCGCCGGAATCGAGCTGGCCATAATTAAAGGAAGTCCCATCGTTGCCCAAGGCTGGTCGGATAGCGAAAGTGAATAGCATAACCCAGAGGATACCCGTGGTTGCCCGGCGCGGAGATCGCATGATTCCAGTGTTCATTGGCCTACCCTGTTACGGAAAAAAACTCCAAGGACCGCCCGACGCCGTTGCCGGGCGGAAGGTGATTATCGTATGAAACCTCTTTCTTTGTGTCCAGAAAAGGAATGTCCGAATTCTGTTAAGAAACCGTGAATAATCGCGTAATAAGGCGTTATTGCATCCTCGCTCGCGCATTTCGGCCTTCACCTGATTATTGGTTGGCGTGGTTTGTCCGGGAAGCTATGATGGAGAGCATGATCTGTATCTCGTTGCAGAGTGGTTCCAACGGCAATGCGATCTATGTCGAGGCCGACGGGGTGCGCCTGCTGTTTGACGCGGGTATTTCCGGCACGCAGGCCGAGGGCCGTTTGCGCGTGCATCAGCGCGAAATCCGGCAGGTGGACGCCCTGATTATCTCGCACGATCATAGCGATCACATCCGCTGCGCGGGTATTTACCAGCGTAAGTATCATCTGCCGATCCATCTGACCCGGCGAACGCAGGAGGCCACCTACTGTTCGTTGGGGCCGATCCGGGACGTGCGTTACTTTCATTCCGGCGGGGTATTGCGTTTCAATGATGTGGCCGTCCATACCATCCCCACCGCTCACGACGCCGCGGACGGGGTGGCCTTCGTCGTTGAGCACGGCGGCAAGCGGCTGGGTATCTTCACCGACCTGGGCCATCCCTTTCGCGGGTTGGGCGATCTGCTGGCTACGCTTGACGCGGTTTTCCTGGAGAGTAATTACGATCCGGAGATGCTGGAAACGGGCTCTTATCCCTGGCCGCTGAAACAGCGGATTCGCGGGCCGCACGGGCACTTGTCCAATCTGGAGGCGGCCGATCTGTTACGCGGCTGCGGGCGGCGTCTGCAATGGGCCGCCTTGGCCCATCTCAGCGAGGAGAACAACGATCCGCGCCTGGCCCTGGAAACCCACCGGCAGCGCGTCGGCCGGGAATTACCCCTGCTCGTCGCCTCGCGTTATGAGGTCGGGGAAATGTTGACGGTCTAATCGATCACCGCCAGTAGCTCGATATCGAAGACCAGGGTCGAATTGGGGGGTATCCCGCCTTGAGCCTGGGTGCCGTAACCGAGGTTGGGGGGGATGATCAGCTTCCGTTTGCCGCCGACCTTCATGCTTGTCAGGCCCTCCGAAAAACCCGGAACGACTTGGTTTATCGCGAAGGTTTGCGGACCGCCGCTGTCGGCGGAGCTGTCGAACTTTTTGCCGTTCAGCAGATAGCCGGTGTAATGGACCCGGGCCTGGCTGGTGGGGCGGCCCGGACTTTTACCCGTGCCCACGGTGATATCGTAATACTTCAGCCCGGAGGGCGTCGTGAGCGGATCGCCGCTCACCGGCCAGCCGGGATACAGAGCGGTGTTTGACGACGGGGCGGTGGGTCGATACGCAAAATAAACCGATACGCCCGCGATCGCGATCAGGATGACACCCCCGATAATCAGGGGCATCGCGCTGGTGGTGGTTTTTCCAGGCATAAAATGACTCCATTGAGGTATCGAGGTCGACTAAGGGGCCACGAGATTATCCTGACTCATGTCCAAAAATTTGTTGCCGACATTCATTCCCGTGATTTTCGTGCCGGACGGCACGAGGAATAGGAAACAATAAACGTCGTCGTTTTGGAGGTTATCTTCATTGATGCGTTCCAGCTTAGGCAAGCGCCCGCCGATACGTTCGATCTCATTAAGGTAAATGAGCTCAAAAGATGGGCGACCGCCTTCCATGGCCATGGCGTATGCTCCGATCGCTGGATACTGAGCGCGCCCCGCGTCAACCGCGCTGAAACTGCGTACTCCGCTGCGCGCGAAGTTCATCACCTGACCGAGCAGCGAGCCGGCCCGCACCCGATTGACGTTCAATTGCAGCAGGTGCATGCCCGCGGGTACGTCGAAGGATTGAATGGCCGCCTGGTTTCCCGGTAGCGGTTGCCAGCGATCGTCCAGGTGGGCAAAGATACGCCCGCCGGCCAAGGCGTTCCCCTTTATTTGTGGCGCGGAGATGGCTTGATAATTGGTCAGGGGTCTGAAGAAAGGCAACCTGTTGGAGAATTGGGACATCGCCGACGGCTTGATCGGCATGGTGCGGCCGGCGGAACCGTCCGCGGTCGGAGGGGCCTGCGTGGAGCCCGCATCCGCGCCCGTGCCGCCTGAACCCGCGGCCGGCGAGGCGGCGGCTCCTCCGGTGCGCGGTCGCAGTTGGTCCCGCTTAAGCCCCTTGTCCAGATTGACCCGGGCATTTTGTTTGTATTCGAGAAAAAGCGGCTCGAACTCGTCGTTCTCCGGTACCTCGAAGACGAAATCGATCTCTACCATCGACTCTTTCAGTTCGCGGGCGAACCCCTCTCCCTGGGCAACTTCATAATACAGGACGCCGGGTTCGGGTTTAGGGAGACTCATCCCGACCGGAAAGTATTCCTGACTTCTGCCTCCGGCCCGTTCGCGGGCCACGAGACGAATCTGCTCGGTGGTAAAATGTACCACGTTTGAGGCGTCGGCGGCTTCGGATTTCAAGATGATCCGGACGACCATCAATTGGGATCCCTGTCCAGGCCGATGTGACGGTACCAACGTAACGGATTTCGTTTTTGCCTGGGATGCCGACGTGGTGATTTTTCGGCCCTTGAAAGCCGGACTTTTCTTCAAATATGAATATCCGCTTACGGACATGCTTTCCGGCGGAACCGCGTTTTTCTCCCCTTGATAAATGCCCGTTTTGGCGCGGTGTATACTGCCGAGGAAATCGGGGTAGGCCGTCCGAAACCGGTTGCGGCCGGAAAAGGCGTTGTCCGACAGATGGGAAACCAAGGCGACGGTAAACCCGTCGGGATGAAACCAGAGGTTGTGCCGCTCCTGGCGAACGTTGCTCCAGTCGATGGTGGCGATGTTATCGGGTGGGATACCGGTTTTTTCATCCGGTTTTCCGAAATCCACGGGCGCGCCGCTGGAGGCATCAACCAGCTGATACCGGGCAAAACCGAGGAAGCTGGAATCAAAGTCAAGAAGTTGGAAACCGATGGCCAACACGCCCACGATGACCAAGGCGGTGATCAGGCCCAGTATGCCGCCGGCGATTCGGTCCACCTGGATGGGAAAGTGCATGTTACCGGTGACCGCCAGGTCGAACACGATCCGGAGGACCAGCAGGGAACCGATGAAGATACCCATCAAGGCGATGGCCCGGCCGTTATCCGGCTGGCTGTCCGCGAGAAAAGCGAAATAAACATCCTCGAAGTAACCGAACGCCAGGACCGCCGACAGAATGGCCAGTACGCAGTTGATCAGGGCGCTGAACAGGCCCTGCAAACCCTGGTAAAAGGTTATGGTCAGGATCAGCACGGTCACAAAGAGCGAAAACCACATGAGGCCTTACCACCTTTCTTGCCTGCGAATCGATATTCCGCGTCCCGGTCGATCTCAGGCCGTCGCGGTCGGCTCTTCGTCGCGCAGCCCGCGGAGCATTTCGTTCATGCTGGTGGTTCCCTCGATGACCTTCTGCAGGCCGACTTCCTGCAGATACAGCATGCCGTTCTTGCGGGCCTGGGCCCGGATGGCGTTGAGCGACTGGCCTTTGCGAATCAATTCACGAATCGGTTCGTTGATTTCTAAAATCTCGAAAACGCCGGTGCGGCCGAAATACCCGCTCCCCTGGCAGTTCGGACACACGCCCTTGGCCCGACCTTTTTCGTCAACCAGGTCTTCGGCCTTGGGGGAGCGATAAAAATGCTCGATCTTGTCCACCGGCAGGTTGGCCTTTTTCAACAGTTGCTTGTCCGGCCGATAGGGAATCCGGCAGGCCACGCACAGCTTGCGTACCAGACGTTGACAGGTCACGATCTGCAGGGCGTCGGCGACGGCTTCCATGTCGCCGGCCAGCGAAACCAGTTTTTTCAACGCCTCGAAGGTGTCGCGGGCCTGGATGGCCACGTACATCTTTTTCCCCTCGCAGGCCGCCTTGACCGCCAGGTGGGCCGTTTCCCGGTCCACGCATTCGCCGGACATCACCACATCCGGCTCGCGCCGCAGCACGGTCTGCAATTGCCGGGCATAGGAAGCCTCATGTTTGGTCGCGTCGTAAATATGCTGGGTGATGTTCTCCAGATCCATGAGCGGTTGACGTTCGAGAGTAAGCAGGTTCTGCATGAACGAGTCGTGGGTACGCAAGGCGGCATAGAGCGTGGTGGTTACCCCGCTGCCGTGTGGACCGGCCACGACGATCAATCCTCCCGAGTCGACGGCCATCTTTTCGAACAGCTCGCGCTGCGGGTCGGTCATGCCCAGATCGTTGATCCGCAACCGACTCTGATCGCCGACAATCTGAAGCGTCAAACGCTCTTCCTGCGTGGTGCCGCTGGTCTTAACCTCGATCTCCGTCGCCCCCTTGTAGTTGCCGCCGGTGATCCCCGCGAGGATCGTGCCCGATTGCGGCCGGCGGTGTTCCTCGACGTCCAAGCCGGCGTATCTCTTGATAAAGGGCAAGATCTTTTCCGCCTGCTCCTTGGTCAGCAGGTCCGTGCGCGGCATGATGACACCGTCAATCCGATAGAGTAAACGCGGCTCCCCGGCGGTCAGGATCAGGACCACCTCGGTCGCCCGCCGCCAGAGGGCGTCGAACAACCAGTTTTGCGCAATCTCGAAGGTCTCGACACCTTCCTTGTCCGCCGGACAGACCACTTTCGCGCCGCCGTGGTCCACCAACCGGACCCGCTCGACGGCGTCCATCTTGTCCTCATTTTTCTTGCCGATGTTCTTGAGCCATCGTCCAAAATGTTCTTTCGTCCCCACCCGGGCGGCGGGCTCGACATAGCCGTTGCGGACCACCACGTAAATGCATCCGGTCGAGAGGACCAGCACCACCCATAAACCGAATCCCGCCCAGAACAACTGCGCCGTGTTCCAGGGGGCCAGAAGCAACAGAGCCAGACCGAGAGCCCCGCCTCCAAGCACCACGCCTTGCCAGAGCGGCTGGTTCAGCTTGCGAATGGTCGCCGTGTCCTTACCCACCCATTGGCAGAACAATAACCAGACCAGAAAAACGACCAGGATAATCGCCACCCGCCCCCAACTGGCGTACTCGCTGGTCAATTCCGTCGCCACGTTGCTCGCCGCGGCCTGAGCGGGCGATAGGAGGGTGGCGATGAGCAGGGCTGGCCAGGCGGCTTTGATGTGAAGAATGGTTGATTGCATGAATACTCCGGTTGGATGCAAATACCCGGCGGTGCGAAATCGGAATCCATCGCGCCGCACGATCATAATCTTCTCCCGTCGGGATGAATAGTCCGGCGCGAGAATCGGTCCACGCGGGGTCGGACGGTCAGCCGAGGATTCCGCCCGCGCTGCCCCCTGAATCAATCCCTTTCAAACGCATCTTCAGTTCCTGCGGGTTCGGCGACGCCGCGTACGCCACGCCCGTTTCGATAAATTCGCTTTCCACCAATCGCTTGAGGCACTCGTTCATGTCCAGCATGCCTTCGCTCTGGCTGGCTCGGATGACCTTGGCGATCTCGTCATCGCGCTTCTCGTCAATCAGTTTGCGGATCGTCGGGCTGGCGAACATGATTTCCACCGCGGGAACCCGATGCACGCCGGGCTTGATGCTCGGCAGCAGCTTCTGGCAGACGATCGCCTGCAGGTTGAACACCATCGTCTGGCGAACCAGATCACGCGATCCCTCGGAAATAAGGTCGAGCACGCGGCCGATGGTCTGGGCCGCCCCGGAGGCGTGAATGGTCCCGAACACCAGGTGCCCGGTTTCGGCCGCGTTCAGGGCGGCCATGAACGTTTCCTCGTCGCGCATTTCGCCCACTAGCACCACGTCCGGATCTTCGCGCATGAGATACTTCAAGGCATCCTGGAAGTTGAGCACGTCCACGCCCACTTCGCGCTGGTTGATCAGAGCTTTTTTGTCCTTGAACAGGTATTCGATCGGATCCTCGATGGTCACAATGTGACAGGCGCGCGTCTGGTTGATGTAATCCAAGGCCGCGGCGATGGTCGTGGATTTGCCCGAACCGGTAATACCGGCCAGAAGCACCAACCCTTGGTGAAACTTGGTGATGTTGATCATGGAGTCCGGCAGGTATAACTGGGTGAAGTCCAGGATCTCGGCGTTGACTCGGCGGGCGGCCACGCTCAAGGTGCCCCGCTGGCGGAAGATGTTTACCCGGAACCGGTCGCCCTCGCCCAACTGGTAAGCGAAGTCCGACGCCCCCTTGGTGGCCAACTGGTGCCGCTGGTGCTCGTTCATGATCTCAAACCAGATGTCCTCCACCTGCTGGGCGGTCAGCGGTGGCTCGTTCAGCGGCCGTAAGTCACCTTTGTGCCGGATATGTACCTTGGTCCCGGATTTGAAATGCAGGTCCGAGGCTTTCAATTTGCATACATATTTCAGATAACGATGGATTTTTGGCTCTTTTTTCGGTGTAGCCGGCTGCAGGGTGGCCGGCGGAGGAGGAGCCGGGGGCGCCTCCTCTTCGGGTATGATCGACTGGCCTTTGATCTCCTCGGCCTGCTGATTATTGATTTCTGTATCGGCCATGATTGTTCCTCCCGGAATCACTCACCATTGTCGCTCATACTATAACCTCATGGGTATGCCTCGATCCGCCATCAACTGCTTGGTTTCCCGAATCGTGTAGGTTCCAAAGTGGAAAATACTCGCCACCAGGGCCGCGTCGGCCTTACCCAGGGTCACCGCGTCGGCCAGATGCTCGGGTTTGCCGGCCCCGCCGGAGGCAACCACCGGAATATGCACGGCTTCGGCCACCGCCCGGGTGATTTCCAGATCATATCCGTCCTGCGTGCCGTCGGCGTCCATGCAGGTCAACACGATTTCGCCGGCACCCAACTCCTCCACCCGCCGAGCCCAAGCCACCGCTTCCAGTCCCGTCGGCGTTCGCCCGCCGTGAATATGCACGTCCCAGACTTCCCGCCCATCCTTTTGGACCCGCTTGGGATCGATGTTGACCACCGTGCAGCAGCGTCCGAATCGCCGGGCCGTCTCCGTGATGATCGACGGGTTGAGGACGGCGGCCGTGTTGATGGACACTTTTTCCGCCCCGGCCTGCACGAGCCGGGTCACGTCCTCGATGGTCCGGATTCCGCCGCCGACGGTGAAGGGCATGAAGCACTCCTCGGCCACGTGCCGCACCACGTCCAGCATGATATCCCGCTCCTCGTGGCTGGCCGTAATGTCGAGAAAAACCAATTCGTCGGCGCCCTCCTCCTCATAACGCTTGGCGATCTCCACCGGATTGCCCGCATCGCGAAGGTTGACGAAGTTCACGCCTTTGACCACGCGGCCGGCATGTACATCCAGGCAGGGTATAATTCTTTTAGCCAGCATGAAACAATTACTCCGGGACTTCTCCACACCTGGCCGGCGGACGAGTGATTGCGGTGCATCCGCCGGTAACATTAGGCGATCCCTGACCCCAGGCATGTTCGTCCCTGAACTTCGGTGGTACCCCCATTTTATGCGAATGCCGCCCATGTTCAAGCCGCCTAGCAGGGGGCCGCGAGGAACGTGGGGGGAGTGGGCGGTCCATAGTAAAACACATCTGGGTGATCCGTGGGGACGGGAAAGAGCGGAACGGGCGGCGACAAAAGCATGTAAGGTGGAAAGGTGAAGGGCAGTCACACAATGCCGGGTGGCCCGTGTCTTTAGATACGGGGACACAATGATCGCCACCGAGTATGTCATCCCGCCATGCACGGCTGGACCGAGATTCCCATCTCGGTCCCATTGCTTCAGGGATTCCTATCCCATCCGAATCCAGGGGGACGGATTCCCGCGCAAGAAAAGGAACGAGAACGGATTCACGTTCCAGCAATCTCCACTTCTCCCTCCTGACGGCGGGTGATCCTTCGCCCCGTTCGGGGCGAGACCCTTGCTGGCGCTTCGGGCTGGTAAGAGAGGAACCCTTGCTGGCGCTTCGGGCTGGTAGAGGGAAACCCTTGCTAGCGCTTCGGTTTGGTGTTCCTTGCTGGCGCTGTCAGGCTGGCGAAGTACCCGATCAGCCACGTGCTCAGGAACCCGAAGACGCAGAACCACATGGGGGCGATCGTGCCGGTTGAAGTCAGCCAGGCCGGCAGGCGATGCAGTTCGCTCAATGTCGTCAGCCAGACCGTGAGGCCCGTCCCGATAACAGCGGCCGACAGGACGGGTAGCGTCCGGGCCCGGCGGCAGAAGAAGGCCAGCAGGAACACCGCCAGCAACGGACCCGAGAACGAGCCGTTCAGTTTCTTGGTCATGTCGAAGACCGGACCAAGGCGGCTGACAACACAGGCCAGAGAGGTGGCGGCCAGGCCCAGAACCAGCGTGATCAGGCGGATGAAGCGGACCTCGTCGAAACCGTTCGTGTCCGAGCGTCGCGCAAGGAAACGGTCTTTGAAATCGACGACGATCGACGTGGCGATCGAGTGAATGCCTCCGGCGAGGCTGGACATGGTCGCCGCCAGCAGGGCGGCCAGGACCAGTCCGATGAGTCCACGCGGCATCTCCCGGCGCACGAACAAGGGCAGAACTTCATCCTGGCGATTGACCTGATAGAGATCCTGCGCCGCCAGTTGCGGGTTCTCGGCATAGCGGGCGGTCAGATCGCGCCGGAGCCGGGCGGGATCGTTGGCCGCCTGTTGCATCCACTCCGCGGTACTCACCTGATCACCATCGGCCATGGCCCTGACCAGTTCGGGTGCGTTTTGAAGATCCGCCGGCTTGCGCAGAAAATACTCGGTGGGGGCGGACGCCAGCCGCTCCGGATGCGCCTGATAGAAACTGGAAAGGGCGACGCCAAGAATCATGAGCCCGGGGATAACCAGGAATGTTCCGACGATATTGGCAATGAAGGCGCGACGACAGACCTGAACCGACCTGGCGGTGAGATATCTTTGCACCAGCGATTGATCGGTCGAGTAGGCCGAGAGCATTTCGATGAATTGGCCGATGATCAGAACCCACGTTCCCATCCGCAGGCTCAGATCCAACCGCAAATCCAAGAGCTTCATCTTGCCGGCCGACTCGTAAGCGGACCATGTGCCCGACCAACCATCGGGCACGTAGGCCAGCGCAATCCCCAAGGCCCCCAGGATCGCGACGGTAAAGACGATGAATTGAACCACATCATTCCACATGACAGCCTTGACCCCGCCGGTCACCGTATAGATCGTGGTCACGATACCCATGACCCAGATCGTCAGCAGCAGGTCGGTACCGGAGATCACCGAGACGGCCAGGGAGCAGGCGAAGGTGGCCGCCGCCATCCAGCCCATCCGCAGCAAAATGAAGAGGGTTGCCGCGAAAACCCGGACGCGAACGTCAAATCGCTTCTCAAGCAATTCGTAAGCCGTTATGCATCCCGAACGCACGTAGATCGGAATGATCCACCGCATGACGAATGGCGTGGTGCCGAGAATCCCGACCAAGACGCCAACGAAGAGCAGGTTGTAGCGGAAGGTTTCGCCGGGAACCATCAGGAACGAGTTGGCGCTAAAGAGCGTGGCCATCACGCTGAGGCCGACCGGCAGCCAGCCCATGCCCCGGTTGGCCAGGAAGAACTCAGTCGAGGAACTCTGACGGCGAAAGGCAAGACCCAAAAAGGCGGTTACACCCATGTAGCCCAGGATGACAGTGCCATCAATCCACGACAGGTGTTCGAGGATATGCATTACCACCTTCCCGGTTGAGAGGCCAGTGGAAATCCTGAAAGACAGTATGTAATCTAAAAGGCCCCGGACTGTCAAGATGCACGGTGTGAATACAAGTCGTGAGGGGGGTGGGTCCGGTTTGATGATCGTGGTTTAGCTGGAAGTGAAGGAGAGCATGCATGACATCGCGTGAACGCGTTTTGGCCGTCCTTGAGTGTCGCAAGCCTGATCGGCCGCCGCTGAACTACTATGGCCCGCCGGAAACCACCCAGAAACTACTGGCTCACTTGAAGCTGAGCAGCTACGAGGAGTTGCTCCAGTATTTTGGTGCCGACATGCGCTATGTGGGGCCCCGGTACGTTGGCCCGTCAAGGTTTTCGGGAGCGTTGGGTTACAACGACGGGGGGACGGACATGTGGGGCGTCACCTGGCGGTCCGTCGCGAATCCGTTTTGCACCTACCGCGAGGTAGCCGTCCATCCGCTCGCCGGCGCAAAAACCGTACGAGAAGTGGAGGAGTATCCTTGGCCGAACCCCGACTGGATGTCCGTGGACCACATCGCGGAGGAAATCAAGACCCTGAACCGCGAGGAGCCGAAAGCGATCGTGTTGCCGACCGGCATGTTCTTCGAGATGGCGTGGTTCTTGCGCGGGTTCGAGCAATACCTGATGGACTTGGTCGAGAATCCGGACATCGCCGAGGCCATCCTGGGGCATGTCACCCGGTTCTTTCAGACAGTCACGCTCCGCGCCGTCGAGGCGGCACAAGGCCGGATCGACGTGGTTTGGAGTAACAGTGACGTTGGTATGCAGACGGCGATGCTGATGTCGCCGGCCGTGTGGCGCGAGCGTATCCGACCCTGGCACGCCGAGCTGGTGGTGCCGTTCAAACGCATGAATCTGAAGACGCGGTATCACACCGA
>CAZXSA010000106.1:0-16072 GCA_964642815.1 uncultured Planctomycetales bacterium | reverse complement strand
CTCCCCTGCCGGGCGGCCTCGGCGGCGGCCGTACCGGGGTTCGGGGACAGCGGCATGATGAACCCGAAATCCATGCCCAACTCGAAGCGCCGGGCGATCAAACGGTCGAGGTCCGCCCGTGTATCCCCCGGCAGGCCGAAGATCATCGTGCCAATCGTGTACACATTCGGATACTTTTCTCGAAATATGGCGAAAGCTTCGCGGCAGATGTCGTAGTCGTTGTGATGCTTGTTCAAGGCCGATAAGCCTTCCGTATCGTCGCGTTCCACGCCGATCATCACCTGGCGCAGCCCGGCGCGAACCAGCTTGTCGAGGATGCCGAGCTTTTCATCGCGGACCACGCCGTCGGCCCGCAGCCAGCCGGTGTGCAACGTTCTTGCCTTGCCGCGCGGCCCTACCAGTTCCGATTTCAGCATCCGCTCCGCCCAGCCGTCCGCCCAATCGGCCGACACGTTGAATGTCGGGTCCACCCAGCCGAAGGTCCGCCGTCCGAATGCATGATACAACCGCCGTACTTCCTCGAAGCTCCGCGCCGGGCTTTTCGTGCGGTGCCGCGGCCGCATCTCTCCATTGCCGTTGACGCTTTCGCCCATGTGCTTCCATAAAATGCAGAACGCACAGGAATCGACGCATCCACGGGAATGTTCGATGCTCACCAGGCCCCGGTGATTGCGGGCCCCACGGCCATAGCGGGCGATATCCACGAGATCGTAAGCCGGGAACGGCAGGGTATCGAGATCATCGATCAATTCGCGAGGCGGGGTAACCGCGATTTGACCGTCTTGATCGAGAAAGGCCAACCCCCGGATATTCGGCCAAACCGCGCGGTCATGGATATGGTCGAGCAGTTCGACGAAAGTCCGCTCCCCTTCGCCACGGACAACGACATCTACTACACCGTGGTTAAACGTGGCATCAAGGGCATGAGCAAAATAAAGCCCACCGGCCACCACCATGCAATGGGGGTGATACTGCTTGACAATTCGCGCCGCCCGCAGGGCCTCGTGGGCGGAGACGGTTTCCTCGCCAATCCCCAGTACGTCGATAGGCTCGGCCGCCAACTTCCGCTCCAGCGACCGCCACCCCATTTGCATCCCCGGGGCGTCAAGCACCTCCACACGTACCCTAGGCCTATCCCGCCGAACGGCGGCGGCCAGACACAACAAACCCAACGGCGGCCAAAAGGCGGAGGATTCCCCATTGAACGGCCACACGTATCGCGGCGGCCGCAGCAGAAGAACACGTATTCCTGAATCATTAGACATATCCGCCTACCCTATCGGCCAAGTCTTCCGATGGTCACCTCCTACCCTGATAGAACGATTATTTAAGTATCTGCTAACGCGGATAATGTAACTATTATATCGAATCCAGCAAATCCCATCATCTGGAGCCAAACGTTGGGCAGGTCAAAGTATCTCATCGAAGAAGCCGAACGCTCCTTATACGTGGGCAAACTATGTTTCTCGCCATTTGCTTGAACTACAACTGATTAATATACTTAGAACCGCACGAACAGATGCTGGACATAGGCCCAACGGCGATTTTTTCGGTCTGCAGCCCCATGGATATGAAGTTATTCAGACAAATGGCGGATCTAGCCCGAGCAGGCGACGAGGCTGCAGCGGATTACCTGTTTGTTCAATCATATCGGCCATTGCGTGTTTTCATTGAGACGCTCATGGATGATCTCCTATGCAAGGCCAGGGTGGAACCAGAGGATATTATACAGGATACTTACGTCGCGGCATGGCCCAAACTTGGCTCATCCGAATTTGAAAACTATTCAGCCTTTGTCGGTTGGCTAAAAATAATCGCCAAGAATAAAGTCATTGATCTTCATCGCGGCCTGAGGGCCGAGAAGCATGCTGTGAATAAGCGGATCAGCCACACCGCAATCCAAGAATCATCCTATCTGGACCTTGTGGAGCGGGCGATCTCTCCGGAAAGAACCCCCAGCGAAGGCGTAGCCCAGAACGAGGTTTTGGCCCTTCTTTTGGGTCAAATGTGGCGACTCCCCCCGGAATACCGGCACGTGATTCAATGGCGTTTCATTCAAGGAGTATCAGTCACGGAAGTGGCCCGGCGTCTCGATCGAAGCGAACCGGCGGTTCATATGCTGTGTCATCGGGCGCTTAAGAAATTGCGTGAACTCCTGGGTTCGCCGTCCAAATATTTGAACGTGAGCAGATGACCCAATGGATTTAAAATCGCAAGACAGATGCACCCGTTCCTTATTTTGCAAATTATGTGGTTGTTTTCAGGTGGCTTTCTGGCGACAAGTGGGAAGGATTAAACAACACTAATGGGATCATTTGACGAGCAAGCTCATGAGGAACAGATCGGACGGATTCTCAACGAGTTTCTGGACCGCCGAAGCCGGGGCGAAGCGGTTTCCGAACAGACCCTGTTCAGGCAACACCCTGAATTCGCGGACGAACTCCAGGAGCACCTGGTCCTGCTTCAAAAAATGAGCGATTCCCAAGATGGACGCTCAAGCGTTTCCGAAAAGTATCCGCCACTCGATCTCCCCGGTTATCGAATGGTCCGTGAAATCGGCCGTGGTGGAATGGGTATTGTGTACGAAGCATGGGATACTCGCCTGGATTGCCCGCGAGCCGTTAAAACGATTGTCGGCCGCCATCCAAGCGAGGTTCAACAATCGCTCTTTGCCCGTGAAGCTAAATTGGCCGCACAACTACGACACCCGAATATCGTAACCGTGCATGCTTACTGTGATGACACCTCCCCGCCCTGCTTGATTATGGACCTAGTGGACGGTGTTTCAATAACGGCCGCGGCTCGAAATAGTTCATTTCGGCGTAAGGCGGAACTGATCGAAATCGTGGCACGAACTATCGAATACGCTCATGTCAAGGGATTGGTTCACCGGGATCTGAAGCCGAGCAATATTCTGGTCGATCGGGATGGCGATCCGCGTATTCTGGATTTCGGCCTCGCTCGAATGGTGGCTGTGCAAGCGGATAAGCCCACCCTCGCAGGAGGAGTTAAAGGAACCCCCGCCTATATGGCCCCCGAACAGTTTATACAACCCGACCAAGTCGGGCCTCCTGCTGACATCTTTGCCCTGGGCCTCATACTTTACGAATTGCTCACCGGCTCTCCTCCCCAAGGAGCCCGGAACGCCAGTTCAGCGGTATTTTCCCAAGTATCCGAGCTTCCTCTACCCCGGGACCAGAATCCCGCCATACCTGAAGTGTTGCAGCGTATCTGCCTTAAGGCCTGCGAACCCAAGATCGAGGATCGCTACATCTCAGCGAAAGATATGGCCGACGATCTGCGGCGGTTTCTTGATGGCGTCCCGGTCCGAACCCGCCCCCGACGTTATGGGCGGCTCTTAAAGGATCGAATCGGAGCACAATTGGACGAATTGGCCCATTGGAAACAGGACCAATTGATATCCGCCCGAGAGTTGGATGTTCTCGGTCATCAATACCTTGCCCTGTTGAGAACCGAATCGCATTGGGTGCCCGGTGCTCGGCGGATTCGTCCTGGCCCCATCCTGGTCCAGTTAGGCGGTTGGCTTGTTGTCTTGAGCGCCATCATTTGGCCCGCTTTTTATTGGAATCAGTTGAGTGCCGGACAGAGAATTCTCGCGATAGGCGGACCAACACTGATGGTTAACGTGATGGTGTGGATGCTGTGGGCCCGATCTAGCCAACTCATCGCCCTGATCTTTACCGTTACCGGAACACTCCTTTCCGCGGCATTTTGGCTTGTCTTGTTCGGCGAACTGCATGTTTTTGAATTGCGTGGGGCAGACGCGTACGAGCTTTTCCCGCCCGATTATTTCTGTAATCGACAATTACTGACGGCCATGCTCCTGGCCGCATTGTATGCAATCCTATGGTCAACCAGAAAACCCTTCGCCCTGCTGTCCGCAGATACCTGCCTCCTGCTCGGTCTCGCCTACGCCTCGTTCCTACTGTTGTTTGGAATGAAAGAATGGGTGCTTCAGGAAGAATACGCCAAACTCGCTTCCTCGTGGTTGCCTTACATCGTGATCATGTATTTCATTGGTAGGCAATTGGATTCACCTGAACATGACCATCTGGCGGGCCCTTTCTACGGGGTGGCAGGCCTTGGTTTTGTTCTGGTGACCGGTGGCATGGCCCTGGATGCTCCCGCACATTGGCTCCATCTCAAATCAAGAGAAAACCCGAACACCCCCGACTGGCTCATGGTGACGAGATGTGCGTTCTTTTTCCTAAGTGGTCTTATTTTTCTGGGACTTGCCGTTGTTCATGATCGGGCCGCTACCCGCCTGCGCCGAATGTGGGGTCGCCTATACTTCAAGCTGGTCCCACCTTTCTGCTTATTGTCCCTGGATCGCATGGGCGATGAGCCGTTTTGGATTCTGGGCCGAATGGGTTATGCGGATATGACCTTGGTTGCCGCGGCCGTACCCGTTATTTGCTTGATGATCATTGCCTGCGGCGTCAAGCTTCAGCTTCGCTGGTATGTGTATTATGGTTTGCTACACACCTCATGGTTTATCTTCCGGGCCACCATGCGCTATTTCAAGCAGCAACTATCCTGGCCAATCGGACTGGTTACCATTGGAACCGTCGCCATGATCCTGGGGATGATTTACGAAATCTGGATACACCACCAACAAGGGGAGTGTCGATAAAGTGAATTGAATCCATAACGATGCACCACCACGGCCCCATAGCAGAAGAACACGTAACGGTTGCTCCCGATCCCTGACCATGTCGGCTACTCGCTGCCCCCTGGGAAAGAATAAACCCAAGAGTCAATTTCGACAAGGAGGCGTAATACCGGCCAGTTCCTAGGCATCCATCCGATATACGCTCGTTGAACTGAAAGGATATCCCCCACAGAACCCCATTACGCCAAGATGGCCTGAAAAAACACCTCTCGGGTGACATAATCCAATATTCGCAGGCCAGCCCGATGGCAAAGCGTTTCTATCTCCTGTCGCGAATAGGCCAGATGTTTAAGTTCAAAAGAGAATACCGTTCGAAACAACCACAGCGGCCGCCCGGAGGACTCGACCCTTCTCATCCATTCGCGGCGTGCATCCCGCTTCGCGTCGGCAGACTCGTCTATAATCCAGATCCGTCCATCTTCATTGAGCAGTCCGGCAGCCGCCCGTAACATGCGCACCGGCCATCGCCAATGGTGCAGGGAACACGTACTGATTACAAGATCGAACGATTCGTCCATCCCTACGTCCCGTAGAATATCCATTTCACAAAATCGTACCCGTTTACCGAGACCCGCCCCTTCCGCCCGTAATCGGCCCATCTCAACGCATTTTCGGGAAAGGTCCACACCGATAAGTGTATAGTGGGGGTTGGCCTTGGCGAGCAAGACGGGAAGTTGCCCCGTACCCGTACCGATATCGAGAATACGGGCGGATCCCGGATAAGCCGTCAGTATCTCCTGTGCAAAGGGACGGAGATAAGTATCCGTCACGCCATCAATCAAACGATCGTAATAGTCGACGGCGGCCCGTGGCATAGCCTGGGGTATGAGCCAATGATATAGAGGTCGAACCAACCGCATGCTATTGGCCTCAATGACAACAGCCAGTGTTTGGGGATTCACAAGTCAGACAGACATTTCCGTTCTTTGGAACAGACCGCGGCGGAATATCCAAAGAACGCAACAGATACCCATGATAAAGAGCAGTTCGGTGACCTCCTCCCAGAAGGTAAACCAGACCTGGTTTTGTCGATATACGCCGGCCAGAATCATACGCATCATGCCGAAGCCCAGCGGACCCATACCGGCGGCAAAGGCGATCTTGGCCGCGGGCAACGGATCGTTCCGCCTGATCAGCAGAATCAGTAAAGACATGGTCATGCCGAGTACGGCGGCCGCCGGGCAATACAGGGCTTCAAACAACTGGTAAACTAACCGGTGCGAATAGTTATAGAATGTGCCGAATATGTCGGTGTTGTAGGAAACGGTTATCCGGTCGGCACAGAGCGGCATACACGCAAGGACCATGCATGCGGGGATGAGCACATAAAACGTGTGTTTCAAACCGCAGGAAACGTCAGAATATTTCGTGCAGGGTCCGCAAAGGCTCAGGGCGGCGCATTTGTGATTCGGATCGGAGAGCATGAATATGCGACGGTCCATACCCTCCAATACCGCATACGTGGTAAAACCGAAGCAGAGGAGCATACCGTAACTGTGCAGGTATTCGAACAGATAAGACGTTTCCCGGTAGATGAAATAGTTTGCGGCGCAAAAGTTTTCCCCGATGAAGAAAAAGATCATCGCCCAGCGCAGGGCAACGAGATCTGACGAGCGGCTTCGCCACAGCATCGCGACGAGCAGCAACGAAAGCAGAGTGTAGGTGGGTTTGATGGCAAAACCGCTCGCCACAGCCGCAACCTGCTCATGCCAGGGAGAAATGCGAAAAGGAAGACCTATCGTCTCGCCGGCGGCGGTTTTGATCCGCTCGAACCTGCCGCCTTCCGGCCCGCTTGCGCCGGCGATCCACTCGATCCAACCGCCTCGTACGTTGTGGACATCGGTTACGCCCAGCGCAGCCAGATGCCGAGTAGCCGCCACGCTGGAGTAGCCCGCCTGGCACAACATCAAAAGGGTCTTGCCCCGCAACGGCGCGGGGATTTCCGTTGGTGATCGCAGGGCGACGATATCCGCAAGCGGCCAATTGTACGCCCCATCGATGTGTTCCTTTCTGAACGGTCCCTTGTCGCGTACATCCACCAGGATAGTCTGCTCGCCCTGATTTAGCAGTCGTTCCCTGGCCTGGGTTGGCGAAATCCAGTCGACGCGCCCGAAATAAGCCCCATACAAAAGCAACGGTATGATCCCGCCGATTACGATCAAGCCGGCGATGATTCGCCGCCGCTTCGCGTTCCGTGCTTCCAACGGTTTTCCATCTGGCGTCATGATTGTCGCCCCCATATATTGTGTACACAAACGGGAATCAGCCGGCCGTCCGGCTGGGCGTAGGCATTGCAGCATCGTCGGACGCGGGACAGATCAAAGGTCTGGTCGTCCTGGAAAGCGTGAATGAAGATCGATTTGACCCGCCGCTCGGCAATGGTAAAGGCTTTGCGGGGATCAAAGCAGGAACGGGATACCTGATCCAGAATGTTGCGCAATGTGGCCATAACCGAATCGGAATCGGGAACTTGGCCGGCCGGGCCGCTCCATAGTTCGTAGATCATGTCCTTAAGATGTTCCTGTTCCTGGGCGTCCAGACCAAAGATGGTCCGATTGGCCAGAGTATCCATCATTCGGGATGCGTCCACCAGCCGATTCATCGAGACGGTCTTACCGCCCTCAAGCAGCAGATAGTAGGCCAGGCTGAAGCAGATGGGATGACTACACGGTAAGGGAGCGAAGTCGTCCGCCCGGACGCGCGAATCGCTCTCGGCCAGACGCTGGACAATGTCGGGGATCGTTAATCGTGTTACCCGGCCGTCCAGGCCTGTTCCGCGCCCGGCGAAGGCCAAAGGTTGAATCATCATGCTGACGATATGTGGTTGTGAAAATAAGTAATCCAGCATGGCGGGGAATTGTTCATCGTTGACTCCACCCGCAGCCGTCATGGTCAGGGATGTGGAAATACCCTGACCGGCCAATCGCTCAAGGATCGCCTGTTTTATTTTCAGCAGCGGCCGGCCGCGTAACATCGTGTAAGCTCGATCATCGAATCCATCAAACTGCAATGAGATAACGACATTTCGTGCATACAAATCGCCGAGCAGGCTCGGATTATCAAGCAAAGCCAAGCCGTTGGTTGAAATGCTGACCCGCACGATTTCCTGTCGTGCCAGGGCCTCGTCAACGAAGGCAAGCAGTTGCGGATGGATCAACGGCTCCCCGCCGGAGAGATTCAAGACGTCGATCTGTCCCTCGGCTCGAACCAGAGCATCAAGCAGATCCCGGAATTGGTCGAGATTCATATCGTTCGACCCGCCCGCATTCACCAGGCATACGGGGCAGGCCAGATCACAGCGCGAAGTAATCTCAACAATGGGCATGCAAAGATGCTGTTCGTGGCGAGCACAAAAGCCGCAGCCCTGAGGGCAGGACGCGGTGGAAGTCCCGGCCCATTCCCGCGGCAGCCAGGCCGGCTTCACAAAACGTTGCGCTTTCAGATAATCTTCCAGACCACGGTAAACAAGATGATGAGCGCAACCATGCTCGGAACAGAACTTTTGAAAATATACGTCATACCCGTCAGTAACCACCTTGGCCGGCACGAGTTGACGACAGGTCGGGCAGACCGATTGAGTGATGCCCAGCGTATTCATGCTCGCGGCCTCTCGGAAAAATAAAACCGTTCATCCTGCATTCGGTAAAACAAATTATACGTACACGCCGGGACAAGCCGGCCGGGTTGGGCCGGGACCAGGTCGGGGCATTGCATGGCCCGCGAACAATCGAAGGTGTCTTCATCCATGTGGGCGTGTATATAGATGGTGCGCACTGCGGACTCGGCGATGCGCTGACGCTGAAAATCGCTCAAGAGCGAGCCGGTCGGGTACAACTGCTCGACCAGCCGGCGTAGAACGGCCAGGTGCTCCGTTCGGCCTTCCGCGTAAAGGTTGTTGATCATCTCGGTGAAAAAACGATCGTCCCGCCCCGGACGGATCAGGTATGAATCACCGATCAATTGTTCGATTCTTTCGGGAGAGGCGAACCGGGCAAACGGCCGTAATTGCCCGCCATCCTTGAGCAAATAGCAGATCAGATAACACAAGGGATGGGCCGACGGACGGGTGATGAAGTCATCGAATTGCAGAATTCCATCGGAAGACGCGCAGACCTTCCGCGCGGCCTCATCCACGGGCAAATGTTGTGTGCGCGGGAACTGGCCTCCACCCTGGCCGGTATACGTCATGGTCTGAATGGTCAGGCTGAGAATATGCTCATGGTCGCGCATCAAATCGAACAGGCCGCCGATCACCTCCTCATTGATGCCGTGAATCATCACGTTGAGCAGGGTCATGCGGGCCCCGGCCTGGGCCAAATTGTCGATGGCTTTGAGTTTTTGATCGGTGATATCCCGGCCGTGCAGGCACTCGCTGATCCGGTGATCGAACGTGTCGAGCGACAGAATGACATAAACACCCAACTCGGCTAATTGTGCACACAACCCCTTATCTTCCGCCAGGCGGATCCCGTTGGAGTTCATGGTGATCCGCCCGATCTCCTCCCGCCGACAGGTTCGTAAAATATCCAACAATTGAGGGTGCAAGGTTGGTTCGCCACCGGTGATATTGAGCAGATCGACCCCGCCGGTCGATTCGACAATCCAGTCCACGGTTTGCCGCATCTCTTCGACCGGCATGTGATAGATACGATCCGCCCTGTTGTACGTGAAACAGATCGGGCAACGCAGGTTGCAGGCATTCGTAATCGAAATGACCGGAAGCTGGCACGGTGAGGCGTGCCAGGTGCAGGGGCCGCAGTCATGCGGGCAACCTTTCAGCAGCGGTCTGGCTCCGGGCAATGGCGCGTGATCCGGCCGGGCCTTCAAAACGTTGGTCAGATACCAGCTTCGATCACCGGCGATCATGGCAGGCTCATTTTTACAGGTCGGGCAAAGACTTTCCTGCCATACCCGCTCATCGCGGAAATAGATCCGGGCCGGTACGATCTTGCGGCAACCGCGACACATGCCGCGAACCGTGGCGAAATAGGTGTAATCTCGTTCCTCAAGTCGGGCCATATCGACACCTATGCTAAATCCTCCGGACCGGGCCGGTAAATTTCCGAAAACAGTACACGCAGATCTTGTGGATCATGATAATCGACTAGCGGTACGGGAATGGCCAGGCAGCCGGTGCCGATGCCCGCTACCCGGCCATCAACATAACCCCGCCCATCGAAGAGAACGCCATCCGGCCTATAACTGCGTACCTGAAGTTCCATTCGCAGGCGGCTCCCCGGTCGAAGCAAACCCTGAAAACGAACCTCCTGCATTCTCACCACCAGCCCCATTTGCGTGAAATCCGACGAGAGTACGATCAACCAGTTTCCCAGTTGAAACAGGCTCTCCAATTGCAGGCTTTCAGGCAGGCCCGGTTCGGCCCCCAAGGCGGTCTTAAGGTCGTACTCCTCAAAAGAAACGGCCTTGACCCCACGAATGCGGTGACAGGGCTCCCAGTCGAGAATCCGATCCACCATGCGAAACTTCATCAGATGCCCCCGTCAACAAAGATCGCCTGGGCGTTGATGTAACCGCTCCGATCGCTAGCCAGAAACGCGACCAGCTCAGCCACCTCTTCCGGTCGACCGGCTCGCGAAAGGGCACAATAGCGTTTGTATTCTTCCTGCTGTTTGACGGGAATGTTCATACTCACCCCATCGGTCAACATGCCCGGCACCACGGCGTTTACTCGCACGTTGTACCGTCCGAATTCACGGGCCAGGGCTAGGGTAAATCCCACCACCGCGCTTTTAGCGGTCGCATAATGCACCGGAACCTCCAACATGCGCATACCCGCCAGCGAACCGATGTTGATAATGCAACCCGCCTTGCGACGGATCATACCTCGGGCGAAAGCCTTGGTCACCAGGAACATACCCTTGACGTTCACATCCATAACCAGATCCCAGTCCGTTTCCTCGATCATGGCGAAAGGCAGAATCTGGGTGACGCCCGCGTTGTTGATCAAAATGTCCACCGGGCCAAAGTCTTTTTCGATGTCCCGGTGTAGTTCCGCCGCCGCGTCTGCGTCCAGTACATCCAGCGGATATGAACGGACCTGCCCGCCGCCACCGACCAGTTCCGCGTCCAGTTGCCGGGCCTTGTCCGGGTGGTTTTTGTAAGAATGCGCTACCCGGCATCCCTCGCGGACCAAGGTTCGGACAATCGCCCCGCCAAGCGCGCCGCTTCCTCCGCTGACAAAGGCAACCTTCCCCTTAAGCATGGCTCATGCCCTCCTGAACGCCAGATAATTTCCGCTGGATAAGATGCACAAATACGGCCACATTCAAAACGCTAGGCAACTCGATCTTTTTCAAACCCGGTTTCAGCTTTTCGGGCGGTACTTCCGGCAGCGCCTTTTTAAGTTCTTCCAGGGCCGCATGGGTCAGCAGGCCTTCGTGCTCGTAGACCCCGCCGACAATCCGTTGACTCGCCTGCCGCTCAAATTCGTCGGCTTCGATGGTGACGCCGAAGGTCTCCTCGATCAGAAAGCTGAAGTCCAGCAGGTCGAGCGACTCGGCTCCCAGATCCTCCATCAGGTTGCTGTCCATGCCAATCTGCTCCTCGCGGGCACCGGTAATCTCTCGGACTAACGGAAGGAGCTTCTGGAATATCTCTTGTTCGGTCACGGTTGTTCACCTGTATTCGATAACATGTTTGAGGTTTTTTCGCCGCGGGGCGGCCGGCTGCTCCGCGGGAAAGCCCAACGTGACCACGCAGGTCGGCTCAAAACCGGCCGGCAGGTCGGATAAAGAAGCCCAGATTTCGCCGGCCAGCAAGGGAGCGGCCATGATACACGCACCGAGACCCTGCGCATGGGCGGCCAGAAGTAAATTCTGGGTGGCCATCGCAGCGCTCAGAACGTCTCCGGAGACGGCACGATGGTCCATTAAACTCAACAGTTTTTGTCCGACTGCGGGGCTTCTCTTGTGCATGACCAGGATGATGACGGGGGCCGCCTCGAACGCCCCTGAATAATAAATCAGTTCGTTGGCGTGCTCGTGCGCCATGCCGTCGACCTTGGCAAGCAATCCCCGTACCGATTGCCGGACCCGCTCGGCCAAGGTGCTGATTTCCTGACGACTTTCAAAAACGATGAATTTCCAACCCTGCCGGTTGTGACTGGAGGGTGCCCAGCAGGCCGCTTCGATCAAGGATTCAATCTGTTGCCGACTGGGGGCATGTTCGGTATATCGGCGAATCGATCGACGGGTGCGGACCAGGTTCATGAACTCGTCGGCTTGTATCATTCGTACCTCCCGAAGATCAAGGTGGCATTCTGCCCTCCGAAACCGAAGGAATTCGACAGGACGGTATCGCCGTCAAATTCCCGTGATCCGTCGGGTACATAATCCAAATCGCATGACTCATCCGGCTTTTCAAGGTTGATCGTCGGTGGTACCCGGCGGCGGGAGAGCGTCAACACGGCCGCCGCCGCCTCCACGCTTCCGCTGGCCGCGATCAGATGGCCGGTCATCGACTTGACCGAATGAACGGGAATCTCATAGGCCCGCCGGCCGAGCACTTCCTTGATAGCCGCGGTTTCCACGAGGTCATTCTTGGGCGTTCCCGTTCCATGAGCATTGACGCAGTCGATGTCGTTCACTTTGAGGCCGGCCTCATGCAAAGCCCGGGTCATGCTCATCACCGCTCCTTTACCGAGTGGATCCGGATCGGAGATTCGAAAACCATCCAGTGAACTGCCGTAACCAAGAACCTCGGCGTAAATGTCCGCGCTTCGGGCCGAGGCGTGCGCAAGCGTTTCGAGCACCATAAAAGCGGCGCCTTCCCCCAGAACGGTCCCCTCCCGGGTCGCATCGAAAGGCCGGCAGGCCTGTTGCGGTCGGTCATTCTCGGTGGATAAAACCCGCAACAGACTGAAGCCACCCAGTCCGAGAGGATTTAACATGCTGTCCGTGGCCCCGGCCAGAACAACGGCGCACTCCCCTTCGCGCAGAAGTTGCCAGGCTTCCCCGATAGCCTGCGCGCCAGCCGCACAAGCCGAACAGTTGGTATATCGCCCGCCGAGAAAACCGTACCGGCTTCCCAAGATATCCGCGGTGCGGTCTAGCGGTGTTTGCAGCAAGGGGCTGTCCGGCTTGCGGGCCAAGGCATTGGCCATTTCCTGGCCCATATCCGCGGCATGGGCATAAATGGTCAGATCCTGCAATTGAAGTACTTCAAGGCCGACACCGAGTACAAGAGCGGCGTCGCGCAAGGAGGCACATGACAGCGAGGCGTAAACAATAGCTTCCTGAGCGGCTTTCAGACCCAGCAGGACTTTGTGATCACGAACGCTAGCCGCCCGGGGGAATTCCTCCAGAACCTCCGTGGCATTGAAGTCCCTCACTTCGGCTCCGATCCGGACGGGGAAACTGGAAGCGTCAAATCGAGTGATGGTCCCAATACCTGACCGGCCGGCGATCAGATTCGACCAGAACACATCCCGCCCAATCCCGATAGGCGACACGATCCCCAAACCGGTTACCACCACGCGGTTCATGGCGCCTCCAGGACGAAAGCGGCTTGTTCACTGCCAAAGCCGAAACAATTTGCCAACACGTTGCCAACCGTGTTTTTTCGACGAATTAGTTCCGCTGCAAGTCCAACCTGGACCACCGCCGCCGCCGCGTAAAGGTTGCCAAGGCAAGACTTCGGGTGTGCGGCCAGCACCGGACGAAACTTCGCCCGCTCGCAGGCCCATGTTTCCGATTCACTCAGGTAAATATCACCATCACCGGCGGCAATCAGGGAAACGGCGTTCAATTCCAGGCCACCGATAAGTTCCGCCAGACATTCCGCAAGTAGGGATTGTTCCACGGCGGTTCGGAAACGAAAGTCCTTGATCCTCGCGTAAATCCTAGCGTTGCGGGTCCGGGCCTGTGCTTCGTCTTCAAGCACGATAAAAGCCGCCCCTTCACCGGGTATGGGACCGCGACCATGCATGCGCCAGGAATCGAACACGCCAAGCTGTTGTAAACTGATAAAGGAGAACTCGTGGGTCTTGACATCGCAGCCGCCCACCAGAGCACACGAAGCCCTTCCTTGTCGGATGGCCCGAACGCCCGCGGCAATGGCCCTTGCCCCCTGGCCTTCCCATGGTGTGTACACCGCATTTTCCCCGCGTACATTGGTGAAAATCGACACGAAGCAAATCGGCATATTGGCCAGAATTTTGAACGACAACACCGGCCGAACCCGTTTCAGGGCGACCCGCCCGAATGATTCGGGATCGAAAGATCCGTCCGACGCCGCTGAAGACCGCACCAGACGAGTAATATCATCTACCGGCAGGCCGGTCAGCCCCGTGGCCCCAAACAGGGCGATGTTTTCAGCCGAATAGGTCCGGCCAACCTCCAAGGCCGCATCCTCCAGCGCCAACCGGGCCGCGACGACGGCCATCTGCGCGTCACGATTCATGAAGCGAAGCGTTTTGTTGTCCGGAAAATAGTATTCCGCATCGAAATCGGCGACCGGTGCGCAGATCGAACAATAAAAGGCGGAGGTGTCGAAAGACGGGTGTTCGTTGACCCTGTCGCCACGTAAGACGCGTTCCATCACCACACCGGCGTTCCGCCCGAGCGGTGTCACCAGGCCCATTCCGGTAATGACGACGCCCGTATTCATGCCTGATTACCTTCAGTATTATCGACCGCCATCCAGATCTTCATCAGGGCCGCTCTCTTGGTATCGAGTAAGGGATCCTCAACCTGTTTGAACACAAAGAGCATGCCCGTGGTGGCCACGACCCGGCCGTTGCAGCGCGCTTCCGCCGAGGCTTTGCCCCCATCGCGATTCACGGAAATAACCTTTGCCTGATAGGTAAGCGTGTCTCCGGGCCGCACCGGCTCACGGAACTTGGTTCGTTCCAGTACGCTGAGCAGGGCCTTGGCATTCTGCCCGAAGCGTTCCATGAGGGTGGCTTCGAGCAACAGGCCGGCCAGTTGGGCCATGCCTTCGATCAACAGAACCCCGGGCATGATCGGCCGACGGGGAAAGTGGTCGTCGAAGAAATCCTCGCTCAAAGCCACGTTTTTGATGGCCTCGGCCTGCCTGCCGACCTGCCACTGCGTGATCCTGTCGATGAGAAAAAATCGCATCGGAACATCTTGCCTCCCAAATGGTTCATTATCAAGCTCGTCGGCGATGAAATATAGATACCTTTGTTCTCCTCGCCGAGGTACCCGACGCGGATAAGGCACGCACGAAACCGCGTGCGGGGACTCCATACCTTTCATTTACCCACAACGGTCCGCCAGATCAAAGGGTATCGGGAATCATCGATGACACTGCCTTGAAATAACTGTACCGGGCATTCACTTGCGGCCTTCCAAGGTCTCCCAAGGCATCACCTGGCACCGCTTTGCCCAAGCCTCGTACAGGTCGGCCAGTTCCTTCACCATCACAGGTTGTGCGGCGGCCAAATTATGCAGTTCGGTGCGGTCGGCCTCCAGATCATAAAGTTCCCAATTACCGGGATATTTCGAGACGATTTTCCAGCGCCCCTGGCGAACGGCCCGATTCCCCTCGTGTTCCCAAAATAAAGTCCGCTCCCCGTTGTTCGCCTGGTTTCTGAAAATCGGGACCAGGCTATGGCCCTCGCAAGGAAGAATATCTCGATCCTGGTATCGGGTGGGATAGGTAGTGCCGGCCACGTCCAAACAGGTGGCCATCAGGTCGATCACATGACCCACCTGATGGGTGATGCGTTGCTCTTTGATCACCGACGGCCAGTAAACAATCAACGGCGTGGCAATACCGCCTTCGTGAACCCAGTGCTTGTACAGTCTGAACGGTGTATTGCTGGCGTTGGCCCAGCTCTGCCCGTAGCTCATGAACGAGTCGATCCCACCCGGCGACAGGCCGTTCTTGCGTTGGTCAAAGCCGAACGGTCCGCCTTCCGCGCAGCCGCCGTTGTCGGCGAGAAACATGACCAGCGTATTCTCCTCCGCCCTGACTTCGCGGATCTTGTCCAGAATACGTCCGATACCCTGATCCATCCGGTCAATCTGGGCGGCATAGACGGCCATCTTCAAGTCCATCTCTTCCTTATTCTTCATCTCCGACCAGGCTGAACACTCTTCATCACGCGGCGTCAAAGGCCAACGGGCATCGACCAGCCCCATTTCGATCATACGCTGATGGCGCTTTTCGCGCAGGGCATCCCAGCCGGCCATGTATTTGCCCTTATAGCGTTCGATGTCCTCGGGCCAAGCATGCAAAGGCCAGTGCGGAGCGGTATAGGCCACATACAAAAAGAAAGGCGCCTCCTTGCGCCCGTACTCGTCGATGAAAGCGACGGCCTCATCAGAGAAGGCATCGGTTAGATAAAACGTCCCCGGTTTCGGATAAATCGGTTGATCGTCCCGGGCCATGACC
>CAZXSA010000105.1:0-16074 GCA_964642815.1 uncultured Planctomycetales bacterium | reverse complement strand
AAGCAACGGCCGCTTTGCAGTTTGTTTCGGCTTATTTCTTTTTCCTTTTGGCTTTCTTCTTCGGCGCCGCTTTCTTGGCCGCCTTCTTTGCTTTCTTCTTAGCCATGGGTATCACCTCCCTTCAAGATACCTGCTTTTCTGAGCCATACAAATGTTGATTTTATCGCCGTGAATAAATCTTGTAAAAATCCGTCCCACGGCACGCTGATTGATATATCGACCGATTACTTATAGGTACTTTATCAATTTCACTTCCCGACACAGAAGCCGGCGAACACACGCGCGAGCAAATCCTCCGTGGTCACCTCACCGGTCAGCATCGAAAGCGCGTCCATCGCCTGGTGAATCTCCATCGCCAGCAACTCGATTTGTGCGTCGAGTACGGCGGAGCTCGCGACGATTTGCTCCGCTCTCGCCAAGGCCGCGCCCGCCTCCATGAGCGCCCCGCGCTGCCGACTGGATAAGGCGATCAGGTCCGCGCCATGCGCGTGCCCCGCGTGAAAAAGCTGCGCGCGTATTTGGTTTTTCAAATCGTCTATCCCCTCCCCGGTCAAGGCGCTGATCAACACGGCTTGCCGACCCAAAACATCGACCAGGGCTCGCGCATCGGTCCATGCGTCCACCTTGTTCAGCACCACCAGGATCGGCCGCGCGGGTAACGCTCCCATGAAATTGTCGAGTGTTCGCTTGGGCTCATCGCTGGCGTCCACCACCAGTAAGATCATGTCCGCCGAACGCAACGCCTGTCGCGCGGCGGCTTCGGCCAGGTCGGCCGGGTCGTGGCCGCTCGTGGCGGCCTCGGTCAAGGCTTTCGGCGAGGACAGGCCCGCGCAATCCAGCAGCATCATTTCGCCGCCCGGCAGCGTCACCGGCCCGTGCAATACATCCCGGGTCGTCCCCTCGGTTGCCGAGCAGATCGCCCGATCCATCCCGGTCAGACGATTAAACAGCGTACTCTTGCCCGCGTTCGCCCGCCCCACCAAAATCACCTCTGGAAGGAAAGCCAATCGCTCCGCCGAAGGCGCTCTTTCCGTCAAGGCTTTGAGGTCGGCCGCCACCGCGTGAATTGTCTCCATCGTCTGCTCGCGAGAAACAAACTCGATCGGTTCCTCGGTAAAATCGATTTCCGCTTCGAGCAATGCCAGCAGGTCAGCCAGTCGATCGCGCAGCGTGGTTGTCCGCCGGCTCAGATGGCCGTGCAGCAACGCTTCCGAGGCCCGTAATTGCGAATCGTTGTGCGCGTGGATGACCGCGGCCACGCCTTCGGCGCGGGTCAGGTCCAGAGCCCCGGAAAAGAAGGCCCGGGCGGTGAATTCGCCCGGCTCGGCCAAACGGGCCCCGCTCGTTCGCAGTCGGTCCAGCACCAACGCCAGCAACGCGGGACAGCCCGGCAGGTAGAGTTCAACCACATCCTGCCGGGTGTAACTGGCCGGGGCGCGAAAAACGTAAGCCTCGGCCGGTGTCGAACACCCTTCACCAAGCTGAATCTCGCCAAGGATACGTCGCGTCCCCGGGCTCGCGATCAACGGCTGTTTGTCGTCGGCTCGAAACACCGCGTCAGCCAGGTTTGTCGCCTCGGAACCGCTGAGACGCACCATCCCCCGCGCCGAAACGCCCGCCGGTGAGGAAATGGCCACAATCGTGTCGTCCAGTCGATCAAACATGGGAGAGTAGTCAGCATTCAGCTATCAGCAGTCAGTTGTCAGTATTCAGCAGTCAGTAATCAGCGATCAGCACCCGGTACTGAAAGCTGACCACTGACTGCTGACGGCTGATAGCTGACCGCTTTCACACCACGAACTTCTCATGGCAAAGTTGCTCGAGCAGGTTTTCCAGGAAAGCCCCCGCGTTGATGGAAATCGCGACCGCCACATTCCCGCCGCCTTTCTTGGCCACCTTGGGTCTACATCGGCCGACCTGCTCGCCTTTCGTGGTAATGTCCAGGGCCATCCGAGCCCGCATGAACAACTCCGGCCACAATAATAACCCGATGGCGATCGCGTCATGCACGATAAACTGCCGCGGTCCGCTGTCCGCTCCCCGCCCCAGGCAATACTGTATCATCGGGGCCAGAATCTCGCCGGTGGCCGTTCCGCTGCGCATCAGATGGGCCACGTGCGATTCGTCCAAGGCAACTTGCCGGGTCACGTCGAGTGGAACCACCGTGATGGACAGGCCCGACGATAAAACCGCCGCGGCGGCGGCCGCATCGCGATAAAAATTGAATTCCGCATACTCGGTCACGTTTCCCGGCGACCAGATCGCCCCGCCCATGACCACGATCTTTCCCACCCGTTCGAGCAGGCCGGGCCGCTGCTTCAGGACGGCGGCCAGATTGGTCAGCGGCCCGATCGCCACGATCTGCAAATCGGCCCCGTGCGTCGCGATCAGTCGCTCGTACAAATCCAGGTAATCGCCGGCCGTGAAATTTGCCGCAGGCTCCAAAGCCGATTCGCCCAATCCGTCCGCGCCGAAAACGTGCGCGGCGCGCTTTAACGTCGCGGCCTCCTGATCCAGGCCGCAAGCCACCGGTGGCGCGGTCTTCAACGGCAGTCCGGCCAATAAGCGCCCCAGGTTCCGCGTGGCCTGCTCCACGGGCACGTTGCCGCCTACGCTGACCAGCCCGGCGACCGCTAAATCGTCGGCGGCCAAGGCCAAAGCGATGGCCACGGCGTCGTCCACCCCCGCATCCGTGTCGATGATGATCGGTGTCGGCATCGGTCCGCCTGCCGCAAGAAGTATTTCTTGACAGGGCAACAGGGCCGCCCTACATTCGCAATGGCATTGTCCGTGAACGCGGCGACAGGGTCAATATGGATAATTCGCTCGATATTTCAACGCGGGTCGATCACTATCGAGGGGTCTTCGGCCATTCGACACCGGACCTGCTCGCCTACGCCCCCGGCCGGGTCAACCTCATCGGCGAACATACCGATTATCACGACGGCCTGGTGCTGCCCATCGCCATGTCCGCCTCGCTCTACGTACTGGTCGGTGGACGGGGCCGGAACGAGATCGCCGTCCACTCTACCGCCTTCGGTGAAACCGTCACCTTCCCCGCTCAAGACCCCGGCGGCCCCGACGACTTTGGTAACTTACCGGCTTGGTCGCGTTATGTTCGTGGGGTGGCCGCCTTGTTGCGCCGCGATGGGATCGCCTTGCGCGGCGGTTGTCTGCTGATCGACAGCGATGTTCCGGTTGGCGGGGGTGTGAGCAGCTCAGCCGCTCTGGAAATCGGATCGGCCCTGGCCTTGCTCGCCCTGTCCATCGCCTCGATGGAAGCCGTCCCGTTGGCCTTGCTGGCCCGTCAGGCTGAACATGAGTATGCCCATTCGCCTTGCGGGATCATGGATCAATTTATCTGCCTGCTGGGCAAGGCCGATCACGCGCTTCTGCTGGACTGCCGATCGAGAGAATTCCGCCATGTTCCGTTACCCCGGCGGCAGGTCGAGCTGATTGTAATGGATACCGGAGTTCGCCATGCCATCGGCGGTGGCGAATACGCCCTCCGTCAACAGCAGGGCCGAGCCGGCTTGGCTGTTCTGCAAGCGTCCGATCCGCGAATCGCCGCGTTGCGCGACGCAAGCATGGAGCAACTTCTTACCCAACAGGAGCGGATGGATCCCGTGGTCTTTCGCCGCTGCCGTCACGTGATCGGCGAAATCCAGCGTACGCGCGAGGCGGCCGCGGCCCTCGAATCGGGCGATTGGGAAAACTTCGGCCGGCTCATGAACGCCTCGCATGTCTCCCTCCGTGACGATTATGAAGTCTCCTGCGCGGAACTGGATGCGCTGGTCGAACTGGCCGTTGGAACCAGCGGCGTCTATGGGGCTCGGATGACCGGTGGCGGGTTCGGCGGCTGCGCGATTGCCCTGGCCCGCAAAAATACCCTCCCCGCTTTGCATCAGGCCGTTGCCGAAAAATACAATAAGCGTTTCGCGAAACCCGCGGCGGTGTACGCGACATTCGCCGAGAAGGGCGCGGCCGTGTATCCGCTGCGCATGGTTCAATGAAGGAAGCTGTTATGCCTGCCCTGCCCGATATTCATGGAATGATTGCGTCGCTCGAAACCGGCCGACATCTGAGCCGAGCCCAGACCCGCGCGGTGTTCGAGCAAATCATGACCGGACAGGTCGATCCCGAGCAAATGGGGCACTTCCTATCGGCCTTGGCGACCAAGGGCGAAACCGTCGAGGAAATCGCCGGCGCCGCCGATGTCCTGAACGAAAAGGTTACCCGCGTATCCTGTGCGACACCCTGTATCGACACCTGCGGAACGGGTGGCGACGGGATCAGCACCTTCAACGTCTCGACCACCGCCGCGATCATCGCCGCCGCCGGCGGCGCGACGGTGGCCAAGCACGGCAATTTCACCCACACCCGGGCCAGCGGCTCGTCCGAAGCCATCCGCCAGCTTGGCGTTAATCTCGATGCCCCCGTGCCGGTGCTCGAACGTTGCCTGCGCGAATGTCGCATCGCTTTCCTGCACGCGCCCAACCTGCACCCGGCCATGAAATACGCCGCCCCGGTGCGCAAGAAGCTGGCCATCCGCACGATCTTCAACCTGCTCGGCCCGCTGACCAATCCGGCCGGCGCGAAGCGCCAACTGTTGGGTACATCGCGGCCCGATCTGACCGAGACGCTCGCCTCCGTACTGGCCGCCCGTGACGCCGAATTCGCCTGGGTGGTCCACGGCCACGACGGCTTATGCGACCTGACCATCACCGGCCCGACCCGCGTGACCGAATTAAACCGCGGTAGCGTTCGCACCTTCACCGTGCATCCGCAAGACGTAGGTTTCGAAGTTGCCCCGCTGGACACGCTGCTGATCGATTCTCCCCAAGCCAGCGCCGAGGCGATCCGGGCCATCCTCGAAGGCCGCGACCAAGGCCCCCGGCGTCATCACGCCTTGCTCAACGCCGGCGCCGCTCTGCTCGTCGCCGGCCTGGCCGACGATCTCCCCGACGCCGTGACCCGCGCCGCTACGGCCGTCGATAATCTTTCCGCCCTTCAAACCCTCGACCGACTGATCGAATTGTCTTGCAGGTGATTCTGCGGAGTGGCTTACCAGCCCGCAGCAGTTTACCCGCCGTGGCGGGCAAGCAAGGGATTACCATGCCAAACAATTGATAATCAACGAGCGGTCTGGATATACTACTAATTGCAGAAAAAGGGGGGGGTAATAGTCAACGTAAATCGCAGCACGGTTAAAACGCCCGAAACAGCCGTCGTCCGCAAATCACCAACAGGTATAACCCGCCGGCCAAGACGATGGTCACCGCCCCCGGCGGAAGGTCCGGGCCGTAGCTGACCATCAGCCCGCCGGCGGTCAAGGCCGCGCTGAACAGGCAGGACAGCAGCATCACGTGCCATAACCGGTTCACGAAATGGCCGGCCACCGCCACCGGCAAGGTCAGCAGAGCGATCACCATCACCAGCCCCACCACCGTCACCAGCACCACCACGGTCAACGCGGTTAAACCCAGCAGCAGCAGATAATAAAATTCAACGTTCAAGCCGCGCAGTCGAGCGAACTCCTGATCAAAACAGACCGCCAGAAACGGGTTGTACAGCAGCAGGCCCAGCCCCACGACCACGACATCGAGCAGCACGATCAAGCGCAACTGCTGACCGCTGACCAGCAGAACGTTGCCGAACAAATAACTCATCAAATCCTCGTAATAGCCCGGCGTTTTGGCGATGAACAGAACGCCGACGGCCATGCCGATAGCCCACAGGGCGCTGATCGCGGTATCCTCGCGCTCCTTGGATCGTAGGCTGACCCACCCGATAATCCCGGCGGCCAGCAAGGCGGCGAAAATCGCCCCGTGCAGGGGCTGCAGCCATGTCCACCCGCCCACGACATTCAGATACCGCGCCGCCCCCATCCCACCCAGAACACAGTGGGCCACCCCGCCGGCAATGTACGTAATCCTGCGGGCCACCACGTAACTGCCCATCACTCCGCAAGCAAGGCTGGCAATTACCCCCGCCAGCAAGGCGTGCTTCAAAATGTCGGTGCTCGTCAGGGCCTGAAAGAACTCGGTCATGATCGACCTCCCGCCTCGCCGTTCCTCGCATGGTGTAGCAGCCGCACCGCTCGTCCATACATGTCCGCCACCTGCTTCTCCGTCAGTTCGTGGCTCGAGTGCGTGTGGACCGTGTGGTTCACGCAGACCACCGTCCGGAAAAACAACGACACAAAACCCAGATCATGCGAAACCATGACCACCGTCAGTCGCTCGTTCAGCTTACGCAGCAGTTTGTGCAGATCCTCCTGTACGGTTGGATCGAGACTGGCCATCGGCTCATCCAGCAATAATATCCGCGGGGAGCAGGCCAAGGCCCGGGCGATCAGTACCCGCTGCCGCTGCCCGCCGGACAAGGAGAATAGCGCCCGGTTCTTCAAATCCGCGAGGCCCACTTCCCCCAACGCCTCCAGCGCCGCCGACTTGTCCGCCCGTGGATAAGGCCCCCAGCTCCGCCCGCGGCCGAGCCGCCCCATCAGCACCACGTCAAACACCGTCACCGGAAATCGCGGATCAAGGTGAGCATGTTGCGGCATGTAGCCGATCTGCTTGCGCGTTTTCTCCGGCGATTGTCCGCAAACCTCGACCGTACCGGTGGACGGCTCGACCAGGCCGAGCATGATTTTCAGCAAGGTGCTCTTCCCCCCGCCGTTCGGTCCGATCACGCAGACCAGGTCGCGCTCGGTAATGCTCAGGTTGACCTTCTCCAACACCGGCGGACCGTCATAGGAAAAGGTCACATCTTTCAACCGAATCACCGGTTCTGCCGCCACGGGTTGTCTCCTGGTTACGAATTCTCGGCGAGATTACTTCCCGTCTACCGAGGTTGTTTCCCCAAGTGCTTCCTTGATCCTCGCGCAGATCGTCAGAAGGTTTTCTACATAATTCTCCGCCAGCGGATCAAGCGGCATCACCACCCCGCCGATCTGCTCCGCGACCGCCTTGGCCGCGATCGGCGAAAATTGCGGTTGCACGAAAATAAGTTTCACTCCGCTCTTTTTCGCCCGCTGAACCAATTCGCCCAATTGTCGCGCCGTCGGTTGCTTGCCGGAAATTTCCACCGCCACCTGCTCCAGCCCGTAAGCCTCGGCAAAATAGCCGTAGGCTGGGTGATACACGAAAAACTCGCGGCCGCGAAATGGAGCCAGCGTTTCCCCGATCCGCCGATCCAGATCGTCCAGCTCCTGCCGAAACAGGCGACCGTTCCGCTCGTAATCCTCCTGATGCGTCGGATCGATCCGTGATAGTACGCGGGTGATCGTCTCCACCTGGATTTTGACCAGCCGCGGGTTCATCCATACGTGCGGATCCAATTCCTCCTGCTCGTGGATGCAGTGGCCCTCTTCATCGTGGTCATGTTCATGCGCCTCTTTTTCGGTTATCCGCCGAAGTTCGATCCCTTCATGAAGATCCACTTGTTCCAGCTTGGTCAGGGTACGGCCGATCCTGCTCGAAATCTGTTTTTCGAAAGGCAAACCGGTTGAAAAGTAAACCCTCGCCGTGGACAAGGCTACTATCTGCCGGGCGGTCGGCTCATAGGTATGCGGCGACTGGCCGGGCGGCAACAACGTTGTCACGGCCACATGTTCCCCGCCCACCCGCTCCACGAAGTTTTTCAACGGCGGAATACTCACAAAAACCGCGACGGTGTCGGAAACCGGCGCAGAATCCTGTTGCCGGCAGGCAAGGCCCGTGAAAACCGTGAACAAGGCCAGTCCTCCCGCAAGCAGGGCGTGGGCTGAGCGCATTTGTTTCATGTACGTGTATGCATGCATCTGTATCACCTCGCTTCGTCATCCTCATGAGGCGTGGTGGCGGCCTGATGAGTGCAGACCGGATACCATTCGTTGCATTTGCGACACTCGGCCATCGGGTGGTCCGTGGCGAATTGCTCCCAGTGTGATTTCTGCTGAGGATTCAGGATCCCCGTCCCCCGACAAAGCGGACAGACATTGTCCAAGGCCGAGAGGATCGCCCCCCGAATAAACTCCGAGCGATTTGGAATCATCCGCAAAATATCCGCCAGAGACTCCTCCGCCTTAAAACTGATCGTGGCTTGCTTGGCTTCGCTCATGATTGCAACCCTGTTCTTTACAATAGCTTAAGTCGCTTTTCAGCCCGGCAAGGATACCGTCGTCAATTAGATAATACATCGTATTACGAAATTGTCAAACGAGGTGTTCATCTGAAATCTTGAAAGGTAAGTAATGGTTTATTGGTTTCCAAATAAAACTACCCGAGACGCATCGTTTATTATTTAACCCTACTTTTATAAAATGTGGACAAGGATGCCATCATGAGGGGATGGGGTTTGTTTTTTTAAGAGTTTGCAAAGATATGACTCAGATGGAGACAATTTCCTGTCCGGTCTCGTCGCCCGAGCCGAATCGGTCTCGCCGACGGATTTTGCCTCGACCGGAAACAATTATCTTGATGTTAGCTCTTCTCCTGACCATCGGCGCTAAATGGGTTCTGGTTCTCCGATGCCGGCCGCCGGCGATTTTGTCCGCCTGGGGGCGAGTGGCCATCTCGGATATCGTTTTGACGTTCATCGTGCTCGGACTGTTTCGCGCCTTGTATTACTTTCGTCCCAGTCGGTGGGTGGCCCGAGTAACCCTCGTGGTATCGGCCATATTTTTCGTTTGGACGATTCTCAATACCGCCTGGATGATCGCCACCGGCGTGCAGCTTCAACCCGGGGTGCTCGCCGTTATTTTTCGTAACCCCTGGGACTTCCTGCCCATCGTCCAAACGCACGTCCTTCATAAGATACGGATTGCCCTGCCCGTGCTCGTGCTCGCCTTGGCCTGCATAGGTTGGTGTGTCTATCGTCTGGTCCGGCCCGTTGCCGTCGTTGAACCGCGTAAAATTCACGTTCAACGCATGGCCCTCACGGTGCCCGTGGTTCTCGGGTTGATTGTCCTGGAGAGTTTTTTGCCGCAACCCGCGAGTTTCCGACTCAAGGCGGAGGTGCTCGGGTTCAGCAGTCATTATTATGCCTTGCGAAGTTTGTTTAACGGGCGCTCGACAGCCAGGGAGGATGCAACCTCTTATCGCCGTCCTCCGCGTGTCGGAGAAAGACCGGTCAAATCTCCGGACCGTGCATCGAGCAATACCCCCAATGTCATCCTGGTCTTGATGGAAAGCATGACCTACCAGGCCACGTCCTTGAGCGATCCGAACCTTCCAACCACGCCGACCCTGGCCCGGCTGGCGTCGGAGGGCGCGCAATTCGCCTGCACCCGCGTTCCCGTCTCCCATACCACGAAAGCCTTCTGGACGGTGCTGACTGGCACCACGCCGGATATTCAGCCGGACTTCGCCGAAGCGGTCCCCGTTCAGCGGCCTTACGAAGGCTTGCCTTCGCTGCTGGCTCGGCGCGGCTATCGCAGCGCGTTTTTTCAGATGTCCAAGGGGACCTTTGAATGCGCCCCCGGCCTTTTTTCCAACCTCGCCTTCGACTGGGCGTGGTTCCGTGAAAATCTGGGAGATCCCTCGGCGAACCTCGGCTACCTGGCTGGCGACGATGTGCGGATGATTGAACCCGCCTTCGCCTGGGCCGAACGCGAAAGCCGCCCGTTCTTCCTGATGCTGATGACTTCCGTCGCCCACGATCCTTTCGAGGTACCCGCCGGATTCGCCCCGCCTCACGAGGACCGTTACCAGCGTTACCTTCAAACCGTGCGGTACACCGATCATTTCCTCGATCTGCTCTGCGCCGAACTGGCCCGACGCGGATGGGACGAGAACACCATCTTGTGCGTGCTTGGCGATCATGGTATCAGCTTCCGTCTCGACGATCAGCACGGCCGCTGGGTTCCCTACGAGGAAGTCATTCGCGTACCCTGGATTATCCGCTGGCCCGGACACCTCGAGGCCGGCCGAACCGTATCCTGGCCTTGCTCCCAGTTAGACGTGGCTCCGACCCTCTTGAAATTGATTGGTTTCGACGTGACCGATGCGGGTTTTGAGGGTCGCGACGCTCTGACCCCGGCCGATCCCGACCGCCGGCTATTTTACTCCTCGTGGTATGAAAGCAGTCCGCTCGGTTTCGTCGAAGGCAGCCGCAAGTGGATTTACTGGCCTTACAAGGACACCTTGTTCCTGTACGATCTGGAGAGCGACCCCGCGGAAGAATCCGCCTTCGTGGTCGAGGATCCCGAAAAAACCCGAATCGTTGCTTTGATCAACGAATGGCAGGATAAATCGCGGCTGCATTTCCATCCCCCCTCCCTTGAGCATAGATTTGTCTATGACCATTGGGACATATATGGTTCAGAACGTTCCGCTTGGGTCTATTTTATTCCATAAATAGATATCCAAACGTAGTGCTCGCCATTATCGGCCATTAGTTTTTTCTTGTTTCCCATACATACGCGGCGTAACTCGTAGGTTAAGTCGTCCTGCAGGCCAGCCGACTTCTGGAAAGGGAAATCCTCGTATCGACGGCGGGGACGGTACGCGAACGACCCGCCGGAGGTGGAAAAGCCGATGCCCAAACGTATTGACGAAGAGCGGCTGGAACCGGGTTTGCGTCTGCCCGGAGACCTGCGCAACCATGTCGGCCAGGTTCTCCTGCCGGCCGGCGCATGCCTGAAGGAGCATGATCTGCCGCGGCTTCGGGCCCACGCGGTCAACGGTCTTTTCGGAGACCGGGATTGGCCGGACGAATACACATACGAGTTTCCCCGGGCCGGTATCCCCGCACATTCAACCCGACGCGGTCGGGCGCAACCCGCCCTCGATCCGAATTCCCTGATAACCTCCAGTGTACTGCAAAATATCCACGAACAGCGGGCACTTCCACGGCGGATCGCGTCATCTTCGGGATCGATGCCCGGTGGAGTTGAATTTAGCGGCCCCGGCCAGCTCCATGATCGTCTGATTTACGAGATACTCAAAACCCGCCCCTTTCAACCCCTTAAGGCCGACCGTCGTCCGCGTATCGCCCGGCCGAGCCTGCAAGCCGAAGTGGATCGCGGGTTACGTACCTATGCCGAGGCCCTCCGCGCTTTGCGTGGTATTTACGCCGAACTTGCCGCCCGGCAATCGGTCAGCCTCATCGCCCCGCGTAATGTTGTCATCGAATTTCTCGATGTGATCATGCTCGATTTCGACTGGCTGCCGACGTTATTGAGTCGAATCCAACCCGCAACGGAGGATTATCTGTCTACGCAAGCCCTGAACGCGGCGCTGCTGAGCATGGCTATCGCCGCCCAACTCGGCCTGAGTCGCCGGCACATTCTCGAAACGGCCATCGGCGCTCTTCTGCACGATGCCGGGATGTTGCGCGGGCCAATGGCCATTCGCCTCGCCCCGCGCCCGTTGACCGAACACGAATGGCGTACCGTCCACGCTCATCCCGATCATTCGGTTCAGATGGTTGGGGACATAGGTGAGTTGTCGGATGTTGCCCGAATCATCGCCTGGCAGACGCACGAACGCGGTGACGCCACCGGCTACCCTCGTCAGTTGCCCCAAACCCGCATTCATGCTTATGCCCGGATCGTGGCCGTGGCCGACACCTATGTCGCCATGATTTCTCCTCGACCCTATCGGCCGGCCTACCAACCCTACCAGGCCGCCGAAACCATCTTGCGTGACAGTCGACAAAAGCATTTTGATATTACCGTAGTGCGCGCCTTGCTCGATTGCATTTCCCTTTTTCCTGTCGGCAGCATGATCGAACTGGATGACGGAAGCGTTGCTCGCGTGATCCGAGCAAATACCGGACAGCCTACCCGGCCGATCATCGAAATCGCGGATAGGCCCGTCGATCTTACCGTTGAATCTCACCGTCGCGTCGTCCGGGTACTCCAATAGGCTTCCAACACCGTTCACCTTGCCCCAAGCGCATTTTCTGCGTTCAAGAGCGCAAAATTAGTAATACCAGTAGGTTAAAGATGTTTTTCGGGAACCGCCGATACATCCGGGCGAAAGCGAAACCCTAGTCAGATGAAGAACCACCATTGATATGAGGTTTGCTGACATGACCAAAACAGAACTTATCGAACAAATCCGGCGAATCAACCGCTCCGCTCAGTCCGAATTTCTGGAAAGCTTCACTCAGGACGAGTTGTTGGCGTATCTTCATCAACTAAAAGAACTTGAACGTGATCGCCGCCGGGTCGAAATGATGGAGCTTGTCGCGGCCGATTAAGCTAACCACAATAAGTACCCTCCTTGCAAGAATTGTGCTCAATATATAGTGGGCGCAACTCCATGCATCGCAACATGTTGGAAAAAATCTCGGCGTAAAACCGTCTTTTACCAGATTTTCCTTCAGAACGCCCTAAAAGATCGTCGATATTAGTACTGATGCGAAAGCATCGACGAGAGCGGGCTGGTGGATCAGCCTTCGCACCACGCAAGTGGGCCAATAATAAAGTTGGCCGGCGATTCATGGAGGAATGCCCGAACCAAGAGACGAGGGAGTGATACCCACGGTGCGAATTAAGGCTATCTGTCGGCATTAACATAATTTAGGCTTGGTTCTGGCCGGCTTATCGTAAGGTTCCGCGATTGGAGAGCGGACTGAGCGCAGGCCTGGCAAAGGTGATTCGCAATGAGCGACATTCCTCCAATCAGTAATACGTTGCGCCCCTCGGATACACCCTTGGGGCAGATGGAACCCAACAAAGCGGAGGCGAAAAGGCCCGATCTGGCAATGGATCGGGTGGAAATTTCCGAGATGGGTCAAATGTTAAGCACCCTTGAACCAGAAACGGACATTCGGGTCGATAAGGTGACCGAGATTCGAGAGGCCATCTTGAACGGCACCTACGAAACGCCCGAGAAGATCGACATCACCGTCGATCGATTGTGGGATAAACTGCGCCAGTCCGAAGCGTAATCCCCCGCCGGCGCATCTATGTTTTTTACCCGTGGGTAAAAACCCCACGGGTATTTTTTGCGCAATTTGAACCGGGCCAGCCCGGATAATTTACCACGGAGTGCACCGAGGGCACGGAGAGAGAAACATATAAAATATTCTCCGTGGTAAACCAGTGAATAATCCATACTACTCCTCTTCGGTCCCGATCAGATCCGCGTAGCTTTCCCGACGACGAATGATGCGGTAATTCGTCCCTTCCACCAGAACCTCGGCCGCGTTAGGCCGGGAATTGTAGTGGCTGGCCATCACGAATCCATAAGCCCCGGCGGTGAAGACGGCCAGGAGGTCGCCGCGCTGGACCGGCGGTAAATACCGCTCCCGGGCGAGAAAATCCCCGCTTTCGCAGACGGGTCCGACCACGTCCACCATCCGGCAACCGGGCATACGCAGATCGTGCCGGCGCTGGATGGGCACGTGGCCCATCCCCGGCCGCACCGGCCAGACAAAATGATTCGCGTCGTACAATGCCGGGCGGATCAGATCGGTCATGGCCGCGTCCACGATCACGAACTGCTTGTCGCCGCCCTGCTTGACGTAAAGCACCCGGGCCAGCAGGATTCCCGCGTTGGCCGAGATCGACCGCCCCGGTTCCAGAATCACCTGCAAATCTTGGCCTTTCAATAAGGGCACGATCTGCTCGGCGTATTCCTCGGCGAAGGGGGCCTGTTCCGTTTCGTAATCCGCCCCGAAACCGCCGCCGATGTCCAGCGTATCGATGGTAAATCCGTCCGCCCGCAGGTCCGCGATCAGGGCGAGGGCCTTGCGAATCGCCTCCACGTAAGGGGCGACCGTGTTCACTGGCGAGCCGATATGCAGATGCAGCCCGGTCAGACGAACATGCGTGTTTCGCCCGAACTCGTCGAATACCCGCCGGGCCCGCTCGATATCCACGCCGAATTTCGTTTCCTTCTTGCCGGTGCTGGTGTGGCGATGGGTTTTCGGATCGACGTCGGGGTTGACCCGCAACGCGGCCCGAACGGTCGTCTTGCGGGCCGTGGCGATGGCGATGATGTTGGCCAATTCCGCCTCGGACTCGATATTGAACCAACCGATCCCGGCGTCGATGGCCTCGTTAATCTCGCGATCGGTCTTGCCCACCCCGGCATAGACGATTCGCGCCGGGTCGGCCCCGCCCTTGAGCGCCCGGAACAACTCCCCGCCGCTGACCACGTCCATGCCCGCGCCGCGGGCGGCCAGCAGCCGGATCAAATGGATATTCTGGCAGCTCTTGATCGAATAGCAGATGATCGGCCGCAACTCGGCAAAGGCCGCCGCGATCCGGTCGTAATGGTGGATCAAGGTCGCCGCGGAATACACGAACGTGGGCGTACCCGCCGCCTCGGCGATCCGCTGGGCCGATACATCCTCGCAAAACAACTCTCCCTGACGATATTCAAAACGATCCATAAACCTCTCTCATGTTCATCAACGAACGGCAAATTCCTGATTAACCCGGCGGTGCCTGGAACAACAGTCCGATTCCATAACCCACCAGGGCGCTGACGATGCCGATGACGGTCAACTCGATCCCCCCGCGAAGAGGGTTACCGATGGTCTGCTGCCGTTTGTAAGCACCAAATCCGAAGAGGGCGGCGGCGGAGACGGCCAAGGCGCACCAGACGCTGGCCTTGACCGACAGGAAGAAGAAGGGGACCAACGGGATAAGCGAACCGATCATGGCCGACACCCCGACGATAATTCCCGAGCGCAAAGCCGCCCAACGGGGAATCGGCTGAAGCTGATGCTCCTCGGACATCATGATGCGGACCCAGGTCTTCTTGTTCTGGGTAATGGTATCGACGATCCGTTCGAGAAGCTCGCCCTCGAAACCCTTGCTCCGGAAAATGTCGTGGATTTCCTCGCGCTCGACGTGCGGCACCTCGCGGACGTGGCGAAGCTCGCGGGCTTCTTCCGCCTGATAGTGTTCCCAGTTGGCCTGCGTCGAGGTGAAGGCCACCGCGCCCATCGAGACGGATTCCGCGAACGCGGCGGCCAGACCGGCGGCCAGAACGAGGCGGATGTCCTGGCTGGCGGCGGCCACGCCGAGGATGACCCCCAGCGTGTTGACCAGGCCGTCCTGCCCGCCGAGGGTAATCTCCGCCAGCCGGCTTTCGGTGCGATGCGGATCGGCCTGCTCGTGGTGGTCGTGCTGCATCGCCTCGGCCGTCTCGGCCGGATGGGACGGCGGTTCGTGATGGGTTGGATTACTCATTGTCAGCTATGCTCGCGTTCCAATTGTCCAGCGACCATGAAAACGACTTCCGGACACGTGCCCGGGTCGCCATCGCCAAACGGGGCATTATCCGATGCCGCCGCTGAAAGTCCAAGTGTTGTGTTTACGGCCGTACCCCGTCGTTCGGATTTTGCCGCCAGGCAAGGTTTTTGCGGTAGGGATCCGGGGAACCCTAACGGAATCGACGGATTGAGCGAGACCGTCGCGGACGAGTACCCCCCCCTCAGGGCCGGTTTTCGGTTTGTGCCTGCCGCCGAGCGGAAACGGTACAACTAGAGTTGTTTGGAGGGTCAATAACCCTTCCGAGGGTTCTGGGGCATGACGACCTTGAAGAAGCGGCGGCTTGTTCAGTGCGGCTGAACGCGAAATAAAGCATATACGGAATATGCGAATATGTCTTATAATCGCTTTGAAATTAACTTATTTTATGGATTTTTGGCCTTTTTTGGAGAAAGGCAAAAAAATTTTTCGATCGATTTTTTGGTAAAACTTGCTCAGAAACGCTTCGCCATATTATCCAAATTACCCATATTGACGTGCGGGGGGGGGGGGGTAACAATATAGGCAATTTATTTGGCTGTTTTACCATTGCTTTAACTGGATAAACCATTATTTTTAATTTGACAGACCGATAAACGTGAGATATAGTTCCAGCACGATCTAAAACTTACACCTTGGTTCGTTGCAGTTCTGGCCGCATTGAGGAAGCCTCTGTTGTTTTATCTCGCGGCCGGGCATTCCGTTCGGAGAAACTTAGCACTCGTGGTTCGGAAACAAGCACGTTTCCGAAAGCAGAGAAGGTATGCGCCTTGGAAATTTGATCCGGTCCTGTGATCTCAGGAGGTTCGCGGCATGTTAAAGAAAGCAAGAATCATCGGTGGGGCCCTTGTGGTGCCCGTGATCCTGTCGGCCTTGCT
>CAZXSA010000104.1:0-16186 GCA_964642815.1 uncultured Planctomycetales bacterium | reverse complement strand
AAACATGAATGACTGGTTGGATGCCGAAACAAGGGCGGAACGTGCCCTGCAACTGAGCGAATCCCGGAAATGGCGGGAGGCCCTCAACGAACTTGAGGCCGCCCTGGCCATTAACCCCCATGATTCGTTCTGGCACGCCCAACGCGGGCAGATTCTCGATCAGCTCGATCAATTCGCCGAGGCCGCCGAAGCCTACCGCCAGTCCCTCGACCTGGAACCGGAAAACCTTGAAGTCAACACCGCCTTGGGCATTGATCTGATTCGCACCGGTCAATACGAGCAGGCCGTCCAGCATTTTGAGCGATTAAGTAAATCCCAACCCGACTATGAACCGGCCTACTGTCACCGCATCGCCGCTTACACCCGTCTGGGACAGCATGACCGGGCGGAAAGCATGTTCTACCTCGCCCAGCAGATCAACGAAAACTGTCCAAGCTGCTTCCACCATATAGCAGAATCACTGGCCTGCCGAGGCTTGTACGCCAAAGCCATCTACTGCTGGCAGAGAACACTTGAAATCGAGCCGGACTTCCCTTGCATCCGGCAACGGATCGCGGAGATACACCGCCAGGAGCACAATTACGATAAGGCCCGCGAATTCCTTCTTGCCGCCCTTCGCCGCGACCCGGGTAACACGGAAATATTGGCCGAACTGGGCGATCTACTGATTGAAGTCGGCGATTTCGACGGCGCGGAAGCGGAATTTCGACAGGTACTCGTCCTGGACCCCACCTCGGCTCGGGCCCATGTGGTCTTGGGATTGATGGCCTCCCGAAAGGACGATCCGGAAACGGCCGTTCGATATTTACGGACGGCGTTGGCCCTCGATCCGCATTTCCCAGGGCTGCGTGCCCAGATGGGCGAGGCCGAGCTTCGCCGCGGAAACCATCGCGAGGCCCTGCATCATCTGTCCTTGGCCTTGGAGGATGACGGCAATGACCGTCTCGCGCTGATGGCGATGGGCAATTGCCTGCTGGAGATGTATCGGCCGTCCGAAGCCCAGATACATTATGAACATCTTATCGAACTGGAGCCGGTATCCGCCGGTGCTGGCGCCCATCACAACCTGGCCGTCTGCCGATTCCTGCAAAACGATCTGGAAAGCGGTATCCGACACTGCCTGACCGCTCTGGAGATCGAGCCGGGAAACATGATGGCCATCCATAAGCTGGCGTTAGCCTATCTTCACCTGGGCCGCTGGGGCCAAGCCCGCGATATGATTCGCCGGGGCCTGGGGATCGAACCGGATCACCCCAGTTTGGCTAAGCTGGCCAAGCAATTCTGGCTCCTGCGAATCAAACACAATCTGCGAAACCTGCTGCGTCTCTCGCGAAATAATAAATAAATCAAGGTTTTAATTCTGCCGCCGATCTTGCCGGTCCAAGCGGGCTGGTTTAACATACCCGCATGGCTCATCGTATCGGGAAGAGCCCGCCTGAAACGGACGAGAAGGCGGCTAAAGTGCATCCGGACAGGCTTGGGTCCGGTATAATAAAAGAGTATGTTTCGACACCTGAGTCCATCGACAAGACGACGGCTTGTTGACAAGATATCAGGATGCGGTTGAGAGAGCCTCGAAACCATACCTCGGGATGGACTTCATCCCGATTTACGGTATAAAAAGTTTTCGCAGAACCGTAAGTTGTTCAGCTTGGGATCTTAGGGTTGTTTTTTACAGTATAAGGAATTTACCATGCCGCGCCTAAGCCTGGCCATAAGCATTATCGGGGTCGTCTGCTGTGCCGCTCTGCCCTGCCTGGCCCAGAATCGCTCAACCAATGCGTTTTCCGGTTCGCCACTCGGTTGGGAAATCGACTCGGTGATGGAAGTATACGTGTCCAATATCAGTCGGCATTACAACCTGGACGAAAGCCAAAGTAAATATACCCGCGCCTTGCTGACCAAGCGGGTCAAGAGTTTTCTGCAGAATTACGAGAAGGATGTTCGCGACGTGATGGCCGAGTTTATGATTTACCAGGGCAGCCAGAGGCTCCCCTCGCCGGAGGTCGCCAAGGAATTCGCCCAGCGGGCCACCCCGCTGATTGAAGCAATGAAACAGGAAATCTATAAGGGAAACCAGGAATGGCGAAACATTCTGAACGATGACCAGAAGAAAGTTCACGATCGCGACCTGCAACAGATGGACGATTTTTTTGAGAAGCTCAATAAACAGCTCGACAACTGGAGCGAGGGCAAGGTTGAATCCCTTGATCTCTCCGGTCGTCGAACCGTCAGCAATCGCCCACAGATGCTCAATCCCGAGGATGCCTGGGATTATTACGTGAACAGCTTCGTGTACCGATATGGTCTCGACCAGGGCCAGCGGGAGACGGCTTACTCCATTCTGCGCGAGATGAAGGACGAGGCCCGGCGGCTGCGCGAAGCCCGCGGCCCCGAATTCGAACGCATCGCAACAAGACGCAAGGAATTGAACGAGCAGCTTACCAAGCAGGACGGTAGCAACAATATCGAGGAATATCAGAAAAAAATGCTGGAGATCAGCGCCGAAAAACAGAAACTCGAGACACCGATCCGCGGCCTGTTTAACAAGCTCAAGGAACGCCTGGAAACCATCCCGAACGCCGATCAGCGCCGGGCTTACGACACCCGGATGGCGGGTTTGAAAAAATTCATGGATAAGAAGCACGAGAGCGAAACGAAACCGGCCAGCGAAACGCAGCCAGCCGGTGAACAGCCACCGGTCGCGGCGGCCTCGCGGCCTTCCTGATGAACCCGGATGAGACTCTGCTCGATCGGGGGAAAACCTCTCCCAATGATATCAGAGATGACCGACCTTCACGGGCGGCTTGTTTGTACAAGCCGCCCGCTCTTTTTTCTCCGGCACAAAGATCCATTGGCCGCGTAGGGTACAACCGTTCCCGTTTGCAAATGGTTCGACCACCCCGCCGACGGCCAGAACGGGATGGGCCACGGTCAGGTGGCCGAACCGTCGATAGGCGTCGGGAAACAAAATCACCTCCACGAAACCGGTGCGATCCGCAAGGGTCACGAACTTCATCAGTTCGCCGCCGGCCGTCGCGTTCATCCGGTCGGCGACCATCAGGCCGCGGACCCGCACCCGCCGACCGACATGTTCCCCCAGCCGGCTCACCGGTACATACCCCGACTCGTCGATCGCCCGTCCGCTCTCGTCGCGGCTTAAAAAAGTCAGCGGGTCGATCGTAATCGGAAAACCGAGCAGGTCCATCTCCCGCCGGGCGATCCGGTATGCATCAGGCAAGGTCAGTTCCACCGGCGGGATCATCGGCTCACGAGTTTCATGCGTCCGCCAAAGACTAGTTGGTTGCTCGGCAAACGTCGGCCCCAGCTTGCGCAGTTGCCAAAAGATCTCCGGACGATTGAAACCGAAGCCATCCAGCGCTCCACTATCCAGCAACAACAGGCTTTCCGCCGGCGCGGGCCGACAACGACGCAGAAAATCGACCGGTGAGGTAAACATGCCTCGAACATGTTCGCGGTGATAACGACCCAAAAACGCTTGAGACAGGCCCTTGATGTGCGCAACCGGCACCCGGATCATCGGTCGGCGATAATCGTTCCCGGAAATATCGCCACCGGCCGTAACATATTCCACACGGAAGTGCTCGCCCGAAAGATTCACGCATGGCGGCAGCAGACCGATTCCCAGTCGTCGGGCCTCGAGCACGTAAAGAATCTGTGGCAGGGTGGGCGAGTGGGCGTAGAACCCCCGATAGTTGGAGAGGATGGCCGCCAGGAAATGGGCCGGCCAGTGGTATTTCAGCCACGCCCCCTGCACCGCCTCCAGCGCATACTGGGCCGAATGAGCCTTGTTGAACATAAAGCCCGAAAACCGCTCGACCAGCGTCCACACCGCGTCAATCTCCCTTGTATGACGGCCGCCTTGCCGGGCGGCGGCGTAAAACTCCTTTTTCAATTCGTCGATCAGATCGTGTTTCTGTTTGTTCAACGCCCGGCGGAGTACGTCGGCACGGCCGAGATTCATGCCCGCGAATTCCACCGCCACCTGCAGGATATGCTCCTCGAAAACCATCAGGCCGTAGGTTTCCTCCAATACCTTTTCCAGAGACGGATGCGCGAAGGCGGGCGGCTCGAAGCCATGATGTCGGCGGGCAAAGGTGTCCTTGCGGCCTTGATTGGCGGCACCGGGGCGAATCAAGGCGACGATGGCGGTCAGGCAGTCGATATCCCGGCAATGACACTGCCCGATAAGGCTGGTCATCGCCGGCGATTCGATATGATGCACGCCCCGGGCCCCGCCGGTCGCGATCATCTCCCATATCCGCGGATCGGCATAATCCACTTCCCGTTCCAGATCGATCCGCCGCCCTTCGGCGCGTTCCACCTCGTTCACCGTATCCCGCAACACCGACAAACCCGCCTGGCCAAGCAAGTCGATTTTGATAAAGCCCAAATCCTCGATCGCATCCATGTCGTATTGCGCGACCAGCGGGCCCTTGGGCGAGGGTTGCACGGGCACCAGATCGGTCAGCGGTTCGGGCGCGACCACCAACCCGCAAGGGTGCATCGACCAATGTCGCGGCAGCCCCTCCAGTGCCCCGGCCATTCGCAGGATCGTGGGGTACGGCTCCTGATCGAGAGGCAGATCGCGGGTTTGGGCGGAGGCCTTCATCGAGTCGGCCAAATGGCGGGTCCAGTCCTGGTGCATGCGCCGGGTTACCTCGTGGATCTCGTGAGGTGGCAGGCCGAAGACCCGACCCAGATCGGCGACGGCGGCCCGGGCCTGGAACGTGTTCGGAGCACCGATCATGGCCACCCGGTCATGCCCCCAGCGATCGTAAACCCAGGCGATGACCTGATCACGTTGGTCCCAAGGCAGGTCGAGGTCGATGTCCGCCATCTTGCTGAACTTGGCCCGTTCGGGATTAATGAACCGATCGAAAGGCAGATTGAAGCGAAAGGGGCAGGCGCTGCTGACTCCCAACGCATAGCAGACCAGCGAGTCGGCCGCTGACCCGCGGGCCAGCGGGGCGATCCCCGCTCGCCGGCAGTACTGCCCGATCTCGTGGAAGACGAGGAAATATTAGGCGGAGCCGACTTCGGCGATAACCGACAGGTCACGATCGAGCCTCTGTAAAGCTTCCGTGAGCGTGGGACGCTTGCCGCCGAGTCCGCGCAGCGGCGGTTGCTCCACGTAACGTCGTCGGCACCCGGCGATACAGAGTTCGCGAAGATGCACAATCGCGGCCCGGCCGTCTGGCGAGGCAAAGGCCGGAAAGCGGTTGCGATCCAGATCCAAAGTAACATTGCATTGTTCGGCGATTTTCAGCGTGTTGGACAAGGCGTCGGGCCGCCGATGAAAAAGACGGTGCATCTCGGCCGGCGTGCGTAAATGCCAATGGCCGACGGGTTTTTCCGGGTGCGGCTGGTCCAGAAGCGTGAGCGTTCCGATCGAGGCCAAAGCCCGCAGCGCAGGCATCTGCTCGGCTCGTACGCATCGCGAGGCGCCGCCGGCCACCACGGGGATACCCGATTCATCGGCCCCCTGCGCTCGGCGGCGGGCGACGGGAACATCCTCCGCCCCATGAATGTTCAACTCCACATACAGTCGGCCAGCGTAAGCCTCTCGCAAAAGACGGATACCCTCGGCCGAGTTCGGCGCCAACGACAAAGTATGCTCGCCTCCCAAAAGGCAGATCAACCCTTCCGCATGTGCGCCAATTTGCTCGACACCTAACGGTTGATCACGAAGATGATGCTTTGAAATCAGCCGGCAAAGGTTCCCGTAACCTCTTGCATCCATCGCCAGGAGCGTTACCTGTCCTGTGCTTACAACCATTTCCGTCCCGAAAATCGGCTTGACGCCAACCTTCCGACAGGCCTGCTGAAACATGACCGCCGCGTACAGGCCGTGTAGATCGGTCAACGCAATCGCGGGCATACCCTGCCCGGTCGCAAATGCCGCCAATTGTTCCGGCCGCGTCAGCGCCAATCCGAACGAATAAGCCGTCCGATTGTGCAAGGCGATGTACATGGAAACCACTCAGTAATCAGCTTTCAGTAGTCAGCAATCAGTGATCAGCGGTCAGAATCAACGACTTCACCAGCCCGTAGCAGTTTACCTCGCCGTGGCGGGCTAGCAAGGGTATACCAGCCCAAAGTAGTTCACCTTGCCTAGGCGGGCTCGCCTCGCCTAGGCGGGCCGTAGCGAGCAAGCAACAGAAAAACACCGATCACTGACCGCTGACCGCTAATCGCTTTCTCCAATCATGCTCGCGCATCAGGGCCCGTGGTCCGAAACGCTCGCGAATAGCTTGGCAAGTGACGGCCAGATCGCGGGCCCGCTGCTTTTGTCCGAACAGATCCAACTGGCTAAACCCGCTGTACAGGTTGGACAACTTGACCTGCACCATCCGAATACGCACGCGGCGATCCCACAGGCGGCTGAGCAGTTGCGCCGCCAGCGGGTACATGAACATTTCCACGTCGGTCGGCTCAGGCAGGCCCATCTGCCCCTGGCGTTCGGCCATATCGGTATAGCGGATCTTGACGCTCAGCGTGCGGGCCTGCTTGCCGTCGGTACGCAAGCGGACAAAGGCCTTGTCGATCAGTTGCCGCAGGTTGGCCTCGATAAAAACCGCGTCGGTGGTGTCCTCGGCAAACGTCTCCTGATGACCGTAGGAAATCGCCTCCGGCCGGGCCGGTTCCACCGGGCGTTCGTCGATGTTCCAGGCGAAATCGCGCAGCGGCCGGGCCGCCGACCCAACCAGTTCCGCCAGCCAGTTCACCGGCATCCGGGCAACCTGGCCGATGTAACTCAGCCCCGCCGATTGCAACAGTTCGGCGTTGCCCGGCCCAATCCCCGGTAGCCACTTGACCGGCAGCGGGTGCAGAAAGGCCAGTTCCTCATCCGGTCGCGGCGGAATGATGGTCAGGCCGTCGGGTTTATACAACTTGCTGGCGATCTGACTGAGCAGTTTGTTACGGGCCAGGCCCTGCGAGACGGTGACTTTCAGCCAGTCCTTGATGTCGCGGCGTAACTTCTCCGCCACCTGCTCCGGCTCGCGTTTCAGGCACGCCCGCGTGCCGGTCAGATCGAAATAGCCTTCGTCCACGCCCTGTTTCTCGATGATTGGCGTGACCTCCTCGGCCAGGCCGAAGATATTCCGAGAAAACTGCTCGTATAACTCGAAGCGGACCGGCACGACGATCAATTTCGGACATATTCGGCGGGCCCGGTTGACCGGCATGGGCGTATAAATACCAAACCGCCGCGCCTCATAGCTGGCCGAGGCCACAATCCCGCGATGCAGCCCCCCCACCGCCACCGGTTTGCCACGCAGAGACCGATCCGCCGCCTGCTCCACCGAGGCGAAAAATGCATCGGCATCGAAATGAATGATGGAACGAAGCATTCAGCTATCAGCTTTCAGTGTTCAGGAGTCAGGAGTTTGCCTTCTTCTTCTAACTTCTGGCTTATGTATTCCAACTCCCTCCTTTTTCCTACTTCTAATTCCCTCGCTTGCGCTTCGGGCTGGTGTTCCCTCGCTCGCGCTTGCTACTCTGCGAAGCAGCGCTTCGCTGCGTCTCATGCTCCGTAGCGAAGCTACTTCGCAGAGGAGCAACACGAGTCGGGCTGGTGTTCCCTCGCTCGCGCTTCGGGCTGGTATTCCCTCGCTCGCCCGCCACGGCGAGGTAAACTGCTTCGGGCTGGTATTTCACCTCACCCTTCTTACCAACGTATGCACCACGCCTTGAATGACCAGTTCGCGTAAGGGGATCAAGTCGGGATGGCTCGGGTTTTCCGACATCAGGTAAGGCCGCCCCTGATGGAGCACCAGCCGCTTGAGCACGGATTCGCCGTCGATCAAAGCCACCACGATCGCCCCCGGCCGGGCCTCGGGAGTAAATTCGCCCACCACGACATCGCCGTCGCAAATCCCAATCCCGGCCATCGACTGGCCTCGAACCCGCAAAGCGAAACTCCGCGGCGTGGCCCGCAATACCGCCGCCGCATCCAGGCGTACACACCCCTCCTGCGAATCCACCGGCCACCCGGCGGGAACAACCGGCAACTCATCCGGTCCCCCCTGCTCGCCACTGGCGGCCACGTTCACGGAACCGTCCACCGGCCATTGTCGCGATAAATCCGGATCGTCCGCACGGACGCGAACATTCTCAGTCAATCCCCCTTTCGACATATCGACACCATCGAACCTATGTTATTTTATTACAAATATTTACATCAAAAACAAATCCACACTCAAATCAAATGGCCACCTCAAATATACCCTAACATTTACCTAATTTCAAGTCGGCGAAGGAGTTTTTTTGACCTTTGATGGTGATCGTTTGGGGAATGGGATTTCAGGGTTGTCAACGGCGACACGGGAGCCCCAAAAAACAACGACTCCCTGCTTAGCCGGCCGTCGATTTTTTCATTTTCATGTGGGTGCTGCAATCCAAACCCGCGAGAATCAACCCTGAGCGAGCACTTCTTCCATGGTGGCCTTACCCCCGCGATCGACGGCCATTCGTACCAACAGGCCAACCTTGGTCGCGTCGCGGCCGTGATAGACGGTTGCGGGTGGCCGGGCGTTGTCGGCCAGCGTCGTGTAAAACGCATCGACCGAATATTGGTCGGTGTGGTCGTCCACGTCCGTAGCGATGACCACGGGTTTGCCGTCGGCAAAACGCGGGTAGAACCGGCTGATCGATTCATGCTTCTGCAGGGCAATACCTCCCTTCGGGCCGATAAAACGCTCGAACACCTCACGGAATTTGCATTGCTCGTCCCACTTCGGATCTGGGCTGAAGAAGCAATGCTCAAAATCGACCAGCATGCCGTTCTTGTATTTGATGTGGGCGAAGTAGAAATCGGTAACGTCGCGTTCGGGATCCTCTTTCGTCCAGATGTCCTTTCGGCCCATGCCCTCGGCCTCGACCGGCAGGCCCTGAGCCACCCAGTTGATCACGTCCCACGTGTGGCAGGCCTGCTCGAGCATCCAGTCACCGCTCATCGCTCGTCGGCCCCACCATAGCGGCGAACCCGTACCGGGAAGACCCAGCGGGCCATAATGCACGTTCCACGCGGCGTAACAACCAATCACCTCGCCGATCATGCCGTTGTGGATAGCCTTGATGCCTTCCACGTATAAATTGCTGGCTCGTCGCTGGAGGCCAATCTGGGCAATGACCTCCGGGTTCTTTTCCTGGGCCTGACAAATCATATCCGCGTCACGCACCGTAATGCACATGGGTTTTTCACCGTAGAAATGCTTACCCGCCGCGAACGCTTCAAGATACATTCGGGCATGCATATACACCGGCGTGGCGATGATCACCGCGGCGATATCATCACGGGCCATCAGCTTGTCGCGATAATCGGTCTGGCCCCGGTAAATGTCGGGTTTGTCGCGGCCATCCCCCGCGATCTCGGCCAGGCGCAGATCGAGATTCTTCTGATCGGGTTCGGCGACGGCGACAATATCCACATTCTTATGCCGCAGCGTATGCATCAGCAACTGGCGCATGCGTCCACCGCAGCCGATCAGGCCGATACGAATACGCTCACCCTTGGCGAATTTCTTGGGCTTCGGGCCGGCCACCACCTTGAGGTCGCCCTGGGCGCGGGCCGGGCCGGTCACCAGTCCCAACGCCGCAGCCGTGGTCGATGCCGTTAAAAAATCCCGCCGGGTCGTCTGAAAAATCGAGGACATGAAAAGGCTCCTTTCGTTGGACAGTCAATTCGTGTGCGTATTATACATTATGGATGTGCGAACGCCAGACTATGCCCCACGAATATCAACTCCAGCGATTCAGAGGCGTCTTCAAACCCTCGCATCAAGCGGGTTACGGCTCTTTTTCGATCTGGACAATCACCTTAACCGGGTTAGAGAGCGTGTCCAACACGGGCGAGAGCTTCGCCAGTTCCGTCAGCTTCGCCGCCGAAGCGTCAGACTTCACCCTTAACGTTACCCGGATCTCCTGATAACCATTACGGACCTCGTCACTTAAACCCATGAAACCGCGAACGTCCAGGTCGCCTTCGAGCAGGGATTGGATCTTTTCGATCTCGATTCCGCGGGCGGCGGCATGACAGGTCAAGGTTGTTGTCAGGCAGCCGGCCAGCGCATGCAGAATATATTCAACCGGATTGGGGAACTGATCGTCGCCAAACAACACCTTCGGTTCATCGTTTTCAAGGTGGAACGGCGTCAGGTGGGCGTGCTCCTCGTTCGCCCCGTGAAAATTCCATAGTTCCGAACGGTTGTGTGAACCGCCCAGCCACCGGTTGGAGGCCCGAAACTGAAAACGGGCCATGGACGGATTCTGCTTGATCCGGCCGATGGTCTCCTTCAATTGATCCAGATCAACACCGTTCAACACTGTTTCTTCCTTGAGCGTGGGCATCATACATCTCCTTCTTCACGTCATGGGAACCCTTCGGATTAATCGTAATAAACCGTCGCGGCGTCCCCGCGCAAAAGTTTCGTATCCGTGATGATGGAAGGAGGTCGTGTCCCTCTCGGATCCCGGCCGAACGAGAAATTATAGATATGCTTCCGCGATTAGACTTCCCTGCGCATTTTACTTTTACTGGAGAGATGGTTGTCGGAAACACTGATCATGTTTCACTTCGGCGACGTTGACCCGAAACCGGTCAGGTTTCAAATTCGTCCGCCCGGCGAATCGCGTCGAAGAGGGCCTGCATCCCCTCGGGTGTATTGCCCTTGACCGGTGTTAATTCCGCGCCTACGAAGTGATCTTGCCCCGTTTCCCGCTGTTTGTCGTAAATGGCCTTGAACACGGCGCGGTAGTTGATCTCGCCGGTCCACGGCTCATGACGACCGGGCACGTCGGCGAACTGGAAATAGCCGATCTCGTCCCAAAATTGGCGGATGTTGTCGATCAGGTTGCCCTCGGAAATCTGCTGATGGTAGATATCGAAAAGGATTTTAATGTGCGGATTGTCCACCGCTTTCATGATCGCGTAGGCCTCATCCGAGTATACGCAGAAATAGCCGGGGTGATTGACTTTGACGTTCAGCGGCTCGACCACGCCGACGAGGCCCACCTTGGCGAGCAGCTCTCCGCCGCGCTTGAGGCCCTCGATTACATTCGCGGTCATCCGGCCGCGGATCATGCGCGGCAGTTCATCGCCCGTGGTGATGGTCACATGCTTGTTGCCCAATACCTTGGCCGTCTCGATACTCGCCTTGACTTCCTCGATAAAAGCCGCGTGTTCCTTGGAATTTACCAATCCCGCTCCGGCGTTAACCCCACGGTTGACCACGAAGATGCCGTGGGCCATGCTCAGTTGTTCGAGCTTGGCGGCATAGCGGCGTAGCTCGTCCGGCTTCAACTGCCTGACCAGGTTATTCTCCACCGCCCGGAACCCCTCGTCATGAATGCGTTGCATCCACTCTTCCATCGTGGGTTGGTTCATGAACCAGTCCGCCCGGATCGCGTATTTCAGTTTGAGCTTGTTCCTGGGTTTGCCTTCTTGGGCCATGACCGTGCTTCGGCCAGCCAATACCGCCCCGCCCATCGCCACCGCTGACTTGAGCAAATCGCGCCGATCCATTTTGAACCTCCCGTTCTACAAACTCATCATCCCGACATACTGAGCCATCCGCTGCTCGACATCGCGGCCGGTGAGCTTTTCCAGCCGGCGCAGGGAAAAATCCTCGATTACGTATGAGGCGACAATCATACCGCGGGCCAAGGCCTGCTTAAGCGTGGGCATGCTCATATCCTTCTGTTGATCGAGATAGCCCATCATGCCGCCGGCGAAGCTGTCACCCGCTCCGGTCGGATCGATCACTTCGGTGGTCGGAAAAGCGGGCAGGACGGCCACCGCGTCGGCGGTTACCAGCATGGCCCCATGTTCACCCTTCTTAATCACCACGAAGCGCGGCCCCATCTTGATCATCTCGCGTCCGGCCAGCACCAGATTATTCTGTCCGGTCAGCAAACGGGCCTCGGCGTCGTTGAGGATCGCTCCGTGCACCATTTTGAGCGTTTTGAGCAAAGCCTCGTGCTCGACCTTGATCCACAGGTCACGGGTGTCGGCCATAATCAGCCGCGGCGATCTTAACTGCCGAACCAGATCCTGTTGTAAAGCCGGGTGGGTGGCCGCCAGGAATACACAATCACTGTCCGCGAAGCGCGGCGGGATTTTCGGCCCGGCCTCGGCCAGCACGTTCAGATGCACACTCACGGTCTCCGCATCGCTGGTCGGTTGCTCGTATTGGCCCGACCAGCGAAACGTCTTGCTGCCCTGACGAATTTCCAAACCGGACAGGTCGATCCCCTCGCGTTCCAGAAACGCCCGGAAATCGGCGGGGAAATCCTCGCCGGCTACGCCGATGAAGCGCACCTGCGTAAACAGTTTGGCCGCGAACGAGAAATACACCGCCGACCCGCCGTACACATTCTCCACCGCGCCGAACGGCGTCTTCACGTCGTCGATTCCGATGCTGCCAGTCACCAATAGAGACATGCCATCCCTTTCAAAGTACGTGGAAATCGTCTTTCATCGATCGGCCCAGTCTAAGCCGGAATAAAGACGCACACAAGATAAGCGTTTTTATGAAGTCATGAATCGATTTATCGTTGAGTCGCCGAAACGCGGTGTTGAGTGTTGAGCCAGGCCAGATAATCGCGCACCGCCTGCGGCGAATGGCTGATGACAATCCACCCATCCGTCACCGCCACGGCCGGCCCGACCAAACCGATTTGAAAATACCACAGGCCTTGCTCGTCGCGTTTGAGTTGCGGTGATAAGCCCGTCGGCTGGGTGCCGGCCGGCACTTGCAGGCACCATTGCCACGCGGCCATCAGCTTATCCACCGTGGCGGCCATCGGCTCGCGCGGGCCGTGATATTGGATACAGATCGTTCGGAAGACACCCAAGCCAAGCGGATGCGGCGGATAATCGTGAATAATCAGATATTCGCCCAACCGATCCAGCAGGTCGCCCTGGAGATTGAATTGAAATTTCTCCTCCAGCCAGTCCCAGGCATATTCGCGAGCCTTGCGGCTATCCTCGGATCGACTGGCCAGATAGGCCCCTCGAACATTCTGGAACTTCTCGGCTAGCGGATGATGAAAAACAACGTAACGGGTCGCCTGATCCGGTATGATCGCCGCCTCGGGCGCCGGCCTTACTTCGGTGAGTTGTCGGATACGCTCGCTGCCGTCAAGCTCACGGACAGCCTTCGTCCCACACAACACACGGCCCTCGTAACCAAATCGATAGAGCACCTTTTCGGCGGTTCCAAGACGCAAGGCTTGCATTACTTGTCCGGGGCGATCGGGGATAATCGCCTCAAATCGTTTTCGTAGGTGCATACAGTGAACATACAGGGCGATGCCGCCGTCGGCTTTCCTTTGTCCGGCCCGAACGCCGGCAAACCACGGATCATCAGCCAGCGAACGGGTTTCCCGACCGATTACGGCCAGCGCCTTATCGAGTGTACCGTGGCCGATGGTTACGACAAAAAAGGAACCCAAGTTGCACCATTCGATGACCGCCCACTCCGGCAGGCGGCGGTCAATCAAACGATGGCCGCGCAGCTTACCAAATTCAAAATTTTCGATCCGGCCTTGTTCCGAGTCGGTATAGGAGGCCAGCATATCGCGTAGACGGCGATCGAACGCCTCGGTCAGCGGCCCGCTGTCAAACAGCAAAGCGGCCTGCAGATCATCCAGCCGATAGCTGTCCTCCTCTTCCAACGGGCGGGCGGAGACATCGAGTAACACAACGGCGTGCGGCCGCCGGGCGAGCAATGGCAGCGTTCCGATCATGTCCGCCACTACCCGCCCCTCTCGTGGAACCACCCCCGCCATCTTGAGGGCCAGCAACCACGTGGCCAACTGATCGGCCTTGCCCGCTTGCGGCTGAGTACTGGCTTCCGGCCCCGGCTCGAAAAACCAGGCGGCCACCGCCTCGGCCGGCACAAAACGTTCCAATGCCCCCTCCGCCCCATTCGCTCCCCACGCCGGTGCACCGATGGTCAGTAGAACTAGTAATGTGATCCCGCTACCAGCCCGAAGCGCTAGCGAGGGAATCTGTCTACCAGCCCGAAGCGCCAGCGAGGGAATCTGTCTACCAGCCCGAAGCGCTAGCGAGGGAATCTGTCTACCAGCCCGAAGCGCCAGCAAGGGACGGTGACCGGCAAGCACTTCCCGACGCCTGGTCGGCCTCGATACCGTACGCCTTCTCATCAACCCCGGACCTTCCAATAAGCTATTCCACTCAATCATACCTGCTTATACGCCGCCGCCCGGCCGGGGTTTTATTTTTCTTCCGCTGGTTGGGAAGTTCTTGAGGCCAAACGTTCCCTGGTTTCCTCCAAAGCCCGCTCAAACTCCGGCATGGTCATGAATTCCACGTGGGAATCAACGAATAAGACATTCGTTCCCTCGCCGTCATAATTATCCGGATCCTCGTAAACCAGGATATTTTCATAATGATCGTTCGTCGTTTGCCCCTCGATATAGATATACGAGTTCCCCTTATCCGGAGTATCTTTAGGCGAAATCAGCGCCCGAGGGCTTATCCCGCCGATTTCGATCAAGGTCTGCAGATTCGGCGGGAATTTATCATCGTTTTCGTTCGCATACACAAACATGGACTTCCCAATCCCAGAAAGATTGGCCGCGCTGACCGTCCGCTTGGACAACTCCCGGGCCCGGGCCAACGAAGGCAGTAGAATCGAAGCCGTCATCGAACTCACGCCGACACTGGCGGCCATGCCCATCGTGCCGACCGGCGCAACGCCATGCGAGATGAACCTCACACCCTCATCTTCCTCTACCTGCACGGACACCGTGCCAAACAGGTGTTTGCCGATCGCATGCCAGGAGGGCAGCATGGTCACGTCGGCAGGCACCCCTTCGCTTTGACCCATGGCCACAAGCATCTGAGCCAAAGGAAGAGCGATGCTGTAGAGAAAACGTGTTTCACCCCGGTCATTCATGTAACTGATGGAGGCCACGTCCTTCGGCATGAGCTTGCGCCCGCGATTGAAATCGGCGTTCGCCAGAATCGATTCGCCCTTGTCCATCAGGTGATCCAGCGTGGCCCGCACCATTTGGGGATAAAGCGCGGCAACGAGTCGCCCTTCATACTGCGTCCACGCCGGAGCGATGGGAATGGGAATGCCGGTCACATTGAGATACTTCACCTTACAATCCCGGTAAGTATCCCGCGAAAGGGACATCTGATCCTTGATATCAAATCGCTCCGCAAGGTAGTCCACCAGTTTTTCCAAGGCTTCCTGCAACCGGTTGTCTTTCTTCACGTCCGAAACGATCACGATACCCGTAATCCAGATGCCTCCATGCTCCGGCGCGTCGAAAATCGCCATTTTCTCGCCGAACGCACCCAGTAGATCATCAACCACCCGCAATCCGGTCTTCTGTTCAAAAGCATCCAGAGCGGTGGTCACCTGTTCGGTGAATTCCGGACTGAGTAGCTGTATACAGTTCATGATCAATTTATAATTGGCCGGCAGGTCTTGCACCGCTACCGTTGCCCAACGCACATCCCGAGGAACGACGGCCAAATCGGCGTCGGTAATCGTTGCCTTCGATACCTTCGCTTCGCCCATTTGCTGTAATCCGGAGACATGCAGGTAGATCTGCGTCTTGTAACCTTGGTCTTGGGCGATACAAGACATGGCCAGAGATTGCATCTTGCCGTACCCAATACTATCCAGCGTTTTCTGTACGCCGCCGACTTCACCCAAAATGGGCAAATCCATGCCCGCGAACATCGGCTGAAAACGCTCCAGAGTGGCCACCACTCCGGCCAGATCCAGATAGCCGACCGGCACCGAGGCGGAACCCTCGACAAACTTCATGGCCGCGACAAATCGTTCGCTCTCGGCCAGACTCTTGGACTCGGCTCCGGCCATCAGGTGACCGGTCACCTTGAGACCCAGGGTCACCACCAACTTATCCCGATAGACACCCCAGCGCAGGGGGATCGCCGGCATGATCGGAAGCTGCCGAAACGTCGCGTTTCCGACGGGCACATCACTGGCCTGACCGAAAGGCAACTCCACATCCTTCAGCACCTCGTCCAATTGCCTGGCCAGATCGGCCGCCCGCGGTCCGGCGTCGACGATCACCGCCGCGTCCACCATCGGCCCGAACATCCCCATATCCACGCCGACCAACGCCATGCTCGCCGGTCGCCGCCAGCAAAGATCGG
>CAZXSA010000103.1:0-16253 GCA_964642815.1 uncultured Planctomycetales bacterium | reverse complement strand
CCTGGAAATGCCTGCAAGCGCCGGAATTCGTGGAGCATGAGACGCAGATTTGCGGGGTGATCGGGCATTTTCGGATTCGCTACCCGGTCGTCCTGGATGGCCGCAAAGTGCTTGAAGGCGACCTGGGTGATCCTGGTTTCGACGACAGCGGCTGGCAAAACGCGAGGGTGGTTACGGATGGTCCCTGGCCGGCGAAACCGCAGGATTCGGAAACACCGAGTCAGCGGGAATACCGTGTACCACCCATGTGTGTGGTGGCCGCCGGCACGGCCGAACGACGCCTGCCGGTCACGGATGTTCCGGGTGACGTGGCCGCGGGTTTGCGCATGAGCGTTTGTAACCCGGACCCGACCCTGACCGAAAATGCCGGCGCGTTGATCATTGGACGGAGCCTGACCATTACCGGTCGAGCGGGCCAGACGAAATATATAACCGTCGATTTTCAGCGACCGGTGCATGGCTATCCTTGGCTGGAAATAGCCGAGGCTACGGAAGGGCTGATGATCGATTTCGGATACGGGGAATTGTCCTATGCGTTATATAGCGGCGAAAAGCACGTGGATCGGACCGGCTGGATTAACACCGAAGGCGTGGTCGGTCCGCATTACGCGGATCGGTACATTACCCGTTCGGGTCAACAATGCATGGAATTCCCCGACGAGCGTACCGCCCGTTGGATGACCCTGCACATACACTTTCCCGTGGCCGGTCGCCTGACCATCAATAGTGCCGGTATCGTCAAGTCGCAGTACCCGATCGAGCCGGTGGGCAGTTTCCAATGTGGCGACGAGCGGATCGATCAGATCGTCAAGCTGTGTCTGATTCATGCCGAAGTGACCATGAGCGATGCATACGTTGATACGCCCGGTCGGGAGGACGGGCAATGGATCGAGGACGCCCGGCCGCGAGCCATCGTGAGCTCGCGGTGGTTTGACGATACCCTGCTGCGCGATTTCATGGCCCGCACTCTGGCCGAGGGACAGGGGCCGGACGGACACCTGCACCCGTTTGCACCCGCCAATTTTCCGGCTTATCCCGCCACGTTCGATTGGTCCGTGCAGTGGGTGGCGATCGTTTATGACGCTTACGTATGGAGCGGTGATCAACAAATTATTCGCGCCTATTGGGGCAATCTCTGTCGCTATTGGGATACGGCCCTTGCCCCGAGGGACAAGAGCCTCTGGTCCGACCCCAGTCGTTATAACGAAAAGGGACCTTTCTATCTGGACGAACAAGGCCTGTGGCGAACAGGCCATATTTTCGCCGACATGCGCGTGGGGCAACGAGTTCGAGGCCCGAACCAGGCCAGCGGAATTGTCACCCCGATGATGATCGAGCGTTTGCTCTGGTCGGTGGAAATGGCGGAGTCTATCGGCGAAAAAGAACAAGCCCGGAAGTGGCGGGTGATGGCGGAGAGGATGATTGACGCGTTCAGGAAATATCATATTGTTCGTGATCGGCCGGGCCTGCCCCCCCATGTGGCCGACCGCTATGACACCCATGATCCGAACATCGAGCGCGGTTACAGTCAGGCGGGGCAGACCTTTGCCTTGATGCTGGGTTTGATGCCGACGGCCGACGCCATCGCGAATTTGAATTACGCTTTTCCCGCGCCGGATGGCGCTCCGCCTTTCGGCGTAACCCATTGGAACAGCCCGAGCTGGTCCTACCGGGTATTGAGGGTGTTGACCGACTACGGTTTTTCGGAGCGCGCGGTAGCTCATTTGATCGAGCGATTTACTCCCTATCTACCGAGTAATCCTCGCAACCCGGTCGATCCGGGCCTTCAGGGGTCGTATGGTGGTCCTCTCCCGGAATACTGGATCAGTCGTGAAGACTTGAATCTCGGTGTAGGGCAGCACAATCCGGCCCAGCCGGACGACCCGACCGGCTCGCATGGTTGGCAGGCCGTCCCCTTGTTGTGGTTGCACGACAGCTTACTCGGCGTACGGATCGTTGAACCGGGTGGTGGCAAGCTGCGCATCGCTCCCGACAACGGTGGTTTGCCTTACGTCGCCGGGCACACGAACACGCCCAAGGGGCTGGTCTGGGTGTATTGGGATCCACAGCAGTGGCGGTTGGAGGTTGCCATTCCCGCAGGTTTGACGGCGGAACTGGTTTTACCGCATCAGATGGCCGGCAAGCGAATTAAGGTCACTCAGGCCGCCGGGATTCCGCACCGATTGAATGAAAACCGCTTCAATTTGAACAAGGCCGGTTCTTACGTGTTCCAGGCCCAATAAAGCCAACGGAATGCCTTACGGCCGGTAACAGTTTACGCGGTCTATCGAGCACCAATGATGATCAGATAGCCCTTACCTGGCTCGACGGTAATAGGATCATGGGGCCGGTACCGTGCTTTGTCCTGGAATTTTTCGACAGCCGGAATGTGGAGCACTGATTTTTGTGGGTCCAGTCCGAGAGCCGGCCAATCGATTTTCAACCGGACATCAACCGTTTCCGTTGCCCAACTGGCCAAGGAAACGAGGGTTTGGCCTTTTTTTCGATAGACGGTAGCAGGTATATCCTTGTGGTCAGTTTTAACCGGACAATCGGACGCCCAGAAGCCGATCATTTCCGCCTCGGCGATGCCGAATGCATCCCACAATTTCCAGATCGGGGTGGACAACCCCGACCGTGAAACCATGCCGAAGACCATGCCGCGCCAAGGATTCCCACCGCCTTGCAGCATTTCGCTGGTCAGACCGAACGGGATACCGGAAATCTCGATCAACCAGTAATCCGGAGGTTCGTCATAGTCGTATTCCTCACCGAGCCAGAGGCTGTCGATGTAGGGCAGTCGGTCCATGTAATCGTTGAGGCCGTTGTCATTACCTTTGGCTAACGTATACGGATTACAGATGTGCAGGTCGATCAGGCAGCCGGCATGGTGCCGGTCGAGAATCTTGCGCGCCCGTCGCATCACTTGCCGATCAAAATAAGTTTCGTCGATATACAGGCCGTCCATTCCCGTGCGATCCAATAACCACTTCAGCCCTTCCAGGTAGTAGTTGTTCCAACGGCAGTCGCCGTTGATAAGAACCGAGGCGTCCGTCTGCCCCTTCATCGGGCCTTGCCGAAAACGCACGACCCAGGAGGGAATGTAATTCGTGCGGAAATGGGTTTGCAGCCAAGGATCGATCGTGCTGAATCGGTTGAAGACTGGAATCTCGTCGTTGCCCCGGCCATCGGCGATGATCTCATCGCCCAGGCTGCGCAAGGCCCAGATCTCGGCCGCGCGATTGCCCAGCTCGCGTGAGGTGTAGTACAGCTTGACCCGGCGATTCTCCTCATGGGCCTGACGGACGAAATCAGTCAAGGCCGCGAGAGGTTCGGGCATGAAGGGGTAGTTGATGAACGGATTGAAGGCGTGGCCGTGATGCACGACCAACACGTTCGCCCCGCGTTTCCGGCCTTCTTCGATCGAGGCGCCGTGATAATAGCGATTATTCCAATGTCCGTTCAGATCGAGCGGTTTGACCGGGGTAATGAGCAACTCAAAATCGAAGTGCAGGGTTTCATTGGCTTCGAGCCGGCGGGGACCGCTGTACGCCTGGAGGATGACTTGCTCGTTACCGCTTTCCGCCAGCCGACAACCACCCACGCCGCCGTTATGCCAGGCCGTCGGCAGGACGACCGGCCGATGGTAGTAATAATCATTGCTGAAGGGCGTGCGATAGTCCGGGCCTTTCAATTGGCAGCGCAGGCCGGCGTTCACGTCACCCACCCATACACTGTCCTGTCGGCGCATCCGATCCCATTTCCAGTCAAGTTGCTTTGGCCGCACGCTGCCCTTGTGGCCCATGCCCATGAGGTACTTGGCCACATCGGAGCGGAAGGGAATTTCCAGGCGGATGTCCTTGATGTCCATTCCTTCGCGTGCGCATAGCGTGATGCGATAGGTCAGGTGCCCTTCATACTCCATAGCTCCTCGGCAGGTCATGGTCAACGGACCGGCCGACCGCACGGATTCCCATTCCACGCGGCTGTCGGTTTGGGTAACGATTCGGAATGATTCGCCGCTCCATTGGGTCGGATCCCGTGAAGTATCGACTACGAAACGTATCGGGCTTGCAAGAATATCCCGATGGGTAGTTGTGATTTTATCGACATTGGGCGAGAAACTACTCTGTATTTTATGCGGCAGGCCGATGGGATCGAGCGTGACCGTTCGGCCGAGACAATGAAGGGTTTGCCCCTCGATCCGCAGGGGAGTATAGGGGGCGGTGACATCGTCGTCGATGGCGACGGTGGAGTTCAGCCAGCGCAGGCGCGAATGTCGCCAAAGCTCGCTGTCGCCATGGTCGTCGCGTGTGTCGCCGGTGACCGTAAGAATAATCCGGACCACTTTGGCTTTTTCGTCGACGGGCTGAAAGGTCATGGAGCCTTCGTATCGGCCGCGAGCCTGCCGGGGAATGGGCACGCCGAACCAGAAGGCCTGCACTTCACCCCGGGGGATCGAGACGTTTTTCGTGAACGGGCGGCCCCGCTCGTCGATACCACCGGTATTAAAGCAATCAACTTGCCCGGCGGAAATGGTGGAGCCCGCTTCGCCGATCAGATCGGAACAGGTGACGACCACGTTGTTCAAAGGCAACCAAGTCGCCCAAAGGCCGATTTGGAAGGTGTAATATTCGCCGGGTTGGGCCTGACCGGCGAAAACGTCGGAAGGCCCTTTCTCGAACCAGCGGACCGGAATGGTTTCCCTCATGCGGATCGGAAATTCGCGGTCCTCCGGATACAGGAGATAAACCTCGCTCCGGTGCTCTTTCATCAGGTCCAGCAGGGCATCGTTGGGCGGCCGTTTCTGCATTTCTCCCAAAGTGTCGAAATCATTATTCACGTCCCGCTCGAAGGGAATTGGTTGGGCCGTCACCCCGTGGCCGGAAACGAGCAGGTATATTCCGACAAGTATCGTCACCGCGAAACATCTTTGCATGCGGATCCTCCTTTTCGCATTCCAGGAATCCTTATATAAGCATGGAGTAGTCAAGGCAAGTTATACCGCCGAGGAGACTCCTGTTATAACATGGACGACTGCCGGCTGGATGTAAACATTTCCGGTGCCGCCGAGACGGGGTGGTGGCCGAGTGTTCGTAGGCAAAGTATCATACAGATTCTTATTGCCGGTGATGATTCGAAATGGCCTTGCCAGGAGGAAGTGTATGCAACGTGGATGTCTGCGTGTCGGCCTACCGATGATCTGTCTTCTGTTGAACGTGGGCCTTGCCGCCGAGGTCCAGGTGCGGGAAGTCAGCATGGAAATCCCCACCTATCTGATCGGACCGGAAAATAAATACCCGGTTTTGTGGAACAGCAACGTTTATCCATACTCCATGCAGGATGATATCACTCGGATCAAGCAAGATGTGGCGCATCGAGTGATTGTTCTAGAAAACGAATACATCCGGGTGCTTATTCTACCCGATCTTGGTGGTCGCCTGTATGCCGCCCACGATAAGACCAACAATGATTTTGATTTCATCTACCACAATCACGTTATCAAGCCGGGTCTGGTGGCCATGCGCGGGGCGTGGCTGTCCGGCGGCATCGAGTGGAATTTCCCCACCGTGGGGCATACGGTCAACGGTTATTCGCCCGTGCAATACAAAATCGTGCGGCACGAGGATGGAAGTGCTACTTGCGTGGTGGGGGCCACCGAATGGGTGCGGAGAATGAGGTGGGTAATTGAGACGACCCTCTATCCCGACCGCGCCTATTTTGAAAATCGGATTTTGCTGATCAATCCTACGTTGGCCCATCAGCCCGCCTATTTCTGGGCCAATGCGGGGGTCCATGCCTGGGAGGATACACGGATTATTTTCCCGCCCACCGATTACACCTACGGCCACGGCCGTACCGCTACGATGTCCTGGCCGATCGACAAAGGCATCGATGTTTCCTGGTATAAAAACATTCCGAATTCCGCAAGTATCTTCTGTGGGGTACCCGGTGATTTTAACGGCGCGTATAACCACGAACGCGATAACGGCACGGCCCACTGGGCGGATCGTCATGAAAGCCCGGGCAAGAAATTCTGGACATGGGGGACCGCTCCCCGGGGCGCGCTTTGGGAGGAAATCCTGACCGATGATGACGGGCAATATATCGAGGTGCAGGCCGGGCGACTCACCACCCAGGGTGATGCCTGGATCATGGAACCGAATACGAGCGAAAGCTGGACGGAATACTGGTATCCGCTCAAGGGCATGGGGGGGTTCGTGACGGCCACCCCGGACGCCGCGGCCAACCTGCAAGTGCGCGATGATCACGTTTTCGTGGCCTTGAACGTTACGCGGCCACTGGCCGGTGCGCGTCTGCAAATCTTTCGCGGATCAGATAACGTTTTCGATCGCTCCCTTGATATGAATCCGACCAAGGCTTTTTCGGAAAAGATACCGCTTGCCAAAACCAATGCGCCTTGCCGTTTGGTCGTGATCGACGCTCAGGGGCGAACGATCGTCGAGTATTCGACCGAAACGCCCGCCAGCCCGCCGCCCGATTTGGAGCCGGTTTTATCATCTGATGAGGCGGACTCGGATCAGCCCGACCATGCACGTGATCGGAAGCTCGCATTGGGTTCCGCCGTCAATATCGAGGATAGCTATTTACGCAGCTACTCCGCGCACAAGCATTTTTCCACCGAAGGGGCAATCACTGGGTACGAGGCGACCCTGCGCAAGGATCCGAATTACACCCCCGCTCTGCGTGAGCTGGGCGTCATCCGTTACACACAGGGTCAGTTTGGCGGGGCCTTGGAACTGTTGAACAAAGTATTGCAACGTAACGAGGATGATGACAAGGCTCGATACTATCGGGCCTTGTGCAAGATCCAACTGGGAATCGAGGAGCGAACCCAGGAAGATCTGCACATGGCCGGCCGGCGAACGGCCTATCGCCATGTTGCGCCGTACGTGCTGGCCGGGCTGGCGGTTGGCGAAGGGGATCTGGTCAAGGCCGAAAATCTCTTGCGCAGAGCGGTACGCTACGGCCCCGACAATCTGAAAGCCCGCGTGCAACTGGCCGTGGTTTTACGACATCGCGGGATGAAGGACGAAGCCACATCGTTGCTTGATACCGTACTACGCGACGATCCTTTGTGCAGTCAGGTGGTAGTTGAAAAGGTATTTCTCGGCTCCGGTGACGAATTGGATTTACTCCGCGACGATCCGCAAAATTATCTGGAAACCGCTTGCGATTACGCGGAAATGAACCTATTCGATGACGCGATCGCCGTTCTCGATCTTTATGAGAAGCGCAAGTCGGCGATGCCGCACCCGTTTATCCATCTGTATCGAGGTTACTATCATGATCGGCTGGGCCGTCGGGAGGAGACCAAGCGCGATTACGAACGAGCGGTGAGCATGTCTCCCGATTATGTCTTTCCTTTTCGTATCGAAAGCCTGGCGGTGCTCGAATCCGCCTTGGCTCGTTGCCCGAACGAATGGGAATTGCATTACTATCTCGGCAATTTGCTGACGGCCAAACTGCGCTGGGAGGAAGGGCTCGTTCATTTCGAGAAAGCCGCGGAGGCGGATCCGAAGTATTCGGTTTTGTATCGCAATCTTGGTGAAGTGTATTGGCGTAAGCAAAACGATTTACCCAAGGCGATTGCCCAATACGAAAAGGCCCTCGGCTGCGCCCCGGAGGATTACAGTCTGTATATGAGCCTCGATGCTTTATACGCGGAGACGAAACAGCATGATAAGCGGGCGGCCATGATGGCCGTCGCCCCGGAGAAGGTGCGGGACAATTTCAATATCGCCCTGCGCCAGGCGGTGTATAACGTCGATGTAGGCAATTATGACGAAGCCCTGAGGATTTTGCGCGGCCGCACGTATCACCCTTGGGAAGGCTGGCGCGGGGCACGGCAGGCCTATCGCCAGGCTCTGCACGGCCGGGCGGAGCGATTCCTGGAGCAAGGACGCGGTGAAGAGGCGATCAAGGATTTCCTGGCGGCCATGGAATACCCGAAAAACCTGGGCACCGGCCGTCCGCCGAATCCCAACTTTGTCAAGGAGTATTACGGATTGGCCCGTTGCTATAAGGCGTTAAAAGATGACGCCCGGACTCGTGAATATCTCGAAAAGGCGGCCGCCGGCGCGGAGCGCATGGAAACGGAGGATATTCGGTTGCAGGCCAAGGCTTTGAAGGAACTTGGACGAGCCGGCGAGGCGGAGGAAGTGCTCAAGAAGGCCGGTCTCAAGGATGAATGATTGTTACGTAAACATATAAAGGAGCACATGCGTGAAGCGAAAGGGATTGAGCATCGTAAGTGGATTATGCCTGGTTCTGCTGAGTGCGTTGCCGTTGAACGGACAAACGCCGCGCCCGGTATACGATGTGCGTGTTTATGGCGCCAAAGGTGACGGCCAAACCCTGGATACGGCCGCCATTCAAAAGGCGATCGACGCCTGCTCGGCGGCCGGCGGAGGCATGGTTTACGTGCCACCGGGCATCTACAAGGCCGGAACCTTGTTTTTACGGGACAATCTTACCCTTTACCTCGAAGTGGGGGCCGTGCTTCTACAAAGCAAGGAGATGAACGACTACCTTGCGCCTTCCAAGGAATGTTTTGTACACATGACCGGTTCGCGGTTCGTGTTCCTGCACGGCGACCGGGTGCGGCATGTGACCATTCGGGGGGAGGGAGTCATCAACGGGAATCTCGCCCTGAACCCCGGCGGGGGACGAGGGCCGCTGCCCATCCTGTTTGAGAATTCAACGGACATCAGGCTGGAGGATATCACCGTCGTTGATTCGCCCGGCTGGTGTACCACCCTATACGGTTGCCGGGGGGTGGCATTGGTTCGTATTAAATGCCTGAACAGCTTTGCCGACGGGATTAACCCCGTATGTTCACAGGACGTGCTTTATGACGGCGTGGTGATTGATGGTTCCGGCGACGACGCTATTACGATCAAGAACGAAAGTTGTGTTCCTTCCGGTCCGCCCTGCGGCTTTTTGTCGGAAAATATTATCATCGCCAACACCATCGTGCGGAATACCGGGCATCCGGCCATCAAATTCGGCACCGGTACCGCCGGGGTCTTCCGCAACATTCTGGTGAACAACTGCGTCTTCGAGAACACCGGAGCGATGTTTACCATCCAACTGATGCGGCCGGACATTCCCGGGGTGCCCGACCGGCTGATCGAGAATGTCACCTATTCCAACATCGTGCTCCGCAAATGCCTGCAAATGTTTGACATCACCTCCATGGATGTGCTGCATCCGGTAATCTCCAACTTGTCGATCAACAATGTCGTTGCCGAAGACCTGAAAGCCTGGTCGCGAATCCATGGTCTGCCGGAAGCGCCCATCCGTGGTTTAAATTTGAGCAATATCCGCGTTACCGATTCAGGCTGGAAACTGACACACTGGCTGAACATGCAGTGGGTTCAGGATGTGCGCATGGACACCGTCCGACTGAACCTGACCGATAAAACCGATTCCGCTTTGGTATTTGCCGACAGTGGTGACCTTGAGATACGGGGATTAAACATTACCGGCTTGAGCAACCGGGCGGCGGCGATTCAACTGGAACGGGTCAACGGTTTTGCGATATATGACTCAGCCGCTCCAGCCGTGGATCAGTTCGTGGAGATCCTTGGTCCCGGTACATTTAACTTGTCTTTTACCGGTATGGACTTTCGCCGGACGAAGACCCCCTTGGCCGCCGGCGAGGAACTGCGGGCGGAAGGCGTCTTCCCTGTAACAAGCAGAATTCGCTTCGGTGAATTGTCCGTATCGGAGCCCATCAAGCCCAATGAACGGTTTCAGGTGAAAGCCAAGCTGACCAATGAGGGAGTCAGCGGATTTGTTCGGGCCCAGATCAGCGTGAACGGAATGGATGACGTGGCCAAGTGGTTATGGCTCGAACAGGATGAAAGTCGGCAGGTCGAACTGGAAACGTCGCGCTATTACCAGCCACGGGATTACCGTGTTTCATTCGGCCCTTTATCCGCGGTGGCAAGGGTCCAGCCTGCGCCGGCGGCGTTTGAATATGGCGAGCAAATGGAAATAATCGCTCCCGAGGCGGCGGGAGAATGGACCCGTGTGACCGTACCGATCAAAAACATCGGCGGCGCTACGGGTGACAAGGAAGTCGTTTTGTATGCTAACGATCAGGCGGTGGCCAGTCAGACCGTAACCTTGAAGCCGGGCGAGGAAAAACAGGTGGTCGTTGAGCATCGTTTTGCCGAAAAAGGTCCGCGTTTGCTACGTGTGGGGGATTGGCCCGTCTGGCCCTTTGCCACTTTCGCCAACATGGAAACGCGGTTTGCGCAAACGCGCGATCGGATCATCATCGATGCCGCCGGGGATCAGAGGGGGCCATTGTATTGCAACGGCCCTTGCGCGGTCATGTATATCCCGGATGTTCAAGGCGATTTTGTGGCTACCATGCATTTGTTAGGCCATTCGGCGACCAGCCCGAAAGGAGCGGTTGGCCTGGTGGTCCGTAATGATCTAACTCGACAAGGGGCCGAATCACCCGGCTTGGGATTGCTGTACATTGAAAAAAAATACGGGGGGAATCAGATGTTTCAAACGGATATCAACGGTGACGGGATGGTGGATATGACCCTGTATGGCGGGGCAACGTATACCTCCTGGTACCAGCTGGTTAAACAAGGAAACGAATTTAGTGGTTACGTTAGCTGGGACGGCCAATTGTGGAATATCAACAAATCCGGAGGAGTGCCCAATGAATTTGTCAAAGGGGGGCTCTGCACGATGCGTTCGGCCGCCGAGGTTCAGGACGTGGGGGTTTTTACTTTTGCGCACAGCGCCACCAATCAACCCGCCCGGGCGGAACTCGAGAATTGGCGTTTAACCAGACCGATTCCGCTCGAAAAACTGGCCTTCAGCGATATGACGGTTTCGAGGACCGATGTCGGCTTGAATGAGGATTTCAAGGTCCGAGCGGTGGTGTCCAACCGTTCAGATCAGGCCGGGCTGGCCAAGGCTGCCTTTCTGTTCGACGGGCATGAAATGTTGACCCGATGGCCTGAACTGAAGCCCGGCGAAAGCGCTGAAATTGCTTATTCCGTATCCGCCAAGATGATCAGAGATAATTTGCGGCTGGTGGAGCGAGACCCGCAATATATATACGGTACTCACCGGATCACGGTGGGGAGCTTTCCCAAAGAGGCCACGATCAATGTGCTCCGAGAAAAGTGATCGGGAGGACAAATATTCAAGCGACCTCTCGGAGTAATGGACAGATACAAACCTTCGGACGAAATGGGTGAAGGAGTGATTGATGAAGGGCATTAAACACGTGGCTGTTCTTATGGCATGGATCAGCGCGGCCTGGCTACCCGCCGCGTTCGCGGACGATGACCAGGTGATTATCCATCCGGCCGGTGGAGTGGATCCCGAGCCGGGCCCCATGGGAGAAAAACCCTACGAAATGGAAGGGCGTAGCGAGCAGGGTGAGCCTCTGGTGGCTTTCGATGATCTGACCGGCTGGGAAGTTGAAGGCGAGAACGCGGAAGGCTGGCTCTATCTTTCACAAGAGTGGCGACTTTTCCGCGACCACTGCGCCAAGCTGGTTTACTCCGCCCGCGGGGACAAGAAACCGGCCCTGATTGTCCGGCCAAGCAAGCCGATTCCCATTCCCGAACCTTGGGACTGTGTAAACTTCTGGAACGTGGGTAATCATTGGGGACACAAGACACACCCTAATCCGGCGCTTCCGCATGCCAAAATCCTGCTTCTCGACGCGGAAGGAAAAAGCTTCAAGATCGACCTGGAACAGATTGATTACATATACTGGTTCATGATGCACGGACGCCTCGATAAAAAGCAGGAGGCCCAGGCCAAGCGTCCCTTTACGTTCCATGGTATCCAGTTCACCAATACAACCAATCCCGAGAAACGGGCCATATTCCTTGGCCCGCTGTACACGTATAAGGAACGTCTTGATCCGCTTGAATTTGCTCCTTGGCCTGAAAAACTTCCTTTCCCGACCCGTCCGGAGACCATCCTGCCGACAAACAAGGCACGCGACTTTCGCAACGATGCGCGACAAGATGGCGAGGCAACTCTGTTCTCTTATACGGACCCGAATACCGAGATTGTTTATCGTTACCGGCCGACGGATGCCACCCTGGGAGATATTGAGCTGCTTTGGAAGGGCGATACTCTGCGCCCCTGTGCGCGCGGCGGTATCTGTTTCGCGGATAACGGAAAAAAAGTCGATGTGGACGATCCGGCGGTTGGCCATCAACTGTTGAGGCAAACCCTGACCGATGGTCAACTGGAAGTGCTCTGGCGACTGACCTATAAGGATCTCCAAACCGATCTCGCCTTTCGTCTGCGAATCCTTCAGAAATCATTGGTCGTGGATATCGAGGCGTCCGATCCGGTGGCCATGCTGGTGGATACCGGCCGGGCCGAGCCGGTGCCGGACGCCAAACTGTTTAATTTTCCCTTCCTGACCTATGGGTGGATGAATAAAGACCCTCGCGCGCTATATACGCACGGTTTATTTCTATCCAACCTTTTCGACTGGTACCATTCGGAGGCTTCGGAGGTGCATGGCAAGGCGGAGGAGGGCCCGGACTGGGCAACCTACGGCGCCAATCTCAAATACAATATGAAGACCGATGGCATCCGTAACCGCATTCGCGAACGCCTTTTCATTACCGCCTCGCCTGATGTGCAGGAAGTGTTGCCGAACATCCCCAATCCACCTTCGCCGTGGCGTGACGTACAGGGTGAACGAGTTTGGCGCTGGCGGGGGGGGTATGATCATCAACTCGAAATCGACGATGCGACTCTTTTACGCAATTACGGTTGCGACAAGGTGACGGTTCGTTATCACGAGAGCTCCTGGCGGGATACGGGTGAGAGCTTTACTTTTCGCCTTAACGCCGGGCCCAAGCGTGGCGGAGATCCGGCCCTTGCGAGAATGGTGGCCGAGATCAAGGCCCTCGGTTGGCGGGTCGGGTTGTATACCAATTATCTCGACTACGCCCCGGTCAACAGTTATTTCAACGAAAACTACGTGCTCCGCTGGACCGATGGATTATGGTGGCCGCGAGGGTGGTCACGTTGTTATAACGCCAAGCCCATGTGGGCGATGGATATGCAGGCCCTGTTGGCTCCGCAAATTCAGAAAAAGTTCGATACGAATCACTCCTACTGTGATGTCATTACGTCGGTGGCGCCCTGGCACCGGGTGGATTACGACATACGCGTGCCGGGGGCGGGAACATTTCGTCGGACCTACGAATGTTACGGCCGTATCTTCTGCAATGAGAAAATCGTTTACCCTGGCCCGGTGTATTCGGAAGGTCCGCTGCATTGGATCTATGCCGGCCTGACCGACGGGAATTACGGCCAGATAGCGCATGAGGAACCGCACAAGCTGCCGCTCTTGGTGGATTTTGACCTGCTTAAGATTCATCCGTTGCAGATGGACGCGGGCATGGGCACCCAGGGCATGTACTTCAGAAACTGTCCTTTCGATAAGCCCGAGCATCAGGACCAGTTTCTGGCCGCGACCATCGCTTATGGACACATTGGCTATTTTGGACACTTTGACCGTGCCGGCGACTTGAAGACCTACTACATGATGCAACAGGCCCAGAAGCGCTATGCCATGATCCCCGTCCGTACGATTGAATACGAACACGAAGGGCGGTTCCTGGATACTTCCGCCGCCCTGGTCAGCGGGGCGTATCTTAAAAATCGTGTGCATGTTGTTTACGAAAACGGCACGCAAGTATACGTCAACGGCCATGACGAGCCGTGGCTTGTCCAAGCCCGTGGTCGTGATTTCGAGTTAGGCCGATGGGGGTATCTGGTGGCTCGGGATGAGGACGATCTGTTGGTATACTCGGCCATTGTGCCTGTAGCGGGGCCGGAGGCGAAATCCGGTCCGCGTCAGCGGGTGGATTATAGCGCGGGTACGGAACAGTATTACGCGGACAGCCGGGGAGGTTTTGTATTTCTTGGCCCGCTGGCCATCGAGGGCTGCGCGGCCATTAAGAAAGACGGCAAGGATTGGTGGGTCATACCGACCACGAAATTTACGGATTTTGCTTTCCTGCCCGAACTGGCAAATCTCAAGAAAGATCAGGATGTCGAACTGGTTGCTCAGAGGGAAGACGGATCGGCCGCCCCGGCTCCTGAACTGCGCTGGAGTCGCGGCCTGCTTCATGTTCTGCCGCGAGCGGAACCGGCCTTTAAATATCGCATTCAGCAGGTTGATCGTCCAAGACCGCCGATGCCAACCTGTAGCGATCATCTGGTAAAGCCGGGGAAGGCGGTTCGGATCAACATCCCCTCGGGGGTGAACATCGATCCCTCGCAAGTCGCATGGCTTTATGATGGCCGCCGAATGAATGGACAAGCCGCTCTTTCCAACGGTGAACTTCTGTGTTCGGTGCCTGCCGAAGCCCAGTCAGGCGCGCATCTATGGCTGAGTATCGGCCAAGTCCCCCACGGATTATGGCTGGATTTCATCGTTGAATAAAGTGTAAAAGCGTGGTCATGGTATCAGGGGCGTTGTCTCAAATATTTGATAAGGAACATTTTCAGAGACGAGCGAGTTGAGGTATCTCCATTATTTCATTCGGCCGGATACACCGGCCCGGGCGGCGGCTTTGCGGATTCGCTGGTTGAGTTGCCGCCGATATGTCCGCCGGGCCTCTGCATCAAAGAGCATGCGACGAAAGTCTTCATAGAGATCCGAACAATGGCGGCGTAATATCTGCTGAACGCTCGGCCAGACCCGTGGCCGGGGATTCAGGATATCGGTCCAGATACGCTCGACGCCGGTTTCAGCGGCCAGGGAAAAGAGGCGGTACAAGGCCTCATCCGTGTCGCTGATGCCGGGCAGGAGCGGGCCGAACATGATCGCGGTTTTCAAACCGACGGCCTTGGCTTGCTTGAGCATCTCCACGCGATCGGCCACCGAGGATGCGCCGGCTTCCCATATCCGAGCCCAATGCTCATCGGGCGTGGTGATGGTGACGCCGAGACGGACCGAGTGGCCGGCAAGGATATCGAGATCGCGCAGGACCATTTTGCTCTTGGTCAAAATGTTCAGGTGAAATCCCGCGTCCAGCAGCAACCGGCAGCACTGCCGGGTAAGCTGGTAATGCTCCTCGACCTTCTGCCAGCCGTCGCAGGCGCTGCAGACGAAGACGTTGCCCGGCGGCAGTGTACGCAACTGGCGCTTGAGGATTTCGACGGCGTTGATCTTGACATCCACGAATGCGCCCCAGGGTTCGGTATGCGGATGGAAGCGTTGCATATATCGGGCGTAGCAGTAGGCGCAACCGTTCTGACAACCGGTGTAACAATTGAACGAATAATCGAAGATTCCGCCGGTATTCAGCAGGCTTTTACATCGCGTTTCGCGTACCGTCAAACCGCTTAGGTCGGATGGTACGGAAAGCGAACGATCCGGCTCAAGGTCGAACAACAATGGCTGGATGGGTTCAGGCATCGCCGCTCCTGTTACCGCAGGCTTTCACAGGCATTTGCCTGCTTGCTTGTTCCAGTGCCTCTATCCGGGAATCGCTACTCTGTCTTTGGTATTTTCCGCCATAACTGGCAAACCTTTTGTTTCTGAGCATTATCCGAATTAACATAGCCCTCGATGACGGCAACCAGTCCCTTGTACAGATCGAAAGCAGCGCCAAGGTAAGCCCGGTCAGCGGCTTGGGCGGACGGCTCGGGCAAAGGTTCCAGCATCTTTCCGGCCAACATGTGTCGACGCACATGCGCTGTGATTACACACTGGACGGCCAGACGTGCATGGGCGGCTTCGTAGCTGTTGCCCAGGCCATTCTGGTCCAATTGATCCGCGAAAACCAGCAGTGTTTTCGCTTTGTCACGAAGGTCGGCTAAATCGGGGTCCATCTGTTCCGGCACGGGTGGAAGAGTCAGCTTAGGTGTGGCCTCGGGGGGTTGAAATTTTGGACGCGGGGCATGATTCATGATGATTTCCACGATCGCGGTGGCCGGTGTACGGTCGTAGGGCAGGAAAATTGAATCGGCCGTGAACGTATTCCATGGTGAACCGTTGACGAAAATCTGAGTAATCGGACCGGTGCCCGCGGCCGCGAGGTAGAGCCGTTTGTCGCCGAAGCGGATTGGAAAATGTTGTTGCAACTCGGTGATGCCTGGCGGAACATGAGGAAGCAAAGACAATCCCTCGGCGGTGTAGCGGTATTCGAACAGGCCGCGAATCATGGCCGCCGGTGGGCCGAAGTTGTCGTAACAGAGGTTGG
>CAZXSA010000102.1:0-16257 GCA_964642815.1 uncultured Planctomycetales bacterium | reverse complement strand
TCTGCTGGTGCGAGAATCCTTTCTCGCACCCCCCCGGACGCGAATCCTTTCGCGCACCTTCATTCGCGGGAGGGGAATCCCGCAAGTCGTGGTATCGAGATGGGAATCTCGATACAGCACGTAGGTCGGGCTATTGCCCGACGCGACCGTATGGCCATGCTATCCGCACGCCACGGCTCAATACAACCCGGTGATTTTGCCGTTTTCGTCGATGTCCATATCGACGGCGGCGGGGTGCCGGCCGAAGGCGGGCATGGTCTGGATGGTGCCAACAAGAGGCGTAAGGAACCCGGCGCCGCCGGCCAGGCGGATGTCGCGCACGGGGACGCGAAAATGACTTGGCCGGCCTTTCAGGTTCGGATCGTGCGAAAGGGAATACTGCGTCTTGGCCATGCAGATGGGCAACTTGTCGAAACCGAGCCGGGTGAGCGATTCGACGGCGGCGGCGGCGGCCGGCCCGTAGTCCACGCCGTCGGCCCCGTAGATTTCCCGGGCGATGGTTTCGATCTTCTGCTTGATGGGCAGGTCCAGCTCGTAGAGGAAGCGGAACGGTTCGGGCCGGGGGGCTTCGGCGGCGGCGACGACGGCCTCGGCCATCGCGGCGGCCCCGGCCCCGCCCTCGGTGTGCGCTTCACTGATGACCACGTCGAACGCGCCGGCAGCCTTGGCGGCCTCGGCGATCACGTCAAGCTCGTCGTCGCTGTCGGTGTCGAAGCGATTGACCGCCACCACGCAGGGTAAATTGAACCGGGCGATGTTCTCCAGATGCTTGACCATGTTGGGCAGGCCGGCATGGACGGCCTCGACGCTCGGCTCGAAGATGGTCGGGTCGATCGGCCGCCCCGGCACGACGCGGTAACGCCCGCTATGCGCCTTGAGGGCCCGCACCGTCACCACGAGCACGGCCGCGTCCGGATGATGCCCCGAGACGCGACACTTGATATCGCAGAATTTCTCGAAACCCATGTCCGCGCCGAAACCGGCCTCGGTCACCACGTAATCGGCGCAGCGCAGGGCGATTTCGTCGGCCAATATCGAGCTGTTTCCGTGAGCGATATTCGCGAACGGCCCGGCATGCACGAAGGCGGGCACGTGCTCGACCGTCTGGAGCACGTTGGGCATGATCGCATCCTTGAGCAGGATGGTCATGGCCCCGGCGGCCCGGATCGCCTCGGCGAAGACGGGGATATCCTGATGGGTGTAGCCGATGACAATGTGGCCGAGGCGCCGGCGCAGGTCGGGCAACGAGTTAGCCAAAGCCAGGACGGCCATCACCTCGCTGGCGGACGACAGATCGAAGCCCGTCTCCCGCGGAAAACCGTGCCCGCCCAAGCCGATGACAATATCGCGCAAGGCGGCGTCGTTCATGTCCACGCAACGCCGCCAGGTGACTTTCATCGGATCGAGACGGCCGGGGTTGCCCTTGGTCATCAACGTATCGATCAGCGCACTGAGCAGGGCATGGGCGCTGGAGACCGCGTGCATGTCGCCGGTGAGGTGGAGGTTGAACTCCTCCATGGGCAGAATCTGGGAATACCCGCCGCCGGCCGCCCCGCCCTTGATGCCGAAAACCGGCCCCATCGACGGCTGACGCACGCAGCAGGCGGCCTGCTTGCCGAGATAGGACAAACCCTGGGCCAGCCCGACCGTCGTGACCGTTTTGCCCTCGCCGAGCGGCGTGGGCGTGACCCCGGTAACCACGATGTATTTGCCGAGGGTGTCGCCGCCGAGCCGGGCGATCGACTCCAAACGAATCTTGGCCATGTACCGCCCATAGGGCAGCACCTCGTCATCGAGCAGGCCGAGCCGCCCGGTGATCTCCTGAATCGGTTTCAGCGTCGCGCGCTGGGCGATTGCCAAATCGGAATCCATCGATCGCACTTTCTTATCTTATGGATGAGCCGGGTCCACTTGCTTTTCGATTACCCGTGTCCCCCGCGTACCGGATAACACGTTTTCAGTTTTTCGCATCACTTGACGGCTGGCTGGCCGGCCGGGTATGGGTGCCGCCGGCCAGTCCACCGTAAACCACCCGGCCCACCCGCCAGTAAAGCTTGCCGTCCGCCTCCTCGCGGGACAACTCGATCCGCAGGATGACCGCCTCGCGCTTGGCCGGATCCTCGATCGACGGGTCGTGACACACGGGATAGCTGACATCCGCCCTTTTCTCGCCGGCCTCGATCGCAACCTGCATTTTCCGGGAGGCCGCCTCAAAATCGGTATCGAAGCTGGCCACGTAATGGGCCACGATCGGCGCCCAGCAATTCACCACGCGGAAAAGCTCGCGATCGCGTTGCCCTTCCTCCCATTTGGCGTTCGCTCCGTAAGCCTGAAGGAGCCGGCGCTCGATTTCCGAATAGGCGGCCAGCGCGAAGGTCTGCTCAAGGGCTTGACGCTGTTGGTCGCGCTGGAACGCCTGGGAGGCGAACACATCGTCGGCCAGGGACCGCAGCAGCACGTAGGCTACCTGCTTCGGTGTCGCGGTCTCGTCCAGCCGGATGCCATACGCCTCGACCGTCTGGATGGTGACCGGTGGAACCTCCTCTTCCTGCTTGCTGCATCCGAAACCGAGCGATCCGCCTAAAAGCAGCAAAATCGCCGGGAGGAAGGGGTGAAACCCGCCGGCGGACAATACAACTCTATGTCTGGTCCATGTTTTAGTATGCATGATGGGCACAAAGTCTAGCATATTCCCCGCCCGATGCAACGCTTGCCGGGGTGGGTTATTAACGGTAGACTCCCAATGCAACCATGGGCGAATGTAACAAAAATCTCTGGGCTCCTTGGCGATCGGAGTATATTCACTCGTTGGGCGAGCCGTCCGGCGGCGAGGCGGGGGGCTGCTTTCTCTGCCGCTACGTCGATCGGCCGGAACAGGACGCGGCCCACCACGTGCTTTGGCGCGGGCCGTGCTGCCTGACCGTGTTCAACCGGTTCCCCTACAGCAACGGGCACCTGCTGGTCGCCCCGCGGAACCACCTGGCCGGCCTGGACGAACTGGACGATCCGACCCTGGACGAGCTGATCCGCTCGGTCCGCGACGCCCAACGGCTGCTCGCCCACGCCACCAGCGCCCACGGTTTTAATATCGGGATGAATTTCGGCCGCTGCGCGGGCGCGGGGCTCCCCGGACACCTGCACGTGCATGTCGTTCCCCGCTGGGAGGGGGATACCAACTTCATGGCCGTCGTCTCCGACACCCGGGTCATTTCCGAAAGCATCGACGCTCTGTATAACAAGATGCGTGCCGCCGCCGGGGGCTTGGGACTGCCCCCCCTGCGCGGTTGATGGGCTTCGGAAGGTGACACCTTTAAACCCGGGTTGCGAAGAGTTCATACTGAAACCGGTGTGGCACAGGCGTCCCGCCTGTGCTCGTCGGCAGGGGAAAGCCGACAATATTGGCTTTCAGGACGCACTCTAAACACATACCGGGACATGTCCCGACGATCCAGGCTTGTGGGTGCCTGTGCGATACGAATCCTTGCGACATGAAGCGTCAGCGACCGGCCGTATAGACCGGTCTCGTCGATCGCCAAGGTGGCCCATTTATTCCGGTACTTCCGCGGGAGCATGATGATCGCCACCCGTGTTGCGTATATAATTTATTCATCATCGCTCAGGCCGGCGGCATGGACCGAGCCCTTGATCTGCTATTCGAGGAAATCAAACCCCGTAACGGAATAATCGAGGTTCGTTTTCTCGGCGTTGAAAATCGGAATGGTGACAAAATAACCATGAGTGATGCATTTGTGCAAGCCATTGAAATCAGACCGCAACACGGCGAAACCAAGTGACCCTGCTTTGGGTAACAGCGACTTAATTCCATCCGCAGATCAGATTGATTATTACAGATTATTTTCACTCAAAGCCATTGTGGGCAAGGGCGCCTGTTTATCATACACCGAAATACGCTCGCCGATCGTCTTTTTTGAAAATACACAATACTCATCTTGTTTTCGGTATTCACCATATGTCGGTCATGGCGATTGGGGATGCTTGTCGGGAGTTGGCGGGCGGCCGTGCACATGTTCTACCCCAGGTTCGAGAGGAGCTAGTCGCAACCGGGCAGGGGCGCTGTACAATAGTCAAGCACGGCTCGGTGGCGCAGCCGGGCAAGGCTATATGCGAAATCCTAGATCAAGGACGAAGCGGCCATCGAGGACGGGACGGGTTACGAAAACCGGAGATAGTCATTAAGGCGAGGAGAATAATGTTCAAAGCAAAATGTCTCATCGTAAGGGCCCTGACCGTGTTGCTACTTTTCAGTTCCATAGCGGCATCTCAAGATCAGGGAGACCTGCTTCACGAGACGAAGAGCTATGGGGTCGAGTTGGCAACCGATAAACCCGAGTTTGCGAAGTTCTGGGTGGATTCCCTGGGCAAGGGGCGAAAGTGGCATAATGCCATGCTTGGCGGTAACCTGAAACATGAGTACCGCAGAGAGGTCCGCGACGGATGGATTCGTTACTACCCGGCCGGACATTCAGATGCGAGCACGTGTTTCAGGTTTGAAGACAAACATATCATCATCCGGTCGGAAGCCGGCGGCAACAATTCTCCTGAATCCTTTGTCTTGAAGTTCAGGTTTCGTGGAGAGTATCCCGCCTACGCGACGTTGCTTGGCATAATGGAAGATGACGGTTCGGTAATATTGCCCGCAGTGCTGCACATACCGGGCCAGGGCACGCTACGTATTACGGGTACCTCTGCCGGGCAAAATTCTCTGCGGCTTGGCTATGAAGGCACTCGTGAACATGCCACGATCACCTTTCCGGCCGGATCCAGTGAGATGCCATGGTTGCAGTTCGAACTTGAGGTGGTCAGCATCTACCCGAGAGTGGCGGGGCTCGAAGATGATGCGCGTTTTGACGGCTACCGTCGATGCTGGCTGAACATCCTGCAGCTCTCAAGCAAGCATCACATGCTGGCTAATCATGCTGGTTCCGACGTGTGCGGCCTTTGTTATCATGAATACAGTGAGATCGCCATGCTGACCGGTTCCCTGGCCGAGGGGATATCGGGGCCGCAGCTCCTGCGCGACTCTCTCAATCACCTCCTGGCCGGCAAGAAGACCTACGGCATGCCGGGCTACCACGCAGGTGATTATCCCCACGCCTCGCTTGATACGTGGCCATCCCTGCTGATCGCCGCGCATAACTACTACCAGGCGAGCAACGACCACGAGTGGATAGAGGAAAATATTGACACGCTTATCCAGTGGGGACACCATTCGCTCAAAACAGACTCCAATGGTAACGGACTGATAGAATACCATCAGAGCGGTAACGTCGGCGAGTGTCGGGTACGTCCGGCCAACTGGTGGGATTGCATCAACTTTGGTCATGAGGATGCATACTCCAACGCCCTGGCCTATCGCGCATTTCGCGGATTAGCGAGGCTGGCTGAGGTCGCGGGAAAGAACGAACAGGCTGAAACCTTTGAGCAGGCGGCAAGGAGGTTGAAGTCATCTTATTACCCGACTTTCTATAATCCAAAGACCAGGATGCTGGCCGGTTGGAAGAGCCGTGACGGCGAACTGCATGACTATGCCTTCACTTTTATCCAGGGTCTGGCCATTACCTACGGGCTGGTCGATGATGAACGGAAGGCCAACCAACTGCTCGATGCAATACTTGAGAAAATGAGAGAGGTACACTTCGAAAGATTCGACCTGGGATTGCCGGGGAACCTCGTCAACGTACCGGCGGAGGATTACTACGAAAAAAACACCCGTTGGGGCGGCTCGAATGCTTTTCAGGTTTATGAAAACGGCGGGGCCTCGGCCAATCACGAATATTTCGTCATGGCCGCCCTGTACAAACTTGGCCGTAAAGAGCAAGCTGATCGACTGCTTCTTCCCATCCTGAACTCGTTTAATCTATGCCGCTTCCAAGGTACCGGATCAGAAGAAAAACTCACGAACGATTGGCGTGCCTGGGACGGTACCCCGCATGGCTATGAAGGCCTGCTGGTGGATAACTACCTGGTGGTAAAGGCGGTATTGATACGCCAGGGTCTCGTCGACCCAGAATGGGGCTTTTGGAAAAAACATTGAGCATTGTTTCACCCAACTGATGGAAGAAAATGTCATAAATATATTAGGGTCTCTAACAAAGCCCTGAAACCCGGTGCCAGCAAATGAGCAGGTACCCGATGCTCAGGAATGCTTGATGAATATCGTCTCGCTTTTCATAACGCACGCGAAGCCGTCGCTGCTTAAACAGCCACGAGAACGCGGCTTCCACGACCCGGCGTATCGTGCCGAGTCCGCTGCCGTGCTCGGTGTTCCATTTGGCAATCATCGGAATGATGCCACGACGGCGCAGCGGCTCGCGAATCTTTGCTTCCGCGTCATGCGCACGATCGGCGTACACCACTTCGGGACGTTTGCGCGGGCGGCCCTGAGGGCGTTTGATTGGTTCGATGGCATCCACCAGAGGTCTGGCCATTTCCGAGTCGTGGACGTTGGCCCCGCTCTGTTCGATGACCAGCGGAGTGCCATTGCCATCGACGATCAGATGGCGTTTCGAGCCGTTTTTGTCGCGATTCGTGGGATTGGGCCCCGTCTTGGCCCCCCCAAAATGGCCCGCGCTGAGCAACTGTCGATCGCAGCCACCGACCAGTCGATGGCGTCGGCCTGGCCTAACTCGTCCAGCAGGGCGTGCCAGACTTTCTCCCAGACTCCGGTAACTTGCCAGTCCCGCAAACGACGCCAACGGGTCATCCCGGCCCCCGCCCTTAACTCTTTGGGCAGATACTCCCAGGGGATGCCGGTCCGCAGCACAAATAGAATGCCGGTCAGCGCGTTGCGATTCAACACAGGTGGCCGCCCCCCTTTGGGTTTCGGATTCGGCGGCGGCAAGAATGGTTCGACTCGTTCCCACAGCTCATCCGTGAGTAGTGGCTTGGCCATCGCGGTATCCTCCACGATACTGCTATTCAATCGGCCAAGCCGCTGCTCGATCAGGAGGTTTTGTTAGAGACCCTTAATGCGGGCAGATGTCACCTAACGTGGTATCAAAAGCCGTTTGGATACCACATTATCCGGTATCGTACCTATTGGCCGCCAAGGCGGCATTTCGCCTCAACGGGTGATGGGAACGGCAAGGCGGGAACAGGAAAAAGGATCGCTACTGAATATCGCGCGATTGGCTTACGCCCGGGTGGCCCCCGAGATTGATCCCCGAGGCGAACTGGCCCGATGGACTCCCTTGGTCAACCGTTCATCAAGGGCAACCGCCACGAGTTCCCGGGTTACCCACGGCGAAGCCGTTGAAGGTGCCACCAGGCCGGTGGCCTACGCTGGTCATCCATGGCAGGAAAGAACGACTACCCATGAAACCTTACGCTGTCACCGCCGCCACGACTCGCGGCCGGCTTTACCCCGAGCCGGACACGTCGGCCGATCCCTTCATCGTCGATTATCACCGCGTGTTGCACTGCACGGCGTTTCGCCGCCTGAAATACAAGACGCAGGTTTTTGTCTCCGACGAACATGATCATTTTCGCACTCGGCTGACCCATACGCTGGCCGTCGCGGAGGTGGCGCGGCGGCTGTGTCTGGCCCTATCGGTCAATCTGGCGGTGGGGGAATTGATCGCCCTGGCCCACGACCTCGGCCATCCGCCGTTCGGGCACGCGGGCGAGTCCGCCCTGGCCGAACTGCTGGCCGATCATGGCGGATTCGAGCACAACGCCCAGTCCCTGCGCGTGGTCGAATACCTGGAGCATCCCTACCCCGCATATCGGGGGCTGAACCTCTGTTACGAGATTCGCGAGTCGCTCGCCAAGCACTGCACCATCTACGATCGGCCGGGCGGGCATCCGCTGGCCGACGGCTCGCAAGCTCCATTGGAAGGCCAGATCGCCAATGTGGCCGACCGTATTGCCTATGACGGTCACGACCTGGAGGATGCGATCGGGGCCGGGCTGGTTAAAGAGGAGGACTTGGGTGCGGTGCGGCTTTGGCGGATAGCGGCCGATCCCATTCGTCGGCAGTATCCCGAACATCCCTTGCCCGCCGTCCGCCGTCCGATCCTTGATCGCCTGGAGGAGTTGCTCCTGGCCGACGTAGAGGCCGAGACTCTACGCCGCTTGGCGGTCGCCAAGCCGGCCACCATCGACGACCTTCGTTCGTGCCCCGCGCCGATGGTGGATTTGTCGGAGGAGATGACCCCCTTGGCCCGCGAGCTGGAGACCTTTTTGCGGGAGCGGGTGTATTGGCATCCGCGGCTGAAGGAAATGGATCAGCGGGCGAAAGAAATGATCGTCGTCCTGTATGACGCCTACCTGTCCGAGCCGCACAACCTGCCCGAACGATACCAGCGTCGCCTGCCCGAACAGGGCGCGCCCCGGGTCATCGCCGACTACATCGCCGGCATGACCGACCGATTCTGCGAGCAGGAATACCAGAAGCTGCGCTGAACGGACCACCGACAAAACCTCTTTGGGATCAAGCGCATGGTAAGGCAATAACCACATAACCGGTGATGGAACGTGATCAAGTCCTGTCCGGTCTTCAGTTATTACTCATGGCTTGCTGGTAGATATCCAGGCAACGGCGGGCGGAGTCGGCCCAGGAGAGTTTGCGAATTTCGAACCGGCCGTACTCCCGCAGGGTTTTTTGCAGCGAGGGATGCCGCAGGACGGCGATGATCTTGTTCGCGATCTCGTCGATATCCCAGAAGTCGACTTTCAGGGCGTGGGTGAGCACTTCGGACACGCCGGATTGTTTGCTGATGATCACCGGCACATCGTTCTGCATGGCCTCGAGCGGGGCGATGCCGAACGGCTCGGAAACGCTGGGCATCACGTACAGGTCGGCCATCCGGAAGACGCGCTCGACGTCCGGGCCACGGAGAAAACCGGTAAACAGCACGCGGTGCCCGATGCCCATCTGGGCGGCCAACTCGATCATCCGCCGAGTCATGTCCCCGGAGCCGGCCATCACGAAACGCACGTTCTCGACCACCTCGAGCACCTTCTTGGCGGCGGCGATGAAATACTCCGGCCCCTTCTGCATGGTGATGCGGCCGAGGAATAAAACGAGTTTTTCGTCGCGCCCGATATCCACCTGGGTTTGCGGCGGCTCGAACCCGTTGAAGTCGATGGCGTTGTACACCACCTCGACCCGATCCGCGGGTACTCCGTAGCGGGCCAGAACGATCTTCTTGGTCAGATGGCTGACCGCGATGATCTTGTGGGCGAAATGCATCCCCTGCCGTTCGATGTCATAGATTCGTTGGTTGACATGCTCGCCGCTGCGGTCAAATTCGGTGGAATGCACATGGATCACCAGCGGCTTGCCGCACATGCTGGCCACGGCAATGCCCGCCTGGTAGGTCATCCAGTCGTGGGCGTGAACAACGTCGAACTGCTCCTCGGCGGCAACCGCCAAGGCCAGCCGCGCATACCGTTCCACCTCGGAAAACATATCGCCGGCATAATGCTCACCGCCACCCGGCGGCGGCATGGGTACGGTCGCCCCTGAGGGGACACCCGCCGCGTCCGGTTTCAGCGGCGGCAGGCCGCCCTGGGGCAAATGCTTGGTAAACGCCGTCATCTTCTTGGCTATTTTCTGGGCATGTTCCTGCGGAGTCTCGTAAGGCGAAATACCGATCCCCGCCTCGAGGGCGGTAAAGGTCACATGTTCAAAATCGTCAATGCGATACGTGGTGGAACCCGGAATTCGCGAACCCCGCGGCGTAACCAGGGTGACATGGCTGCTCATCGGCGCGTGGATCGGACGAGGCAAGAGAAAAAGCACATCCGTACCGATTTCGCTCATCGCCCGCGTCAAGCCATAGCAGGCTGTGCCTAACCCACCGCTAATGAAGGGGGGGAACTCCCAACCGAGCATGAGAACTCTCATGGCTACTTAACTCCCTATTACCCGGTGTCCGTAAAACGTCCCCCGACGCTCACTCATATCGTACTGGACTATCCGCCGGTTTTGATAAATTTTTCATGATTCCAAACAAAGGCCCGAGTCGTTATTTCGCATTCGGCCGCGAACGAGGAAGACACCTTGACGCACCTATTCGTCCGAACCGAATAGTTCACGATAATCAAGCCATCCGGGCCTTCAATCAGCGAAACCACCGCGCGAAAGCCTCGCTTTTCCCCAGATCAAACCCGCGAGATCAATGATAAGCTAATGGCTACTCGCCGTCATTATAGCGAAACAGCTAAGGCAAGGCAGCGAGAATCAGGAATGAAAGGAACGCTGGCCGCCCTATTCGCCCTGGGTCGCAACCTGACCGCGAGTTACAGCTCTTCCCTGCCTGGGTGGCAAAAAAAAGCTAGCCTCTGCGAAATAACCATACATCACATTTCACACCCTGTCAAATCAGTGACAAGTTTCGCGGTTTACAAGTGTTACGAAAATGAGACCCCGAGCGGTAAGCATCGCCTTGGGAAACCATCACGAGAACCAAAGAGGAATCGTATAGCCCGCTCAACACGACAGGTCATTACGCCTGGCGATGGCCATGCCGACGGTTTTTCGCCAGCTCGGCGTATGGCCGAATAAAGGTATTCATTACCCTAGGTTTTTACCTTCAACGTTTTCCCGGAGGGCAATTGATTATGGTAAGATGTGTCCTTGGCTGGCAAAATGTCACCGTTAAGATGAGGCAGGCGTAACCCCATGATGAACAAACAGCATTCGCGACGTTCGTTCCTGAAGCAGACGGCCATGACCGCGGCGGCCTCTGGTCTGGTTTCCTCCACGGCAAGATCAACGGAAAGGGTGGCCGGAGCCAACGAACGAATTCATCTCGCCCTGCTGGGTGTCGGTGGCCAGGGCACCACCCTATTTGAGAAAATTCACACGCTTGCGGATGCCGCCAACGTGGAAACGATCGCGATTGGCGATCTTTGGAATAAGGCACGGGAAGAGGCGGTAGCCAAACAGGCTGCCCTCGCCGGGCGCAAACCCTTGGCTTGCCGTAAGATGGACGAAATCCTCGACCATAGGGAGGTCGATGCCGTGGTCATTGCCACCGCCGATTTCCAGCATGCCTGGTATGCCCGCCGGGCGGTCGAGGCCGGCCGGGATGTATACGTGGAAAAACCGCTCGGTTGCGATTTCGAGCAGATCAAGCAGGCCCGGGATGCCGTCAAACAGAGCGGCCGTGTCGTCCAACTGGGTACCCAGCGGCGGAGCCTCGGGGCTCCCTGGGCGGCGCGGGATTTCATTGCTCAGGGACGGCTGGGCAAGGTGAGCTATGTGGAGATTACCCAGTCGAATTTCGGGCAGCGTTGGCGGGTTCCCGGATCCGAAAGCTCGCTGACGGCCGCGGACACCGATTGGGACGAGTGGCTCTGCTACACACCCAAAGCGCCCTTCAATGCCAGGCATTATCGTGAGTTTCGCCTTTTCTGGCCTTATTCGACCGGGGTTTTCTGCCAATGGATGACGCACGCCATCGATCTGGTCAATCTGGTCATGGATGAGGTGCCGAAATCAGCGGTGTCGGCCGGCGGGGTATACGTGTGGAAGGACGGACGCCGCAATCCGGATACCGCCCAATGCCTGCTGGAATATCCCAGCGGGTGCCTGGTCAGCTATCACATGCGGCTGGGTAATCAGGCATCTCACCGTTGGATCACGTTTTTCGGCACCTGCGGCACGCTGGAATTAGAGGCAGGGGTGGCTTATGGAGAAGGCGGGCTGGGGCATGTGGTTTGTGTCAACCCGGGCGCGGAAATCCCGGAATTCGAGATCGATGCAAGCCGACGTCTGCCCGACCGGGCCAGCGGCGGCGTAATGCTGGAGTATCGGCGTAACGGCGACGATCTGGCCGAACACCTTAAGGACTTTTTCGACTGCATGCGCAGCCGCCGTCAACCCCGGGCGAACATTGATGCGGCCTTCGCCGACGCTCTGGCGACCACGATGGCCGGCATGTCCTTACGCATGGGCGTCCGCGTGGAATACAATCGCAAAAAAGATATCCTTCAACCGACGGAAGCGAGTAATACCTCGACAGCAACGGCTTGAAATCCGATACGGATTCTCAACGCGGGAAAATACGGCCATCCTGGTTGATCCCGCCGAGCACCTGGGCGGCTATCGACAGCTCCGCAGGACGCCGATGACTACTCCTTGAATAGTTACGTTATCGACATGGATCGGCGAAAGACGAGCGTTGGCCGGCTGAAGACGGATCCGACCACCTTCCTTGTAGAATTTCTTGAGCGTGGCATCCCCATTATCGAGCAAGGCCACCACGGTTTCACCATTCTCGGCCGTCTGCCGACGCTCGACCACCACCAGGTCGCCGTCGCAGATATGCTCGTCAATCATGCTGTCGCCGCTGACCTGTAGGACAAACGCGCCCGAACGGGAACGGAACATGTCCTCCAGATCGACTATTTCGTTGTCCTCGACGGCCTCGATCGGTTGCCCGGCGGCGATGCGCCCGGCCAAAGGCAAGGCGGTCGGCGATTCATCCGGGAACGCAACTCGCCCCGTAAGCTCCAAAGAACGTGCCCTGTGCCGAGAACGCTTGAGCAGGCCTTTCTTTTCGAGGCCGGCGACGTGCTCGAACACGGTAACCTTGGTGACGTCGAGAACGTCGGCCAACTCCTGCATCGTCGGGGAATAACCATGCTTGCGCTGGTAGTCGCGAATAAGCGTCAGAATCCGCAATTGTTTGGGCGTCAGCCGCGAAGAGGATTTGCCTGCCATAACGATTCTCCACTATTTCCCGCAAGCCATCCGGCCCCAGCACCACCGGCGGCCAGTTCTCGGCCTCCGTGGAAAAGGCACCGGCCTGACGAGCAAGCCCGACCCTGTCATCACACGCGGAAACCCGCGTCCGAAACCGCACGAGTGAGGCCTGATCGGCCGTCCAAGCCGCCAGACAGGCAGATAAGGTCTTGAACCAATACCCGGCTCTGCTCCGCCAGTCTCCTGACCCTCGACCAAGCCGGAAAGCTCCCGATTGACCTCGCTCGGAGCAAGAACCATTCTTCAAGGCCGCCATCGCCTCCGAGGACAAAGTCCGAAAGAAATCGCCGCCCGGCCCCACGACGACGAGAGGCCATTCATCCCGCACATACTCATCAGCCACGCGATTTGCCTCCCTGCCACCAATCACGGGAGATTTCATCCCTGAAACCAGCACGGTCCCCTCCACGAAAGACCAAAGGGTAAGTTCCGGCCGGCAAACATCCCCGCGAACCGAACCGATGTTAAAATTCTGTTCGTATATAATATAACCTAACCTTCCCCGAACGTCAAGTTGTTTTTTCTGTTTTTTCATCATATTTACCAAAGGCTTATGTTATCGGACTCTATCAACAATATGTCGTATCCAAACCCAAGATCATCCCCACGAATGGCGTATATCGGCCAGCAGGACCAAAGTTAAAAAAGCTTTTATCGCATCGTCCGGTAACATCGGGATTGAGGCGTTATTGCGGTTACGACAGGACAGGAAGCCGTTTATGGGCGAACCTGAATGACATGGTTCGATGCGGCACGATAAGAAACATACCCCGCCCAACGTACCGGGATGAGCGGGCGCCCCGTCCTGACAATAGACCGATCAAGGTCGGGTCTTCGGGCCATATAGCTGGATCTCGTTGACCGTGGGGCCTTCGGCGGCTTCCGGAATATTGAGGCGTACGAAACGGGCCGTGACCGCCGGAAAATCGCGTACCAGTTCGGCCGGCATCGTCGTGCCGGTCAGGATCGGCCTCCAATCATCGCCGTCCTTGATTAAAAGTTCGTAACGCCGGACGCGCTCGGCGTAGACCGGTTCCTGGACGACGCGTAAGCGACGAAAAGTTCGCGGCTTGCCGAGATCAAGCTCGATCCATGCCGCGTGCGTGCCACCGTCCGTCGCCCATCGGGTGCCCTCGTTATCATCAACGGCACACGAGGCGGCGTAAATCTCCAAGTTCTGATAAACGTTACTCGCCGTGGCCTTACAGTCGACGCTCAGCGGACCATCCACGGACACCGCTCGAAGCTGCTCAACCGGTCCATCAAGAGACAACTGGATGATCGTGTCGATTGGATCGCGGGCTGATTTCGGAACCGATATCGTGACGCCTTCGGCGTTCTGATCCCACGTCGGAGTTCCTCCGGTCAAGACAGAGACCTTCAGAATTCTCGCCGGGATCGGGGGGAGTTTGATAACGTCGTCCGCCCAGTTCAGGATGTGCAAGTAGATCATGGACCCCTTGCGTGTCGAACAGCCCCATGTGCCCGGCCGGTAAGGACCGCCGCGCGTTCCGTAAATAGTCTCGCCGTACCTGGCAAGCCAGCGACCCATCTCCGTCAGTCGCTCCACCTGACGCGGCTCGATCTCGCCGGTCGGCATCGGCCCGACGTTGAACAGCAGGTTGCCATCGCCGCCGGCGCAACGGATCAGGGTTTGGAGGCACTGGGGCAGCGTTTTCATCGCATCATCGGGTTTCCACGCCCACTGGTTGCAGACCGTCATGCAGGTCTCCCAGGGGCGATCGTACTGATAACCGCCGATCGTCTGCTCCGGCGTATCATAGTCGGCTGGCACGCCGGCGCGGTTGTTCACGATTATGTCCGGCTGCAGCCCGCGTACGACATCGACGATCCGCTGTCCGCGTTCGGGGGTGAACTCCTGCGGTACGTCGAACCACATGATTAACAGTGGGCCGTAATTCCTGATAAGCTCGGTAACCTGATGCACCAGATACCGTTCGTAACGGTCGAGGTTTGGCTCCGGTTTCTTCACCTTGCCTCCGGGGCTGCCCAGCGGGAAATCGGGATGATGCCAGTCGCATACGGAGTAATAGGTCCCGAAGGCCAGCCCGTGGCGTTTGCAGGCCTCGGCCAGCTCCTTCACGACATCACGTCCAAAGGGCGAGTTCATGACGTTGTAGTCCGTTTGCTTCGTGTCAAACATGCAAAAGCCATCGTGATGCTTGGTGGTGAACACCATGTACTTCATCCCGGCGGCCTTCGCTATCTTCACCCACTGGTCGGCGTCGAATTTCGTGGGGTTGAAGCTCCGGTAGAGCGCATCGTATTCAACGATCGGGACAGAATCGCCACGTGACCACCCGATCTCGGTTCCCTTCAGGCTCACCGGACCCCAATGGATAAACATGCCGAAGCGTGCCTCCCGCCACCAAGCCAATCGGGCGGCGTTGGGGGCCGATGCAAGATTCTGAGCCGGGGCTGGACATGGAGTGTACAGCGTCAATGTTGCCGCGACGATCATCATCCTTTTGTACATGATGCGTAAACCTCCGATCTGGATTGGATAATAATGATAACGGTAGGCTGGAGGTAGCGTCGATCTGCAAGGATATGTTCAACGGCAGGATGAGTACATCCAAAACAAGGGAATAATGGGGGCTCCGGCTTACCCATGAATGTCAGGATTGCACCCTGCGACCAGGATTTGCGTGGGCAAAGGCTTATTCCGTTACGGTGCAAAAAACCTGCCCACGCCGCCGTGTCACACATTTTTGTGCCCACATCTCTTTTCGGACCCATCCTGCTATGTATCTGGTGATATTATTAAAGTATATGAGTACATGCTGGCTTCCGTTCACGATACAAGCAAATATTTAGTACCAGCCTTGTTCTATTGACTATTGAAACAGGACCAGAGCGGTACTATATTAACATGGATATCGTTCTTGGTCTCGAAAACAGGACACTTGGAAATGCTGACACTGACCAGAAAAACGGAATACGGCCTGATTGCCATGACCCACATGGCTCTGGAATCAGCGGGGCTATCCAGCGCCCGGGAGATCGCCGGGCGATATGGGGTACCCCTGGCCCTATTGATGAACGTCCTCAAGCAGTTAGCCCAAAGCGGCCTGATCCAGTCGGTACGCGGGCCACAGGGAGGGTACTCGCTGGCGTTGCCCCCGGAGAAAATCTCGTTGTTGGATGTTTTTCGGGCGATCGAAGGGCCGGTTCATCTGTCCTATTGTGCGAGCCTAACGGATCCGGAGCATAGCCGCGACGACGAAAAGAAAATCTGCCAAGTCATGGGTTGCTGCCCGGTCGGGGCATCCATCCGCAAGGTGGACGGCCGGTTGACCGAATTCCTCGAAAAAATCACCTTGGCGGATATCATTGAACGCAAGACTCCGGTGGAACTGTCCACCGCGGAGCTGGTGGAGAATAAAGCGTGAAACCGTTGATTTACCTGGACAATAATGCCACTACGCCGCTCGATCCGCGGGTACTCGAGGCGATGATGCCGTATTTCCGGGAGAAATTCGGCAATGCGGCCAGCCGTA